>NZ_JAILXP010000003.1 GCF_020740895.1 Streptomyces sp. UNOB3_S3 | reverse complement strand
GGCGAGTCCACGCCGGCGACGTCTTCGCCGTGCTGGAGAGGGTGCCACGGCTGCGGGGCACGACCGGCGTGACCCTCACCGACGACAGCGGGCGGCAGGTGTCGTCCGTCGAGGTGTCCGACGGCGGCCTGGTCCTCCTCGGGGACGTCGGCCTCGACATCGCCCCCGCGGACGGCTGAACCACGAACCCGACGAGCCCTCAGGAGGACCGTGACCGTGCCGACTTCCCCCACCCGTCCACTGCCCCTGCCCGCCGTCTACGGCCGTGACACCGTCGCGCAGGCGTTCGCGGCCGCGATCGGTGAGGTCATGGCGCCCGCCGAGGAACGCCTCGACGGCCTCGACGCGGTCCTCGACCCCTGGCGCGCGCCTCCCGCCTTCCTCGACTGGCTGGTCCGGATCACCGGGGCCCGTGTCGAGCCGGGCTGGCCCGAGGTCCGGCGGCGCGAGGCCGTCGACCTCGCGGCCCGGCTCGCGGCGTACCGCGGGACACCGTACGGGCTGTCGCTGGAGGCCCGGGAGATCCTGCGCTGGGTGCCGCCGGAGTACACGCTCGTCGTCGACGACCCGGGGCTCGTCTTCACCGACTCCGACCCCGCTCCCCGCGCCGGACGCATGCTCACCGTCACCCTGACCGCCCCCGCCGGGCAGGACCGGCGGGCACTGGAGAGCCGGCTCACGCGCCTGGTGCGGGCCCACTGCCCGGCGCACCTGTCCTTCAAGGTCGTCGTCATCATCGCCGGCTCCTGACGGGAGGTCGCTCACCAATGAGTCTGCCGACGCCCGAGTACGACGGCCGCACCCGCGACGAGGTCGTCGCCGCCGCCGTCGCCGGCGTGCGCGGGAAGGTGGGTGTGTGGACGGGGCAGGATCTGGCGGACCCCGGCCAGGGGCTGATCGAGACGTGCGCCGACATGGTCATGGCCGTGCGCGACCGGCTCAATCTGGCCGCCGACCAGCGCCGGCTCCAGGTGCTGAGCCTGCTGGGCGTGCGGCCGTACCGGGCCGCGCCCGCGCGGACGGAGGCCGTCCTGCAACTCGCCGCGCCGTCACCGGAACCGGTGGTGGTGCCCGCCGGCCAGGAGGTGGCGACCCGGCCGGTGGGCGACGAGGATCCGGTCGTCTTCACCACGCTGACGGACGCGGTGCTCAATCCGTGCGTCCTCGTCGCGGCCGGTGACTTCGCGGAGGAGCGGGTGGCCGACGGCGCCCTGGAGGGGACGCTGACCGCTTTCGGCTCGTCGGTGACCGTGGCGCCCGGCGAGGCCGCCTTCCCCGGACCCGCCTTCCACCTCAACCTTCCCTACCTCGGCGACTTCCCACGGCCCGAGGACGTCCTGGCGAACACGGGCCCGGGAAGGGTGATCACCACACCCGCGCAAGGCTCTTCCTACGCCTTGGCCGTCCTCTCGGTGCCGGTGCCGAGTACGCGCGTGACGCTGGACGTCCGGCTGGGCCCGGCTCCGCTCGGCGACGGGGTGGTCCCGGGCAGCTGGGAAGCCTGGCAGGGTACGCACTGGACCAGTTGCCGGGTGGTCACGGACACGGTGACCTCCTCCGACCGTCCGGGCCGGGTCTCCCTCGACCTGCCGCCCGCCCACGCGCCCGCGCAACTCCTGCTCAGGCTCCGGCGGCCGGACGGCCAGGGCGGTTTCTTCCTCCAGCGGCTGCGGGACGTCGGGCTGATCCGCTACCGCACCGTTCCCGGGCAGAGTCCGCTGACGCATCTCGCCCTTCAGCCGGTGCTCGTCGTCTCCGTCCCGGTCGTCCAGGCGCGGCTGGTGCGCAGCGAGACGCTGGGGACCGCCACCGGTGCTCCCGGCGAGCGGCTCCGCTTCGCCCACCCACCGCTCCCCCGCAGCACCGACCCCCTCGTGGTGGAAGCGGTGCTCGACGACCGGGTGACCCAGTGGACGCATGTGGCCTCCCTCGCGGGGTCGGGGCCGGACGACCGGCACTTCACGCTGGATCCCCGTACCGGGGAGGCCGTCTTCGCTCCCGTGGTGGTCGGGGCCCGGGGGCCGCGCCGGCACGGGGCGCCCCTGCCGGCGGGAGCGGTCGTACGGATCCGCCGGTATCTGACCGGCGGCGGCGCCCGGGGCAATGTGCCCGCCCGCACCCTGACGGTGCTGCGGACACCCCTGCCGTACGTCTCCTCGGTGACCAACCCCGCGCCGGCCGTCGGCGGTACGGAGGGCGAGACCGCCGCGGCCTGCGCGACACGGCTGCCCCTGGGTTCTCCGCTGCCGGAGCGGGCGGTCGTCCCCGGCGACTACGAGCAGCTCGCGCTGGCCGCGTCGGCGGGCATGGGCCGTATCCACCACCTCCGCGACGTCCCCCATGACGCGCTCGATCCGGCCCGCAACTATCTGCCGTGGGTACCCGCGAAAACGGACATCAGCCTCACCCTGGCGGCGGGCACGGAGCGGATCCCCGCCGGGCTCCAGGTCACGACGGCCGACGGGAAGACGGTCTTCACGACCAGGGCGGACGCCGAACGTCTCCCTCCGGATGTCGCCGGCGCGGCGCCGTTACGGCTCACCGCCGGGGTCACCACGGCCGTCGGCATGTTCACCGCGGGCGACTACCGGGCGGACGGAACGTTCTCCGGGCCGTTCCAGGACGGTGGCCGGCTGGTCCTCGCCCTGGTGGAGATCGGGAAGACGCACGATCCGCGCCATCTCACGCTCTGGGTGGCGGCGGACGGCGACCGGTCGCCGCAGGACCGCGTCGCGGTGTCGGTGTTCGCGCCGAGGAAGGAGACACCGTGGTGGGACACGTCCGCCCCGCTCGCGTACGCCTCGGCACCGGCGCGGAGGATCGGTGTGGCGGGTGGCGGCGAGGTCTCCGCCCACCCCGTTCCCCTGGGCGGATCGGCACGGTGGCAGGCCGCCGTCGAGCACGGGGCACTGGCCACGACGGCGCGGAACGCCGTGGCAGCACTGGGATCCGGGTTTCCGGCGGAGGATGCCTCGTGCTGGATCACCGTCCAGATCCTCGACCCCAAGGGCACCCCCACCACGACGTACACGGTCTACGCCGACTCGGGAAGCACCGGGAGCGTCCTCGCGGAGCAGTACGAGGAACACGACCAGGGCACAAGGCCGTTCCCCTCCACGGGCGAGGCGGGGCAGGCCCACCCTCTGCTGTACGCCCCGGTGTGCCTGCCGCTCCCGGCGGTCCGTGTGGCGGCGGAGGGCTGGACGACCGTCACGTCCTTCGAGAAGTCCGGTCCGCACGACAAGCATGTGGTCCTCAACGCCAGCACGGGGTACGTCCACTTCGGCCCCAAGGTGACGGGGGGCTCCTCGGAGGCCGGGCAGCACGGTGCCATTCCGCCCAAGGACGCCCTCATCACGGCTCACGGCACGTACAGGACGACACTCGGCGCGGCCGCCAACGACATCGAACCGGGCAGGATCTGCCGTCCCAGGACACCGGACGAGCGCGTCGTCGGCGTGCGCAACACCTCCGCCTCGCACGACGGCAGGAACGGCTACACCGACACCAGCGGTGGCAGCACCCAGGCCGGTGTCACGCTGATGGTCGTCCCCTTCGTCACCACGGACGAACGCGGCTGGTTCCCGTACCACATGCTCACGCCCACCCGGGACGCCTGTGACACCCTGCGCCGGGCGCTGCGGGCCTGCCAGCCCGAGGGGGTCCCGGTGTGGCTGGTGCGGCCCGTGTACCACGGCATCCGCTTCGACGCCCGTGTCGTGCCCGCCGACTACCGCACCGCCGATGAGCGCGCGGAGCTGCGCGTCGCCGCCGAACGTGCCCTCTACCGGTACTTCAGCCCCATCGGCGGCGGCCGGGACGGGACCGGGTGGCCGCTGGGGCGTCCGGTCCACGTGGGCGAGGCGTTCCGCGTCCTGGAGGGCGTGCCGGGGGTGGGCAGGGTCGCCACGGTGGAGATGGTCCCGGTGGATCCGGTGACCGGTGAGGCGTCGCCTCCCGTCGACCGGATCGACTGCGGGCCGCGCGAGACCGTCTATTCCGTCGAACACCGAGTCACCGTCGCGGAGGTGCCCTCGTGAGTGGCAGCAACGACGAGACACCGGCCGGGGCGGTGCCCCGGCTGGTCGCCCCGGACTGGGGTGCGGACGCCCTGGTCGTGGCCGGCCTCGCCGTGCCGGACGCCCCTGACGTCCGCACCGCGCCGGTGGGGAGCAACCCCCGCGCGGTGGCCGTCAGCGCGGACGGCACCCGCGCCTACACCGCGAACCACGACTCCGGGACGCTGTCCGTCGTGGACCTCGGGTCCACGGACCTCCCGGTGCTCCGTTCCGTCGACGCCGGGAACAACCCGTGTGCCGTGGTCGCCGGGCTGACCGGGGACCAGGTCTGCGTGGCCGACTGGGCGGGCGGCCAGGTGACGGTGTTCGACAAGGAAGGGCTGTCGCCCGCCCCACGGAAGGTGGGCGCCGGTCCGTGCGCGCTGGCGGCGGCCCCGGGCGGGCAGGCGGGACGGGTCTGTGTGGTCAACGGGACGGATGCCACGGTCTCCGTGGTCGACGTGAGCGCACCCGGCTCGCCGTCCGTGGCCGCCGCTGTCCCCGTGCCCGGGGCCACCGGGGCGATCGCGGTGGCGAAGAGCGGGCGCTTCGCGTACGTCGCGAGCCGGGGCGACGGTACGGCCGACGGGTGGGTGACGGTGCTGGATCTCGACGCGGGAGGCCGGGTCGTGGGTGCGCCCGTGCCCGTGGGCGCCGAGCCCAGGGCACTGGCGCTCGGTCCCGGGGACGACCGGCTCTCCGTGGCGAACTACGGCTCCGCGACGGTGTCCGTCGCCACCGTGCACCCGGGCACCGGACGGATCGGGACGCCGGTGGCCGTCCCGGCCGGCCCTCATCCGGTCGCCGTCGACTTCGCCCCGGACGGGTCCTCGGTGCTCGTCGTGGGCCAGACCTCGGGCACCCTGACCGCCGTCCGCGTGGACACCCTGGCCCCCACGCGTCTGGACGGACCCGTCGGCGCGGTCCCGGCGGGGGTGGTCCACGGCCCGGAGGGCGCCTTCGCGTACGTCGGCGACCAGGCCACCGGAGACCTCGTCACCGTACGCACCGCTCCTCGCAAGACAGCCCAGATCACCACGGGAACGGGCTCGAAACCGGTGAACACCGCTGTGGCACCGGACGGCACGTGGGCCTATGCCACCGACTCGGTCTCGGACAAGGTGGCGGTGCTCGATCTCGGTACGCTCCGGCCCGGCACTCCCGTCGCCCTCGGCGCGCCGCACCAGCCGTGGGACGTCGCGATCGCCGCCGACCGGACGTTCGCCTGCGCGACCGGCCCCGGCTCGTCGTCCCTCCTCGTCCTCACCCCCGCCCACGGGGACACTCTCACCTTCGACGGCGCGGTCACGGTGACGCCCATCGCCCTGGCGCCCGGCGCGAGCCCGTACGGCGTGGCCATCACTCCCGACGGACGGTACGCGGTGACCGCCGACTCCGGCACGGCGACGGTCTCCCTCGTCGATCCCAAGGGCGGCCGGTACACGATCGACGCCGACACCGTGGACTGCCGACAGCCCACCGGGGCCGCGCTGTCCCGGGACGGCAAGACCTTGTACGTCGCCGACTTCGCCAGTACCCAGGAGGGTCAGCCAGGCGGCAGGATCGCCGTCCTGTCCCGGACCGGCCCGCAGCGGTGGCAGCGGCTGGACCCCATCGACACGGCGACAGGACACCTCTCGGGTCCGCACGAGCTCGCCCTGTCGGCCGATCAACTCCGGCTGTGTGTCGCCAACTACCAGAACGGGACGGTATCCGTCCTCCAGCGCGCGACGGTGAACGACGCCTGGACCTTCCACATGGCCGTGGCCAAGTCGCCCACGGCCATGAGGAACCCCTACGGGCTCGCCCTGACGTCCGACGGCCGCACGCTCTACGTCTCCAACGCCGCCGCGCAGAGGACCACGGTGGAGGTCTTCGACATCTCCGCGAAGCCGGCGGTATACCGGCGGACCATCACGGTCGAGAACGACATCCGGATCCCTCCCGGACTCGCCCTCTCCCCCGACGAACAGTATTTGTACGCGGCCGTCTCGAAGGCCTGGATGAGCGACGACACGCCCTTGGGCACGGTGTACGGCACCGAACTGGCGAAGAACGAACCCGCGATGACCGTCGTCGCCACGTCGCCCGCCGCGCCCATCGACAGGCCCAACGGGCTCGCCTGCCGGGACGACCACACCCTGTACGTCGTCAACCAGGGCCGCAAGGACGCCCCCACGCGCGACGCGTGCCTGGCCGTACTCACCCTGGACACGACGCGACTGGCGGTACAGGGGCAGCCCAAGGCCCTGCCCCTCGACAAGAACGACGTGCCCTACTCGATCGCCGCCGCCGGGGACGGCACGGCATACATAGCCGACTTCACAAGCCGGACGGTCACCGTCCTCACCTCCGGGGTGACCCCCATCCAGGTCGGCAGCCCGGGAACCTCCCGCCCGTGGGACGTCGCCGTCACCGACGACGGCGTCCACGCCTGCGCCAGCGACCGCGACGCGGGAACCGTCCACTGCGTACGGCTGGCGGGAGACCACGAGGTGACCTCGCTGGCCGTGGGCCGGGACCCCATGGGGGTGGCCTGCGCCCCGGGCGGTGCCCGGGCCTTCGTCGCCGGCCACGGGGACGACACCATCACGGTCATCGCCCTGTCCGGAGCGCGGGGGGTGCCCGAGGTCGTCGCCACATGGCGCCATCCGCTGATCGTCAAGCCCGAATCGGTGTCGGTGTCGGCGGACGGCGCCCTGCTCTTCGTCACCGGCGAGAACAACGGAGCGTTCCTCATGCTCGACACCACGACCGGAACCCCCCTCTTCTCCGTGCCGGCCGGCCGGGCACTCGCCGGAAGCGCGCCGGATCCACGCCCCGCGACGCCCCGGGTGTACCTCGCCGACACCGAGGGCTCGGCCGTGTCCGTGGCCGACACCACGGTGCTCGGCCTCGTCGGCCCGACCCCGGCGGCGTTCGACCTGCGGCAGGCACGGCGATGATCCAGCTGGTCGACCAGGCGCTGAAGGCGCGCGTCCAGCAGGACATGACCTGCCTGCCACCCGGTTTCCCGGTCACGTTCCAGCCGCCGGGCCGTGAGACCGGGCTCGGCGAGACAACCGGCTCCGAGGCGGTCGGTGTCTACCTGTACGACATCCGCGAGGACCTGGACCGGCGACAGACCGGCACGGTCCACCGGTACGGGGGACTGCCCCTGGGCCCCCTGGGGACCATCCGCTTCAAGGAGGCGCAGTTCGACCCGCCCCGGTACGCCCGGCTGTCGTACCTGGTGGCCGCGTGGGCGCCGGACGCGCTCATCGCCCACAACATGCTCGGCGACCTCCTCGTGGGCTTCGCCCGCGACCGGGAGCTGCCCGTGCGGCTCCCCCCGGAGCTGGAGGAGATGGAGCTGACGACGCTGCTGGACGTGGGGCACCCACCGACGGAGGACCGTGCCCTGACCGAACTGTGGAGCGCGGTCGGGCACACGCTCGTCCCCACCATCAACGCGACCGTCACCATTCCCCTGTTGTCGTTCGTCCCGGAGTCCTACACCCACTGGGTGACGAAGCCACCGGTCGTCAACGAGAACATCAAGCCCGGGCCGACGCCGGGAGACACACGATGACGGCGCCCACGGCGCGTCCCTCGCGTGCGCCCGTGCCCGTCCCCGGGGACTGGCTCCTGGCCCGGCTGGCGGTCGTCGAGGCCACCGTGCGACGAGCCATCGCCTGGCGCACGGGCGAGGATCCCACCGACGGTGTTCTCCCCGAACTCGAGGAGACGCCCTTCGACCCGTTGCACGGGCTCTACGTCCCCGACGACATGGCCCCGCACCTCCTCGACGCGCCCACCGGCCCCCTGCCGCCCGCGTCCTTCGAGGACGCCCTCGCCGCCTCGGTGCGTGCCCGGGAGGACGCGGCGACGGCCGCCGGGGCGCCGCCACCCGTGCGCCGTCTCGCCGAGGGCTTCGGCCTGGACGAACTCGCCACCCAGGTCCTGCTGATCGCGCTCGCTCCCGACGTCGACGCCCGGTTCGAGCGCTGCTACGGCTATCTCAACGACGACGTCACCTGCCGGCACGCCACCATCGGCCTCGCGCTGACGCTGTGCGGTGTCCCGGCCGTGTCCGCCACCGCCCGCCGGCTGTTCTCCCCCGACGCGCCGCTGCGCGCCGGCGGGCTGCTGGAGGTCGTCGACACCTCGCGCCCGTATCCGACGCGGGGCCTGCGCGTCCCCGACCGTGTCACCGCGCATCTGCTGGGCGACGACACCATGCCGGCCGCGCTCCGGCCCCTCCTCGCCCCGCCGCCCGCCCCGCCGTCTCCGGGGGACGGTCCCCTGGCCGGGGCCGTACGGCACGTCACCCGGTTGCTCACCCGCCCGTGGCCCGTCTATCTGCGCGACAGCGCCGACGGCACCGCCACCGCCATCGCCCACGCGGCCCTGGCCGCGTCGGGGCGCCAGGGGCTCCAACTGGCGCTCGACGACGCCGACCACGCGGCGCCCCCGGCCGATGCCGTCCGGGCCGCGCTGCTCGAAGCCCGGCTGCGCGGCCACGGTCTGGTCATCGGCCCGCTCGGCTCCCCCGACGACCGGTGGACCCGTGCCCTGCTCGCCCCTCTCGCCGACGCGCCCGTCCCCCTGGTGCTCACCGGAAACCGGCCGTGGGACGCCCGCTGGACGCGCACCCCACCCGTTCTGGCCGACTGCCCGCCGCTGACGCGCGCCGAACGCGCCGCGCTGTGGCGGCACGAGCTCTCCTCCCCCACCCCCTGGGCACCGGACCCGACGGCAGGCGACCACGCCACGGACGACGGGGCGGCGGGCGACGACGCCGTGACGGCCGGCGCCCGCCACCGGGCGGGCCCCGCCCGGATCCATGCCGTGGCGACCGCCGCCCGCCGGCAGGCCGCCGCGCGGGGCGTGCCCGTGGACGCCGCCGCCGTCCGGGAAGCGGCCCGGTCCTGGAGCGGCGGCGCGCTCGGCCGGCTCGCCCGGCCCGTACGCCCCGCCGTCACCTGGGACGACCTCGTGCTGCCCGAACGGCCCCACGAGCAGCTGCGCGACCTCGTCCGGCGCGTCCGCCACCGCGACCGCGTCCTGGGCCAGTGGCGGATGCGGCCGGGCGGCGGGCGCGGACGCGGCGTCGGCGCCCTGTTCAGCGGCGGGTCCGGGACCGGCAAGACCCTGGCCGCCGAGGTCGTGGCCGCCGAACTCGGCCTCGACCTCCACGTCGTCGACCTCGCCACCGTCGTCGACAAGTACATCGGGGAGACCGAGAAACACCTGGAGCGGATCTTCACGGCCGCCGACGCGGACGAGGCCGTCCTCCTCTTCGACGAGGCCGACGCCGTCTTCGGCAAGCGCACACCCGCCCAGGACGCCCACGACCGCTACGCCAACACCGGCACCTCCTATCTGCTCCAGCGCCTGGAGTCCTTCGACGGCCTGGCCCTGCTGACCACCAATATGCACGCCAACATCGATCCGGCGTTCCTGCGCCGCCTCGACCTCGTCGTCCACTTCCCCGCCCCCGACGAGACCCTGCGCCGGGCCCTGTGGGAACGCTGTCTGGGCCCGGCCGTGCCCCGGGCCGGTGACGTCGGCGGGGCCGGGCTCGCGGCGCTCGCCTCGGCCTTCGACCTGTCCGGTGGTGCCATCCGCTGCTGTGCCGTCACCGCCGCCTACCGCGCCGCCGACGACGACCGGCCCGTGGCCCTGGCGGACCTGCTGGCGGCCGTCCGCGAGGAGTACGCCAAGCTCGGCCGCTACATGGACGAGTCCGCCTTCCCCCAGGAGGTACGACCGTGAGCCCCGGCCCGCCGCACGCGCCGGCCGCCGCCACGCGCGCGCAGGCGCCCGCCCCGGCACCCGCCGAGCCGGTGCCGGACACCGCCGCGACCCTGGCGGAACGGCTGCGGAACCTCCAGCAGGAGGCCGGCAACGCCGCCGTCGCCCACGCCCTGGCCGGCCCCGCCGGGCAGCGCGCCGCCGGGGCGCCGTTCGGCCACCGCCGGGCGCTGGCCGCGCCGGGCTGGCACCAGGCGGCCGAGCTGTACGAACAGCGGCTCGGTGCGGCGCTGGCCGCCGCGCCGGAGGTGGGCCGCGCCGCCCGGACCGCCGTGCTCCGGCTCCACGAAGTGCTGAGCCGGGGTTTCGCTCCGGACGCGGCAGCGGGCGCGTTCCTGAAGGACGACCCGCAGAGCGCGGGGCAGGTGGGCACCGAGGGCGAGGCCGGGGAACGGCTCCTCCAGTGGACCGCCCCGGGCTCGTCCGCCACCGTCCGTGAACTCGTCACCGCCTTCTACAACGCCGCCTACTACAAGCACGGCCCCCAGCCCCACCCGTTCCCCGACGAGCGCGAAGTGTCGTTCAAGACCCTGCTGCACCGCGTCGTCCTCGGCGGGGACCGGCGGCTGGCCCGTGAACTCGGCCTGGACACCGAGGCCCTCGACGCCCAGCGCGCCTATCTGAGCGGCACCGCGCGCGGCCTCCTCAGCCGCCTCCCGCGCCAGTTGGGGCAGCAGTTCGCCGACGACGTCTTCGCCCTGGGGAACCTCACCGTCCAGCAGGGCCCCGGCACGACCCTGTCGATGGGCCGCAGCCAGCGCCGGCGCACGGAGCGCCCGGACCCCTCGACCGGCCCCGGCAAGCGCACCCTGCGCGACTACCGCGACCTGGGCGTACCGCTGAGCGAGGCCGAGACCGCCCACGCCCGCCGCAGCACCACCGGCCTGTCCGTCGAGGGCCTCGACGACGACCTCGCTCCCCTGCGGCACCCGGTCACTCCCGAGGAGCTCTGGGCCGCGATGACCGGGCCGGGCGAGGAGGGGCCGGAGTTCCCCCTGCCCTGGGCCCCGGGGCAGGCGGTCTTCGCCATGAGCCCGGACGACAACTGGTACCGCAAGCACCACGGGCGTGGCGCGCCCCTGGTGGCGGGGATCTCGGGGACGACCACCCGGATGCTCAGCGCCTTCCACTGGCTGCGGGCCGTGCCGGGCGGTGGCGCGGGGGGCGGGAAGGCGTCGGAGCTGTCGGAGCGCGGGTTCTTCCTCGCCGTCGCCGCGTGGATGCTGACCGGGCGTGACCACTCGCTGTACGAGATCCTGCGGGGCGCCAAGGCCGCGGGCCTGCCCGCGCTCGCGGGCCTGACGGCCTCGTCGAAGGACGTCGCCCGGATGTACCGGGACTTCGACGCGTTCGTCAGGAGCACCCTGCCGACGGCCGCGCTGCCCGAGTTGCCGTACGCGGCCGTGTACGAGGAGAAGGCGCTCGCCGCACCCGGGGACGGGGGCATGGTCACCGTGGACGACCGTACGGTGGCCGGGGCGCGCCGCAAGCGCCGGGCCCTCCTCCGGCCGCACCCGGGTGCGGATCTGACCGGCTGGCTGGCCGGGCAGGGCCTGTCGGGGCCGGAGGCGGACGCGGAGCGGTCCCGGCTGGGGACCGAGCTCCGCCTTCCGTATCTGCTGGCACTGGCGCAGTACACCGGGAGCAACCACCAGCTCGTCAACCGTGTCCTGTCCGCTCCCGGCGCCCTGGGGGCGACGGGCGTGCACCGGCTGGTCGACGAGATGATCTCCCTGCTGGTCCAGGGCCAGGCGGTCGAGGTGCCCTACGCCACCTGGCGGGACGCGGAGCTTCAGCGGTTGATCGACGCCTACCGGGCGCCGGGGCTGTCCGACGTGGAGCGCGCGGTGCGGCTGGAGGCCGTCCGGGGGCGGATGCACGGCCTCGCGGGCACGCTGCGGGCGGAGGCCAAGTCGCACGCCGACATGCTCCAGGAGGCGCTGGACAGGCTGCCGCCGGTCACGGGGGTGGTGTACCGGGCGGGCTGGGAGCTGGTGCCCCGGCAGCGCATGTCGTTCAGCGGCTTCACCAGCACCAGCCGCAGCCGCGCGGAGGCGGAGAAGTTCCTGCCCCTCCAGCACCCGCCCGCCGGGGGCCGCCGGGTGCTGTACTGCCTGGAGCTGACCGGGCACAGCGGCAGGGACATCGCCTACTTCTCCAGGGAACCGGACGAACAGGAGGTGCTGCTCCTGCCGAAGGCGTCCTTCACGGTGAACATGCGCAACCGCGACGAGGGCACGGTGGTGGGTGGGCGGCAGATGCGCTACGACTTCGTCTGGGCCACGGAAGTGGCGGGCCCCCCGGGCTGACGGCCGCGTGCGGGCTCCTCGGGCGGCCCTGATCAGGCCCCATACCACAGGTTGAGCCGACGGACCTGAAGACTTGTCACGTGCGGCCCGGCCTGGTGATCGTTGGATCTCCACGGGGGCGTACGCCGCATCGGCGGGCGGACGCCCCGGAATCCAGCGAGGAGGGGGATCAGGCATGCCGCAGAATGTTCCGTTGGACATTCCCTTCGAGGTGCGGATCAGTCCGGATGTCGAGGCCGCGAACGCCCGCCATATGAAGTGGCTGAGGGCGGAGGGGTTCGTCACCAGCGCGCCCAATGCCGAACGCTATCTGACCTGGGCGGTGGCGGAGCTCGCCGGCCGTTTCCACCCCGACGCGTTCGGGGACGACCTGGAGCTGGGCATCCAAGGGCAGACCTTCTATTTCTTCTTCGACGACCTCTTCGACAGCCACCTGGGCAGGGATCCCCTGGCCGCCTACGCGCTCTGCCGGGAGATGGCCGCGCTCGCCCGGCAGAACCCCGACTCGCCGTCGGTCAAGCCCACCTTCCCGCTCGCCCGCCTGTGGCTGGACCACTGGGAGCGGCTGCGGCAGGGCATGTCGACGGCCTGGCGGGAGCGCGCCGCCCGCCATTGGGAGCAGTACTTCCTCACCTATGTCACCGAGGCGGTCAACCGCAAGGCCGGCCTCGTCCTGGACATGAACCGGTACATGGCGTTACGGCGGCTGGCGATCGGCGTGGAGGGCGTGCTGGACACCGCCGAACGCTGCGGGGGTTTCGAAGCTCCCCCGGAAGTCCACGAGAGCACTCTCGTGCGGGAGATCCGCGAGATCACCGCAGAGGTGGTGATACTGACCAACGACCTCCACTCCCTGGAGAAGGACATGGCCAACGGGGAGGCGGACAACGCGGTCCTGCTCCTCCGCCGCGAGCGCGGTTGCTCGCAGGAGGAGGCCGTCGGCCTGTTACGGGACATGATCCACCGACGGATCGACCGCTTCCAGCGGCTCTCCGCCCGGGTGCACGAGCTGTGCGCCGCCCTGGGGCTGTCCCCGCGGCAGCGTGAGGGCACCCACCGTTTCCTGGACGCGAACCGGGCCTGCATGCGCGGGAACTACGACTGGAGCCGGGCCACCGGCCGTTACAGCCGGATCGGGGTCGAGCACGTCCGGCGGTCCCCGCGCATCGAGGACACCATCGCCTCTCACACGGACGGGTAGAACGGACGGGTAGGGCGGGACTATCCGGCTGTCACGGGGCGGGTACGGGGGCAGGCGAGGGTCGCCGTTCCGGGGTACTTGTTCCCCTGAGTGTCACTGGCGCCGGAGGGATGGCTCGCCGGGGCGTCCACGGTGAGGGTCAGCTCGAGTGGGCCGCCGTCGACGACGACTTCGATCGCGCCATGGCCGGTCCTGGCGTACTTGGCCCGGTCCTGGGCGGGAACCTTCAGCTGGACGCTGCCTGTTCCCGCCTGGGGCAGGGCGGGTGGTACCGCGTAGCCGACGGAAATGACCATGGACTCGATGTCGTCCGGTACGCAGGCGGGGAACCCTTCGATCCGGAAGCCCGCCGTGCCTTCGGGAATCGGGAGGACCGGGGACGGCGGGACGAGAACCGCAGGGAGTGTCAGGGCCAGGGTGACGGTGTCGCCCTGCCTGGCCACGATCTTCTGCATCGACGACGCCCTCAGCCGCTCGCACCGGGCTGTCCGGCGATCTGGGTGATGGTGAAGTGGACGAACTCGGCGGGGCGCACCGGTGCGACGCCGATGTCGCAGATCACCTTGCCCTCGTCGATCGTGGCGGACGTGTTGTTCGTCCGGTCGCAGATCACATAGAACGCCTCGTCCGGCGTCCGCCCCAGCAACGCGCCCTGCCGCCACTGGTCCGTCAGGAAGCTCACGACCGAATGGCCCAGCGTCGCCCACAACCGGTCGTCATTGGGCTCGAACACCGCCCACGTCGTCGACTGCCGGATGGAATCGGAGAGGAAGGAGACGAGACGGCGTACGTTGAGGTACCGCCAGTCCCGGCTGCCGGACCGGGTCCGCGCGCCCCATACGAGCAGCCCCCGGCCGGGGAAGACGCGGAGGCAGTTGACGCCCTTGTCGTTGAGCTCGCCGTTCTGGTCGTCGGTCAGGAGGGTGGGGATGCCGAGGACGCCGCGGAGGTTCTGGTTTGCGGGGGCCTTGAACACCCCGCGCTCGGCGTCCGTACGCGCCCACACACCGGCCAGATGACCCGACGGCGGCACCGTGCGCCGCACCCCGTCCACACCCGGAACCTCCACCCACGGGTAGTACAACGCCGTGAACGCCGCGTCGTCCGAGTCGGGGGTGGCGAGGGTGCCGACGAAGCTCTTGAGCGGTTCGACGAGTTGGCCGGGGGGCGCGTCGACGACCGCGAGCCGGTTGCGCAGCTGGACGCAGTGGGCGAGGACCTTGTCGAGCAGGCCCTTGCCGGTCGGCAGATCCGGCGCCGGCGGGGTCTCGGTGTCGGTGGCGGCGACGGTCATGTCCCAGAGGCTGGGGACGGCGACCATGGTGACGTCCGGCACGGTCTCCAGTCCGCCCAGGCCCGTGCGCGCCTCCGCGTCCCCGGCGAGGGTGGACCCGGTCACCGGGGTGGCGGGGTCCAGGAAGCCGACGATGTAGCAGGTCGTACCGCCGTTGGCGAAGAACCCGTACACCGCCTCGGCCAGGGTGAGGCAGCGCTGGAGCACCTGGATCTTCCTGTGGTCCCCGGCGGGCAGGGGCGGGTCGTCCTTCTGTTTCTTCAGGAGGGCGGCCAGTTCGTCGCTCAGCTCCTTGATGCTGTAGCGGTCGACGAATTCCTGCCATCCCCGGATGGGCTGGGGGATCTTGCGCTCGTCGGCGGTGAAGGGCGGGGTCGTCCGTTCCGGGGGCGTCACGCCGGGCAGTGCGGTGTAGCCGAGGAAGGCCGGGGTGGAGGTGCCCACTCCCACGATCATGCGGACGCCGCTGGACTTCTCGGTGACGTGGACGCCTGGGGGCCTGTTCGCCATCACTGCTGGTCCTCCCGGCTATTCGACGGTGATGTCCTCGTAGGTGATGGTGACCTGTTCCGTGGCGGTCCCGGAGTTGGCCGCCCCGAGCTGGGGGCCTTCCCAGCGCGAGGCCCAGGCGTTGGTGAGGTGGATGCGGCGGACTGTCCGCTTCTGGGCGTCCTTGAGGGCGATGGTGATGTTCTGCCGGGCGCTGTCGAGGTCGGCGTTGACCAGGGTGGTCTTGATCCAGTCGGTGAACGCGGTGCTCTTGTCCATGCCCCGGGTGATCGTGATCTCGCCGGTCTTCCGGGCTCCCGGCTGTTTGCGCACGATGAGCTCGCCGGTGGCGGACACCTGGCGGGTCTCGACGACGTCCTGTTCCAGGGTCAGCCCGGAGACGTCCTGGACGGTCTCGACCTGGAACTTGCCCAGTTCGATGGCGAAGGTGTTGCTGCTGAAGGTGTCACCGGTCAACACGTGCGTGTGCCTCCCCGCGTTCAGGTGGTGGCGCCGGGCTGTCCGGCGATCTGGGTGATGGTGAAGTGGACGAACTCGGCCGGACGCACCGGTGCGACGCCGATGTCGCAGATCACCTTGCCCGCGTCGATCGTGGCGGACGTGTTGTTCGTCCGGTCGCAGATCACATAGAACGCCTCGTCCGGCGTCCGCCCCAGCAACGCGCCCTGCCGCCACTGATCCGTCAGGAAACTCCCCACCGAATGGCCCAGCGTCGCCCACAACCGGTCGTCATTGGGCTCGAACACCGCCCACGTCGTCGACTGCCGGATCGAGTCCGACAGGAACGACACCAGACGGCGTACGTTGAGATACCGCCAGTCCCGGCTGCCGGACCGGGTCCGCGCACCCCAAACGAGCAGCCCCCGGTCGGGGAAGGTCCGCAGGCAGTTGACGCCCTTGTCGTTGAGTTCGCCGTGACGCCGGTCGGTGAGCAGGGTGGGCAGGGAGATCACACCGCGGAGGTTCTGGTTGGCGGGGGCCTTGAACACCCCGCGCTCGGCGTCCGTACGCGCCCACACACCGGCCAGATGACCCGACGGCGGGACCGTACGCCGCACCCCGTCCACACCCGCAACCTCCACCCACGGGTAGTACAACGCCGTGAACGCCGCGTCGTCCGAGTCCGGGCCCGCCAGCCGGGTGAGGAACTGCGATACGGCGTCGGGCGCGGTGTCCGGGGGCGGCTCGCAGAGGGTGAGCCGGTTACGCATGGTGACGCAGTGGCCGATCACTTTGCCGATGATCGCCGCGGCGGTCTCGGGCGGCGTTTCCTTGTGCCACAGGTCGGGTACCGCGACCATGTTCACGTCGGGGACGGACTTCAGCCCGGCCAGTCCGGTGCGTTTGTCGGGGTTGCCGTCGACTTCGCTCGCGAGGTCCTTGGTGGGGTCGAGGCGGAGGATGTAGCAGGAGCTTCCTCCGTTGGCAAAGAATCCGTAGACGGCTTCGTGGAGGCAGACGGTATCGGCCTGCTCGAAGACCTTCTCCAGGAAGACCAGTTCGTCCCGGCGGCGGCAGAGGGACGCCAGGTGGTCGCCCGCCGCGATCCACTGGGCGTAGTCCTCGGGAAAGGCCGTCGACACCTTCAGGGCCACGGCTTCGGCTTCCCGCCTGTCCGCGTCGCCGACGGGCTCGCCCGCCCAGTCGGCCGTCCGCACGGCGACGAGCTTGTCGAACTCCTCCGTGGTGGCGACCGGTTCGGCTCCGGTGGTGGCCAGGTGCCGGAGCGCGTCTTCTTCGGCCCCGAGGGTCGCGATCGCCTCCTCGACGGCTTCCGGCATGCCGTCCAGCGCCCGTTCGATCTCCTTCCGTCCCAACGGGGAGCGGAAGTGGAAGGTGTCCACGAACTCGGACCAGCTGCGGATCAGTGTGGGTGGTGTGGGCGCCTCCGGGCCCCCCACCGTGTAGCCGAGGAACGCGGGGGTGGACGTACCCACCCCGGTGATCGTGCGGACTCCGCTCGTACGCTCGGTGACGAACACTCCGGGTGCCGGGGGACGAGCAACCATGCCCTGTTTGCCCCTCTCTTCGGGAATGCGTGCTCGCAGCGAACCATTCCCGCGGCAGATCACGCATGCGAAGAGGGGAAGCTACGTCAGATTGCGTAGCGCCATGGAGTGCTCACACCATGTGAACAAGCCAACCCGCGCCCGGCCTTCGCCGCCGGGTTCCGGCGGCGAAGGGCGCGGCGGGGTCAGGAGAGTCGGCCGCCGTAGTCGGGCAGCTTGAAGCCCTTCTCGTAGGAGCCGCCCTCGAAGTCGGTGGGCCGGTTGCCGATGTTGGCGGTGATCGTGTAACCGTCCCGGGTGAGTTCCTCCCGGCAGCGCTCCTTGCCCTCGCCCTTCTCCTCGCCGTGCTCGCGCGTGCAGACGGCGTCCACCGGGTAGCCGGCGTCCACCAGCTGCTGCCGGGCGGACGACGAGGAGGTGCGGGCGGTGACGAACAGCACGGAGACGTTGTGCTCGTGCGCCCACTGGGCCACCTTGAGCACCGGCTTGTTGGCCTGTCCCTCGTGGTAGTAGGTCTCCAGCGCGGTGTTGTCGATGTCCAGCACGATGGCCGGGTTGCCGCCGCCCTTGGCGACGCGGTCCCGCAGCCACGGGATCGCGGGGGCTATCGCCTTGTTCACATCGCTCTGCCACGTCTGGTAGCCGGGCACGCCCCGGCCCGAGGCGGCGTCCGCCGTGGTGGCGGTGCCGAGTGCCCCGGCCGGCAGTGCGACGGCGGCGAGCGCCGCGAAAGCGGCGACGTGAGACTTCCTGACGAACACGATCCTGTTTCCTTCCGGTGACCTACTGCGCCGGTCAGAAAGATCAACATCGCGGGAAGTCGCTCAGCCGACCGCGAGGTGTCGCGGACATGAAGAAATCAGGAGCCGCCGTCTCCGGTTCCCCGGGGGAACCGGTGCCGGGCGCGTGGTTCTCAGGCCTCGCGCTTGGCGGTCTCGATGAGCACGTCGTCCTTCGGGACGTCCTGGTGGAAGCCGCGGGTGCCGGTCTGAACGCTCTTGATCTTGTCGACGACGTCCTGGCCCTCGACGACCTGGCCGAAAACGGCGTAGCCCCAGCCGTTCGGGGACTCCGACGTGAAGTTGAGGAAGTCGTTGTCGTTGACGTTGATGAAGAACTGCGCGGTGGCCGAGTGCGGGTCGTTCGTACGGGCCATGGCCACGGTGTACGCCATGTTCTTCAGGCCGTTGTTCGCCTCGTTCTTGATGGGCGCCTTCGTCGGCTTCTGGTCCATGCCGGGGGCGAAGCCGCCGCCCTGGACCATGAAGCCGGGGATGACGCGGTGGAAGACCGTGCCGTCGTAGTGGCCGGCGTCGACGTAGGCGAGGAAGTTCTCGACGGTCTTGGGCGCCTTCTCCTCGTTGAGCTCCAGAACGATGTCACCGTGGTTGGTGTGCAGCCGGACCTTGGCCATGTTGTGCTCCATATGTTCAGTGCGCTTGTTTACGCGTTTCAAGCAGAAACGATCACAGTCTGTCACACCTGGGCTGCGGGGCCACCGCGCTTCCCGCGTTCGCTCGCGTGTCCACTGTTGCTGGAGTGACCGTTTCGGCTGCGCGGCCCATCACGCTCACGGCACCCTGGAGAGCATGGCAGAGCTGGACGGGGAGAACGTCCCCGCGTACCGCAAGATCCGGATCACGGTTCCGGAGGAGCCCGTCGCGTCGCTCGCGGACGTCGAGGCCTGGCGGGCCAGGGAGGCGTATCCGGACATCCTCCTGGACGGGCACCCCGTCTTCGGTGTGGCGAGGGAACGGATGGAGGGCGGCTGGGAGCTGGTCTCCTCGCTGTCGTGCCTGGAGCCGCAGGAGGCCCGGGACTCCATGGGCTCGGTGTTCCGGCTGGCGGCGCGAACGGCCCGGGAGGCCGGCGACCCGGCCGGCCACGACGCGTATATGACCGCGGCGGAGCGCATGGACTGGGAGGCGGTCGACGAGCTGACCGTGCGGGGCGTCCGCTACCGGGTGGTGCGGGCGGAGCGTTTCCTCCGCGGCGGGCCGCAGGGCCCCGAGCCGCCCCGGCCCACCGACCCGGACCCCATGGAACCGGGCGACTCCCACCGGGCCCCGGACCCGGCGGACGGGTTCGTCATCGACCCGTTCACCGCGACCGGCATGTCGGAGGGCATCCTCAAGATGGAGCTGCTCTCCCTCGTGCGGAAGGAGGGCACGGTACCCGGGGCCGTCCGCGACGACTCCGTGCGCGCCACCGAGACCCACCCGGGAGGGGTGCTGCTGCCCGCCGTCTTCGGCACGGCGGAGTGCGCGGACGGACGCTGGCGGCCGGACTCCGCGGGCACGTCGACCACCCCGCAGGGCGCACGGGACTCCCTGGCCATGAAGCTCCGCGTCATCCTCCCCTGGCAGCGGGACCTCGCCCCCGGGGAACGCGCCCCCTACACGGCCGCGGCGGACCGGCTGGACGAGGAGCGGTGCGACGAGCTGGACGTCCTCTCCCTGCGCTTCAGGGTCGTGCGCATGGAGCGCCTGGTGCGGATCGGCCCGGACGGCCCGGAGGGCCCGCGCCCCTCCGACCTGGACTCCACACCCCCGGTGAAGGTGCAGGACCAGCGGCTCCGCGCGCAGGGCGCCGACACCGACGACGAGGACTCCCCCATCGTGCTCGACGAGCACACCCAGCGGCTGGCCGACCTCTTCCACGAGGAGGAGGCCCGCCGCAAGTCCCGGCGCCCTCGCGGACGCTAGCCGGACGCACTGCCTCTTCATGTTTATTGCCGCACGCTCATCGAGTCCTGGGGGTATTGAGATGAACGATCTCGTGGAGTCCGTCGAATCGGTGGAACAACTCGCCACGGTCTGGCGCGCCATGGTGCTCGACCGCGACACGCGTGCGGATGTGCGCGACCTGCCGGGCATCGCCGTCCGCTGGGCCGACTGCCGGTTCTCGTTCTGGAACTGCGTCACCCTGACCGACGTGGGCGCGGGAGCGGAGCTCGTCGGGCAACGGCTGGGCGAGGCGGCGGACATCATGCGCTCGAAGACGCGCCCCGGCTTCCTGTGGCTCTTCGAAGACCTTCTCGGTGAGGAGGCTCGTGCCGCGCTAGGGGCGGCGGCGGACGAGGCGGGACTTCAGTACGCCTTCCCCGCCACGGGCATGGCCGGAGACCTGCTCCCCATTCCCGAGCCGGCCCACCCCGACCTGAGGTTCGTGCGGGTGACGACCGACGACCAGCTGCGGGCCTACGCGGATCTCAACTCGCGTGCCTACGCGTTCACTCTGGACGAAGGCCGGGACGGGCTCGCCGGATCCACGCTCTGGAAGAACGAGGTGTTCGCCTACCTGGGCATGCGAGGTGACGTCCCCGTGGCGTGCGCCGGCGCGATCGAGGCGGAAGGCCGCCTCTTCGTCGCGCTCGTCGCCACGGACCCGCGGTGGCAGCGCAAGGGCTACGGCGAGGCGGTCACGCGCAAGGCGCTGTACGAGGGTGCCCGGGCCACCGGGCTGACCCGCGCCGTCCTCCACGCGACCGCCGCCGGGGCTCCGGTGTACCCGCGTATCGGGTTCAAGCCGAACTCACCGATCCATTTCTACGCCCTCAAAGGCTGATCCGCTCAGCCGCTCCGGGTACCGCCGTCGCAGCACCAGCAGCACGCCCGTCCCCAGCAGCAGCCACGCGCCCACGGCCGCGCCCGCGTACGAAACCGGTGGCTCGAGTGGGGTGACGAAGGAGAACACCGGCAACCCGGCGGCGGTGAACAGGGCCGGGACGAGGACGGCGCTCGCCAGGGCGGGCACGAGGAGGTGCCGTACCGGACGGAGTCCTGGATTCCGCAGGAAGTACCCCGCGCAGGCCAGGTCGGCCGCGATATACACGACGACCACCACGATGACGACCCCCGTGGCGATCAGGTAGAAGGCCGTGACGGGGCCGTACACGAAGCCCAGCGCCAGGGCCACCACGACGGTCACGACGGTCTGTGCCGCCAGGGCCGTCACCGGGGAACGGTGCCGGGCGTGGACGGCGGCCAGGGGCCGCGGGAAGAGTCCGGCACGGCCGAACGCGTAGGCCGTGCGCGTCGCCGCGCTGGCGCCCGCGTTGGCGTTGGCGACACAGGAGTTGACGACCGCCAGGAACACGGGCACCCACATCAGGCCGAAGGCCCCGCGGGCCACCCCGTCCCAGGACGCGTCGCCGTTCGCGGCGAAGCCCGCGAACCGTCCGGGCCCGTGGAAGACGGTCATGGCGTAGGTGGTCAGGACGTAGAGGGCACCCACACCCAGGGCCGCGCCCACCACGGCCCGCCGTACCGTTCGCCGGGACCGGCGGGCCTCCTCCGCCAGTGGGGCGGCGGCCTCGAAGCCCGCGAAGGCGAGCAGACAGTAGACCGAACCGGCGAGCACTCCTCCGACGGCGGACTCGCCGGGGGCGGTGTGCGAAGGGGTGAAGACGGACAGAGTGTTGTCCTTCCCCGCCCGGACGATCAACAGCACCGCGAACACGACGAGGACGGCGATCTCGAAGGCGCCGAGAACGGTGCCGAGCCGCGCGGAGGCCCGGATGCCCCGGTACCCGGCGGCGGCGACGGCCGCGGCGCCGGCCAGGACCCACGGCCACCACAGGCCCGCCGGGTACGCGGCCCACTGGCGGTGCAGCGTGCCCGCCACGGTGAAGCCGAGCTGGAGCAGCACCAGCGGTGGTACGAGCGCCTCGGCGAAGACGTACCCCCAGGCCACCAGGAAGCCGGCCGCGGGATGCAGGCCCCGGGCGGCGTAGGTCGCCACCGAGCCGGCCGCCGGCAGGTGCCGGGCCAGTTCGCCCAGGCAGGAGGCCGTGAGCAGCGACGCGGTGAGGGCGAGGAGGACGGACAGCGGCAGGCTGCCCCCGGCGAAGGGGGCCCCGCCCGGGATCGAGGCCACCACGGCCGCGGCGGGCGCCATGGCCGTCACGCTCTGGAACAGCACATCGGCCCCGCCCACGGCGTCCCGCCGCAGTCCGGTTCCCGTGCCCCCGACGAGTGGGCCTGCCTCGGCCGGCCGAGGCCGGGGGCGCCACGGCTTGAGACGCACTGCGAGTTCGGGAAGGTCCATGCCGGGCATCGTGCCGCGTACGACGCGCACCCGGCCAGGGGGCGGCGACCACGGCCATGTCGACGCGGGCGGCTACGGGGGCGACTCCCCCGAGGAGCGCACGGCCTGGCTCGCGGGCTGCGGCCCCCTGTTCCCGCCGGGCACGCCCGTCGGGCCCGTCCGCCACCCGGACGTCGCCGCCCAGGTCCACGCCTCGCTCGGCCGCACCGTCGACCCGCACTGGACCTTGGACGGCCGTCCGTTCGGGCAGCCGGCCCCGGTGCCGGTCGGGGCGTAGCCGAGGCCTCCGCGAGGGCGGCGGGCCGGCGTCACAGGGTGCCCCGGCCCTGCCGGAAGCGCTCCCCCACGACCCCCGGGTCGGTCTCCCACCAGGGGCGGGTGGCCTCGGGGACGGGTACGCGCCCGGGCGCCACGGCCTCCTGGGCCGGAGCCGGGGCGGCCAGGGCCGCCTCCGCGTCGAGGCGGCGGTCGAGTTCGGCGGTCCTGACGCGTTCCGCGCGCACCCACTCGACGAACACCGCGATGAGGAACGGCAGTCCCACGAGCTCGGCGATGGCGAGCATCAGCCCGCCGCCCAGCACCTGGTCCCGGTCCGGCCCGGGTCCCCAGCCCGGCTGCCGGGCCGCGTACCAGCCGGCCGCGATCCGGGTGCCGCTGCTCATCACGAGGATGCCGGGGATCGCGTCCACGAGGCCGTCGACGAAGACGAACAGGGCGCGCAACGGGTGGGTGCACCAGGCGGGCAGGAGGTCCTCGCGGCTGAGCACGGGCAGCACGAACAGGCACCCGGACAGCAGCAGCTGGAGGTACAGCAGGGAGTGCACCGCCCCGTCGCGCAGCGCCGTCTCGAAGTACGGGGTGAAGTAGACCGACAGCTCCGAGGCGAGCACGAGGAGCGTGCCGATCACGGGGAACGTCAGGACGCGGAGCAACCGCCCGCGCAGGACCCGGCCCAGCCGGTCGGCGCCCCGCTCGGGCAGTGCCAGGCGCGCCAGGGCGAGCGGGTCGCCGAGCGCGAGGCCGAGCGGGGCGACGAGGTCGAGGAGGATGTTCTGCACGGCGGCCGGCCAGAACAGCACCCGGCCGTAGACCGCGAGCGAGGACATCGTCGCCACGGCGACCGTCCCCAGGCCGAGCACCGCGAAGGCGGCGGTGCGGACGGCCGGCCAGCGATGGCCGTTCCGTCGAGCCCGGAGCACGCCCCACCCGTAGAGCCCGCCCAGCAGCACGACGGCGGCGATCCCGAACGGGTCGGCCTGCCAGGTGCCGGCCCACCGGCCGGGGGTCGGTCCCGGCAGCGCGAGGGCCGTGGAACCGGTTGCGAGGAGACTGCTTGCCATTGCCACGAGGGGTCAGCGTAGGACCCGCCCGTAACCGATCTTCGGGCGGGTTCGGGGGATTTACTCCCCTTTGCGATTCATGGAGAAGCGCTTTGCCTGCTCTTCGCCGGCCCCGGGCACAAGCGTGCCGATCACTTCAGGTCAACCACCCGTCATCCCACTTCACTTGATGCGCGTGAGGGAGTCGCCGGTTACGCTCGTCGGGTTGCTCGGCGAGGGAGGCCGTACCGCGTGTTCCGGGTGCGGTGGCTCCGTGATCGGCGCGCGCTCTTCGCAGCGGTTCGTGGAGCTCCGTCCCGAGCCGGGTGATCCATGCCCAGCAGTCCACGCGTCGTACGAGGAGTGCAGAAATGGCTGAGGTCAAGCTGGCCGCGGAGCCGCGGACCGTCTTCGGCAAGGGCGCCGCCCGCCGGATCCGCCGCGAGAACAGGGTTCCGGGTGTCGTGTACGGTCACGGCGCCGAGCCCCAGCACGTGACGGTCGACGGTCACGCGCTGATGATGGCCCTGAAAACCCCGAACGTCCTGATAGACCTGGAGATCGGCGGGAAGAGGGAACTGGTCATTCCCAAGGCGGTGCAGCGCGATGCCCTCAAGGGCTTCCTCGTGCACATCGACCTGCTGGCCGTGCGCAGGGGCGAGCGGGTCACCGTGGAGCTGCCGATCCACACCGAGGGCGCCCTGGCCCCGGGCGGCAATCTGCTCGAGCACCTGCTGAACTCCCTGCCGGTGGAAGCCGAGGCCACCCACATACCCGAGTCGGTCACGGTGTCCGTGGCGGGCCTGGACGCGGGGCACACCGTGCACGCCCGTGACATCACGCTGCCGGCGGGCGTGTCGCTGGCGATCGACGGGGACGCGGCGGTGCTCCAGGTCGTGACGACCCAGGCGGAGGAGCCCGGCGAGGACGACGAGGCCGCCGAGCTGTAGGCCGTTCCGGCCGGGGGCCGTCGTCCCGTTCCCTCCCGGAACGGGACGACGGCCGCGCTCAGCCCTCCTGACCGAGCTCGTACCACCGCTGGAACCTGCCGCCGGCCGTCACCAGCTCGCCGAAGGTGCCCTGCTCGACGATGTGGCCCTGGTCCATGACGACGACCAGGTCCGCGACCCGCGCGTTGACCGGGCGGTGCGTCACCACGACCGTGATCCGGTCCGGGGCGATGGTCCGGACGAGCCGGAACATGTCGTGCTCGCCCTGGGCGTCCATCTGTGAGGTCGGCTCGTCCAGCACCACGACGTCGGGCTCGCGGTAGAGCACCCGGCCGCAGGCGACCCGCTGCCACTGGCCGCCCGAGAGGGAGACGCCGCCCCACAGCTCGCGGGCCAGCAGGGTGTCGAGGCCGTCGGGCAGTTCCTCGGCCGCCTCGCGCATGCCGACCGCGTCGACGACCTTCCACACCCGTTCGTCGCCGGACGTGACCGGCTGGCCGAGGGTGACGTTCTCCCGGGCGGACAGCGGCCAGTACCCGAACTGCTGGGTGACCACCCCCGTGTGCTCCCAGACCCGGCGCAGGTCCATCTCCGCCAGGTCCGCCCCGTCCCAGAGCACCCGGCCCTTGTCGGCGGTGTACAGGCCGCACAGCAACCGGGTCAGCGTCGACTTGCCCGAGCCGTTCTCCCCGAGGACGGCCACGACCTGCCCCCGGCGCAGGGTCAGCGACACGCCGTCGACCGCGGGCCGGGTCTTGTTGGGGTAGGTGAACGACACGTCCTCGATGCGGATGGTCTCCGGCCGGTCGGGCACCACGACCGTGCCCCGGGCCGGGTAGTGGGCGCGGCTGGAGGTGATGAACCGCTTCCAGTCGCCGAGGAAGAGACTGGAGTGGAAGAGGGACGCGGCGTAGTGCACGGCGTTGGTGAGGTTGCCGAGCGCCGCGCGCACGGCGAGGACGGCCGTCGCGGCGATCGCGAGCGACATCCGCCCGGTGATCGTCAGCCAGGCCAGCGTGGCCCACGCCAGGGTCAGGCACACACCGCCGGCGCACGCCGAGACCAGGTTGATCCGCAGCGCGCGGGCGGCCCCGGCCAGCGACCGGGCGTCCATCCGGCCGGTGATCGTGCGGTACCAGAACATCAGGTACGGGGCCATGCTGTTGCCGCGCACCTCGTCCGCCAGCTGAGTGGTGGTCAGGTACCAGCGCATCATGCCCTTGACGTTGCGGCCCGAGCTGTTGGCGTGGTGCGTCCGGTGCTCGATCCGCGCCTCGGCCATCGCCCCCGCGCCCGACGGGGCCACGGCGAGCACGAGGACCGGCAGCATCAGCGGATGGAGGACCGTGAGCACGCCGAAGGCGGCCACGAGCTTGATCAGCGCCGACATGAACGACTGCACGTCGTAGATCAGGCGGTCGCAGCGCAGCGATCCCGCCTCCGCCGCCTCGTGCTCCTCGGCGAATCCCGGCTCGTTGAACGCCGCGAGCTCCACGGACACCATCGCGTCGACGACGGCGATGTCGGCGGCGGTCATCAGCCGTGGTCTGAGCCGGCCCACCGACCAGGACGCCAGCCCGTGGGCGACGCGGCCGGTGCCGGCGGCGACCGCGATGGCCAGCAGCGCGGGCAGCGCGGCGTGGACGCGGTCGGCGACCGTGCCGGTGCCGAGGAGGTGCACCATCGCCCGCGACGTGGCCGTCAGGGCCACGGCCGAGCAGATGCCGTAGGTGAGCTGCGCGCCCACCATGACGGTCACGTCGCGGCGGTCGATGCGCCAGGCCATGCGGAACACCTGGGCCAGGACCGCCGGGATGGACGCCGACAGCCGCCATACGCCGGCGTGGTCGAACGCCGATGTCGCCCACTGCGCCTTGCGCCGGGGTTCCACCGGCTCGGGGAACGGTAGCCTGTGAGCCTGATCCTGTTTATGGTCTCCCGGACTCTCCATGGGGTTTCCCTCCCTCGGTTGGTAAAGAGCGCCTGGTTCACGGCACCCAGTGCTCAACCGGCCGGCGGAGGAAGGGGTTCGGCTCACTTCGCCCCTTAACGGTGGAAGTCGGGGGCGCCCGGATGGCCGAAAGAGCGCGTGGAGTGCGTGGCCGGCGCCTTGTTACCGGCTGGTCCCCCGTCGGCCGGCGCTGTCAGACTGGCCGCTGGTTCACGGTGACTGGACGATCGACCGTTCACTGGGGAGGCTGCCGTGCAGAATGTCAGGGTGTCCGCCGGAGTCGTCGAGTACGAGGACGCCGGGGCGGGGCCGCCGGTCGTCCTGCTGCACGGGCTGCTGATGGACCACACGGTCTGGGACCGGGTCATGCCGCTGCTGCCCGAAGGGTTCAGATATCTGCGGCCCCTCCTGCCGCTGGGGTCCCATCGCCGGCCGATGGACGCGGGCGCCGATCTCACGATGCGGGGACAGGTCCGGCTGGTCGCGGACTTCCTGGACGCGCTCGACCTCGACGCGGTCACGCTGGTGCACTCCGACTGGGGCGGGTCGCTGTTCCTCACCGCCCACGGCCTGGACCGGCGCGTCGCCCGGAAGGTGATCCTCCCGTGCGAGGCGTTCGACAACTTCCCGCCCGGACTGCCCGGCAAGATGCTCACGATCGCCAAGCACGTGCCCGGCGGGATGAAGCTGGCGGCCCGTCAACTGCGGATCGGTCCGCTGCGACGGTTGCTGTACGGGCAGATGGTCCGGCGGCCGCTGCCGGACGCCCTCGTCCGACCCTGGACGGAACCGATCCTCACCGACCCGGCCATCGAGCGCGACCTGCTCGCGTACTGCCGCGACCCGTTCGACAAGAGGGAACTCATCCGCGACACCGAGGCCTTGCGCCGCTTCACCGGCGAGTCGCTCGTCCTGTGGTCGCCCGACAACCGGGTGATGCCGCCCGAGCACGGCCGCCGCCTCGCGGAGTTGCTGCCCGCGGGGCGCTACGCCGAGATACCCGGCGCGTATGTGCTGTCCATGCTGGACGAGCCGGAGGCGGTGGCCCGCGAGATCGGCCGCTTCCTCACCTCCCCCGCCGGCCGGTAGGCGCGGCCGGTCGGCGAGGTGAGGCCGGCGGGCGCGGGTTTTGGAGCGCTCCGGTCAGGAGGCCGGGTGGCGGTCACGGCCGGCGGTCAGTGCCGCGCAGGCCACGGCCGTCACCAATCCGGCGGCCAGGAGGCCCCGGTGGGACCGCGAGGACATCACGGACCACCGTGACCGGGAGGACAGCAGGGAGCCGGCGCTCAGCCAGGAGCCGACCGAGGCCACCGACAGGGCGCTGCCGACCGAACCGACGGACAGGAACGACCCCGCCGAGCCGATCGAGAGCACCGAGCCCGCCGAACCGATCGACAGTACCGAGTCCCGTGACCACAGGGACCACCGTGAGTTTGCATCATGCTTGGACATGCACCGATCGTAAGGCGCCCGCTCTGACCGCCGTTACGTGCCCGGGCCGTTGGGATTGTCCGGCAACGGGGGTGTGAAGGCCACCTTCCCGCCCTTGAAGGCCGCCCGGATCTCACGCTTGCCGCCCGACGGGCAGCACAGGGGATCCGAGGTCGTGAAGACGGGGTAGGAGATGGTGACCGTCGTCCCGTCCTGCTTCACGATCGTGGATTCCGTGACTCCGGGGTTGTCGTAACCCACGTAGTCATTGCCCTGGAAGAAGAAAACGCTGACACAGTGGCCGTCGACGCTTCCCGTGCAGTGGCCGTGAAGGGCACGGAAGGGGCCACGGAGGGCCTTCAGGACACTTGGCTCGTCGTCGGCCGTGTACCCCAGGCGCTTGATGCGCAGCATGGCGGCGTCCACGTCGAACGGCCCGTCGGCCGCCGTCGACGGCGAGGGGCGTCCGGCCGAGGGGTTCCACAGGGTGACCGACCGGGTCGGGCCCGGCGAGCCGACCTGGTTCCCCGACGAGCACGAGGTGGACGCGGCCACCAGGAGGAGGCACATGGCCGCCACGGCGCCTACCCGCGAGCGCATGCCGTCACCCCCAGCAGATTGCGCTCCAGGAACCCGTAGCGCACCGTTCCCATGTCGCCGCGCGCGATGTCGCGCGTGACGCGCGAGCAGAGGCCCGTGGCCCAGGCGTCCGGGGACGCCTGTTCGAGGCGAAATCTCACGTCGAGGTCCTTGCCGGTGGTCAGGAGCATCCGCTCGCCGTCGGGTGAGGGGACGACCGCCCGCACCTGGGCGGCCGTGGGTGTACGGGTCCGGGCGATCAGGCCTTCGGGGCCCCACAGTTCGAAGGCTCCCTTGCGCATGCTGACCACCTGGGTGGAACGGGCCAGGAAGACCGTGGTGCGGGAGGGGGCGGCGGGGATGCCGATGAGTTTCCGTCCGGTCTCCGCGTCGCGGACCTCCGTCTCCCCGTCCTGGCTGACCAGCATGAGGCGCGTGCCGTCGGCGCTGTACCGCACGGCCCGGTACCAGTCGAGCAGTGGTGCCGTGAAGCCGGGGACGATCACTTCGACGCGATGTCGTCTCTCCAGGTCCCAGATCTCGACGCCCCGGCGGTCGGGGGTGGTCACGGCGGCCTGCCCGGAGCGGGGGTGCACGGCCAGAGCCGTCGAGTACTCGCGCCGGTCGACGGGGGCATTGCCCGTGAAGAGCAGCGGACGCCCGGTCGCCTCGCCGGTCGTGGTGTCCCAGCGGGAGACCGCGCCGCCCGCCAGCACCGTCAGACGGCCCCGCGCGTCGAATCCCATGCCCGTGACCTCCCCCACGCGCGGTGGGGTGTCGGCGGGCAGATCGATGCGCAGCTGACGGAGCACATGGAGTCCCGGCACGCTGTAGAGCGTCACCACCGGATCCGCCATGTCGCTCACGGCGAGGACCTTCTCCGCGGGGTCGAAGACCGCGTACCCCGGAGACCCGGCCTTCGACGAGCTGTCGGTGGCGATACGGCGCCCTGTCGCCGGATCCCACAGCGTGACCGTGCCGCTGTCCACGCGCACCGTGACCAGATAGCGGCCCGTCGGGGAGAACTGGGCCGCTTCCGCGTCGCCCTGCTTGCCCTCGGGGGGCGAGCCGCTGGTCCAGTCGACCGTGCCGAGGGAGTCCGGCGCCGGGGCGGTCATGACCAGGACCTCCGTGCCCCGGGCGTGGACGATCCTCCGGCCGCCGTTGGACAGGGCGTACCGGGTGTAGCCGCCGCCCGAGGTCGCGTCCTCGTCGAACCGCGACAGCTGCCGGCCGGTGTGGGCGTCGTACACCGTGACCGTGCCGTTCCCTCGTGCCAGCACCACCTGGTCGGACACCCCGGCCAGTTCACCGGTGGTGGCGCACGGGACGGCGCGGGCGAGGCGCGGGTCGGTCGTGCCGTCGGCCGGGGCCGTCAGGTGCCATCGGCCGTCCACGCACTGGGCGACGACCGGGTGGGGGCCGCTGAGGAAGGACACCACGGGGAGACCCGGCCCCTCCTCCGGGCCCTTCTTCGCCACGACACGGCCGTCGCGCGCATCCCACACGTGGTGGCTGTCCCCGATGTGGGAGGCCACGACGTGCTCACCGCTCGCGTCGAAGGCGAACTCCCTGGCCTCCCCTTCGGTCCCGGTGGGCGTCCGCAGCGTCACCGCGGGAGCCGTGGGCCGGTCGAGATCCCACACCTGGGCCGTGTCGTCCAGCGGTGGGTGCGCCACGAGCCGGTGCCCCGTGCGGTCGAAACGCAGTTGGTCGGGCCGTTGGCCGGTGCTGGCGGTGCTCGCCGCGCCGCGCAGGGTCAGCAGCACCTCGCGCTCGCGGACGTCCCACACCACGATGCGGTTGCCGTCGCCCCCGAGCGCCAGCCGAGTGCCGTCGGGGCTCACCGCCACGGCCGAGACGTTGTCCATGTCGGCCAGCCGGGAGATGCCGCCCGAGGCCGCCACGCGCCAGACGGTGAGCCGGCCGGCGCCGGTGCGGACGGCGATGACCTGCCCCGAGTCGTCGAGCGCCGTTTCCGCGACCGTTCCGTCCGCGGGCAGCACCGCGTCGTAGGGGGAGTCGGCCAGATAGCGGTCGAAGAGGTTGTCGCGGGCCTGCTGGGTGGTGGCCGTGCGCCAGGCCGCGACGGACAGCAGGGCCGAGGTCTCCAGCCGGGAGCCGGCCTGGCGCTGCGCCTCCTGCACGAGCCCGCCCGAGAGCTCCGCCGCTTTGCTCTCCCGTACGGAGACGAGACCGGCACCGGTGAGGCCCGCCATCGCCGTGAGGACGGCCGTCCCCGCGAGGGCCCCGCGGAACCGGCGGCGCCGCCGCCACTCCGCGCTCGCCCGGATGTACGCGAGCTCGGCTGCGGGGATGTCGTCCTGCCGGTCGCGCAGCCGCTTCTCCGCCGCGCTCAGCTCCGAGCCGCGCATCAGCAGCGCCCGGTCGTGCCCGCTGAGCTCCCAGCGGCTCATCCGCGCCCGGAGGTGCTCCTGCCAGGTGCGGAAGTCCCGGTCGGCGTCGACCCAGTCCCGCAGGGTGGGCCAGTGCTCCAGGACCGCCTCGTGGGCGAGGGCGACCGTCTCCACACCGTCGGAGGCGTGGTCGAGGTGGACGAGCCGCTGGGTGGCCAGGAGCTGGGCGGCTTCCCAGCACGCGGAGGGCAGTTCGGGGCGGCGCGCGGTGCGCCCGGTGTCGACGGGGTTGTCGGAGGCGCCGTCGCCCGGGCGGACGAGCTGGACGAACAGCCGCCGCACCTCGTCCCGCAGGTGGCCCAGCCGCTCCTTGACGGCCCGTTCCGCGTGGCTCGCGAGGGCCCCGGCGACCCGGCCGGTCTCCTCGTAGGCCGCGTGCGTCAGCACCCCGTGGACCCGGCGCTCCCACAGGAGGGTGAGGGCGAACTCCAGGAGGGGCAGGGCCCCGGGGCTGCTCCCGGTATCCGACAACAGGCGCTCCGCCAGCCGGTCCTCGAACCGCACGGCGCCGTGGAAGGAGTCGACCGGGGCCAGCACCACCTCGCGCAACTGGTCACCGGACAGCTTGTTGACGAAGAAGGCCGACGTGTCGCACACACGCTCGAGCGCCGGGAACCGGCGCATGGCCTTGAGGAAGTCCAGCCGCAGAGTGAAGACCAGGCGGACGAGCGGGCCGCCGTCCGCGGTGCGCCACTCGGTCATCCGGAGGGCGTGCTCGACCAGCGCGTCCGCCTCGCCCGGAGGGCAGCGGAAGAGCACCTCGAACTGGTCGATGAAGAGGAGGAGTTGTGAGGTGCCGGAGCGGCCGACCGCCTCCGTGACCACGGGGGCCGCGGCTCCGTCCCGTAACCGCCGCGCCAGCCGGTCCAGGCGCTCCCCCACGTCGCCCGGGTCGTTCTCCTCGCCGGGGAGGGCGTCGAGCAGCGGCAGCAGGGCCGAGGCCAGCATGTGCTCGGCGCGTACGGCCGGTTCGGGGACCAGCGTCACCACGCTGTAGTCGCCGCGCCGGCGCAGCGCGGGCAGGAGACCCGCCTGGACGAGCGAGGACTTGCCGACCCCGGACACCCCGACCACCGGGACGACCCCGGACGTGGTGACCGCCTCGGTCAGCTCCTCGATCTGGACGGAACGCCCGAAGTAGTGCGCGGCGTCCCGCTCCCGGAAGGGCATGAGCCCTCGGAAGGGGGAGTCCGGCGAGGCGTGGCGGGCGAGCTCCGGGTGGGCTTCGAGGAGCGTGTCGAGGGTGATGGCGTAGGCCGCCCGGCCCACGAACCGCCGGTCGGTGGCGACGACCATGCCGACCACGCCCTTGAGCCGGTCGTCCCACAGGGGTGTGCCGCTGAAGCCCTGGAGGATCTCGCAGGCGCCGGTGCTCTCGATCTGCACCCAGCCCCGGCCCCGGTCGTCGACGATCGTGCCGTGCGACCACACTCCCTCGTCGTCGCCGGCGGGAAAGCCGAAGGCCGCGAAGGGGTGGTCCCGTACCGTGTCCACGTCCAGCAGCCGCACGGGCTCCGCCCCCGCGGGCGGGTCCTCGGCTAGGGTCAGGACGGCGATGTCCCCGGTGCCGTCGTCGGCGACCGGGATGTGCCGGGCCAGGGACGCGGTCAGCCGGGGGACCGGCAGGCCGGCGAGCGGGAAGTCCAGCTCGACGGCGAGCCCCGGGGGCAGGGCCACGGACTCGGGCTCCCCCGCGATCGCCGATATGACGTGTCCGCAGGTCAGCACGGTGCGCGGGGCGGCCAGGAAGCCCGCGCCCCGTGGGGCGCCGTGCGACCACAGCCGGGCGATGCCGGGGTTCGGCACGGGTCCGGGCATGGGGTGGTTCTCTTTCTCCTCGCCGCGGTCAGCCGGCCACGGCCGCCGCGCCGTTGGCGGCTGCTCCGTTGGCGGCCGTTCCGTTGACGCCTGTTCCGTTGGCGGCCGTTCCGTTGGCGGTGACCGCCCTGGTGACCGGCAGCGCGTCGGGGCGCTGTCCGTCCCACTCCAAGGTGAGCGTCAAGGACGCCTCGCCGGCGGTCTTGGCGAGGAAGACACCGGTCTCCCCCGAGAGCTTCAGCCCCAGTTCGAGGGTGATCTTGTTCGGCTGGCGGGGGAAGTCGGTCAGCCTGCCGACGACGGCGTGCGCGGCCTCCCGCACACTGTCCAGCCCGCGCTCCAGGGTCTCCGCGGCGTGCGCGACGGCCCCGCCGCCGCGGGCGACCCTGACGACCGCCTGAGGGTCCTCGTCGATCTCGACGAGCACGGATCCGCCGCTCTCGAGTGGCACTCTCAGCAAGTTGGGCACCGGCCGCTCCCCCTCCGTCGCTCCGCCGATCGGAACGTGCGGGACTCTAGCGAGGAGCGGCACTCCGGGTTCGTTGTTCGTCGAAGCTGCACTCGTCAGGGCGGTGCGAGTGGTAAAAGGTGCCGCGCGGCCCGCGCGTGCGGGCGAGGAAGATGCCGAGGAGGACGACGAGGAGGCCGACTCCCAGTTTGACCGCCAGGCTCCACAGCGTCTCGCGCAGGTGCACGTCGTTCCGGTTCGCGTAGATGTAGAAGGCGGCGGCGCAGAGCAGGACGAGCACGACGGCGGCCAGTCTCAGGCCCAGCCGCCGCGCGTCCCGGGTCAGCAGCGCGGCCGCCGACCAGCCCGCCAGCAGGAGGAACACCCCGGCGAGGGTGAAGGCCACGGGAAGGCCGGGGACGAACAGGGACATGGCCAGCAGGACGCCTCCGGTGACCACCGCGAGGTCCACCGCACGGCGGCCGAACCTGCCCGGACGGGTGAGGAAGCGGACCATGGCCCACACCGCGAGGGTGTAGCCGCGCAGGGCGCTGAACACCGCGCCGACGGCCTTGACGCGGGGCGCGCCGACGGCGCTCGCCGTGACGGCGGCGCTGTGTGCGGCGGTTTCGGCGAAGAGGTCGCCGCCCGCCTCCTGGGTGATCCGCTGGCCGCCGATGGTCCGGGCGCTCTCCCACAGTCGCCACATCGTCTCCGCCGGCAGCGGCCGGCCTGTCGTCGTGGACGCCGCCGCGTCGTACTGGGCGAGCCATCGCGTGCTGTCCTCGGGACGGCCGTCGCCTTCCGTGCGGACCGCGTCCGCCAGAAGGTGGAGTTCCTGTCTGAGGATGTTCGTCTGGAGGGCGTGGGTGACCGCCTCCACGCAGAGGCCGAGCCGGGGGTCGTCCTCGGGACCGGGTCCCCCGGGCGGCGTTGCGGGACGGATGGGGATGATCTGTTCCGTCGCCAGGCCCCGGCACGTGGAGGCGTAGTGCTCCTGCCAGGTCTGCTCCAGCCACGCCCGGTCGGCGGGGTCGCGCGCGTCGACGGCGCAGGCGCGCAGCGCGTCCACGAGCCGGTGGGCCGCGTCGTCGGCGTCGTCGTCCGTCGCCCAGACCTGCCGCAGCCGCTCGACCGACATCAGTGCCCGCGCCAGGTGGGCGGCGCCGTCCATGCGCCCGTGGATCCAGTCGTTGACGCGCCAGGAAGCGCGGTAGAAGGCGCCGAAGTGGTGCAGTTGCCTGCCCGTGAGCAGGCCGGGTTCGCGGGAGGAGACCTGGATCAGTTCGACTTCCTGCTCCACTGCTCGCTGGGTGTCGCCGTACGCCTGCTGGACGACTTCCAGGCGGAGCATGCGGTCCAGGACGTCCTGGGTGGAGTGGAGCAGGTAGTCGGTGAGGGCCTTGAGGTGGGTGCGTTCGGTTCCGACGGGGTCGACGACGGCCTCCCCGGCCAGGCCCCCGGGCCCGGCCTCGGTTCCGGTTTCGGCTCCGGTTCCGGCTCCGGCGACGCGGGACAGAGCGTCGTCGCAGCTCATGAGAGAGTCGGCCAGGGCGGTCGCCTGGCCGTACCGGCGCGCGTGCCGTTCCGCGTAGTCCTCCGCGCCGGTGTCCGGCGGTCCGTCCCAGTCGGTGAGGGCCTGGTGCAGCCAGTCCTCGAGGCGCCGGGTGGCGGCAGCCGTCGCCTTGCCGAGCCCGTCGTACGCGCCGGGCGGCAGGCCGGCGCCGGCGCGGGTCCAGTGCTCCGCCAGTGTGCGCCAGTCCTCCTCGATCTCCTCGAACACGGTGTTCGCCCGGCGTCGTGCCTCGATGATGGCGCGGCGTTCCGGCGAGCCCATGGGCGCGAGCCAGACGGCCCGTCTGAGGACGTCGACGACGATGTCGCGCAGTCCCTGGACGGCGGTCTGCCCCCAGTCCCAGTCGGTGCCGGTCCGGCCGGTGGCCTCGTCGACGGAGTCCCCTCGGGGGATGAACGACTCCGGTCGTGCGCGCCGGTCCCGCAGGACCACGCGGAGGCGGTCGGCGATCTCCCGTTCGCTCCATCGGCCGGCGGTCTCGGCGGGCTGCCCGGCGGCCAGCCATCGGCCGATGGTGTCGGCGGCGTGCTCGATCCGTGTCTCGAGGTAGCCCTGCCATGCCGCTCCGGAGAGTTGTCGCGCCGCGCCGGCCAGGGCGTACGCGAACCGGGCCCGGGCCCGGCGCCGGTGCCGGGCGTCCTCGTTGCGGACCTGGATCTCGGTCAGCTCGCGTGAGACCGAGTCGGTCGAGCGCAGCCGTGTCAGGACGCCGAGGAGGACGTCGGGGGCGCGCAGGGGCGGCGTCCCGGTGGGTTCCGGGGCGGGAGCCTGCGGTGGTGCTTCCGACGGGTCGGGCACGACGTAGGTGAGGACCCGGCGGACCTGTGACTGCGCGGTCTGCCGGTAGACGGCCTCAAGGGCGGGGCGGATGGGTTTGTTGAGCAGGATCCCGCCGTCGACGACGTACTGCGGGACGCGGAAGTTGGCGCGCCCGGCCGTCGAGGGCCAGGGGCCGTCGGCCGCGTCCGCGTCGACGTCCACCCACTGCGGCGCGAACGCGGCGGGGAAGGAGGAGGTGCAGCGGGCGGCGACGGCGAGCCGGTCGATCACCCCGTCGTCCTGGAGGTCGGCGACGGGGTCCGTGGCCCCGGCCTGCGAGGCGAACCGGAAGCGGGCGTCGTGGTCGACCTCGGTGATGCGGACGCCCGTGTCGTCGCAGGAGGAGCTGTACCGGCCGCGCCACAGGGTGCCGGTGAGGATGAGCTCGACGGGCCGTCGCCCGGTCCTCCCGTCGTCGGCGCCGGTCCGTGGAGGGGAGGTCGCGACGGCGCGGAGGGCGTTGCGGAGCTCGTCGAGGAAGTAGTCCCCCTGGAGGAGGGAGGGGGGCTGCCGTTGGAGCGGGTGTTGCAGCAGTTTGCCCAGCGCGCCCTTGTCCCGCCACAGGCCGCACAGGGGCGTGATGTCCTTCTCGCGGGCGAGGCCGAGGGCGAGGAAGGCGCCGTTGAGCCCGCCGGCGGAGGTTCCGGCGATCACGTCCACGCGCGCGTCGGCGCACAGCAGGTCGAGCAGCGGCCGGTAGACCGCCTCGTCCCAGCGGCGGGCCATCGCGAGGTGGTGCAGTTCGACGGTGACCCCGCCGATCCAGACGGCCAGGCTCACCCCGCCGTTCATGACCACGGCCAGCCGGATGTCCTGCCGGTCGATGTCGTCGGTCTCCGCCACTTCCGCTCCCTGCCGCTCGACCGGCTGCCACCCCCTTCGGCCTTCGGCCTGCAGCCCTTCGTCCTTCAGCTGAACACGGCGCCTCGCCGATCGCCCGTACGTCGGCCGTGTCGCAACGCCGACCGCACCCGCACGGTGGTCGTCACTCGGTTCCCCGCGTCCCCGGAGCGGACGCCGACAGCGCCTGGGCTTCCGCGTAGGACAAGGGCGTGGGGCCCGTCGGCCGTCCGTCGCGGATCGCGGTCGCGGTGGCCACGGCCGCGGTCAGGGCGCTGCGGTAGAGCAGCGAACCCAGGCTGACCCTGCGCACGCCCAGCCCGGCCAGGTCGGCGAGCGTGGGGCCGGTGGGTGTGTAGAGGATGTTCAGCGGGACGGTCAGGGTCGCCGTCAGGGCGCCGATGCCGTCCGGGTCCGAGAGTCCCGGCACGAACACCCCGTCCGCTCCGGCTTGTTCGTAGACCGCGAGGCGCGCCGCGGTCTCGTCCTCCTGGCGTCCGAGCCAGTGGGTGTCGGTGCGGGCGTTCACGAACAGCGCGGGTGCGGCGGCCTTGACTGCGGCGATCTTCGCGGCGTGCAGCTCGGCGGGAGCGAGGGTGCCGTCCGGGCGGTGGTCCTCCAGGTTGATCCCCGCGGCGCCCGCGGCGTGCAGGCTCCGGGCCAGCTCGGCCACGTCCCGCGGGTCGTCGCTGAAGCCCCCTTCGGCGTCCACGGAGAACAGGAAGGAGCCCTGTCCCAGCCGGCGGGCCAGCGCGAGGGTCGCCTCGGCGGTCGCGGCCGCCCCGTCGGGCAGGCCGGCGGCCGCGGCCACGCCGAGGCTCGTGGTGCCGATCGCCGGGAAGCCCTGCGCCGCCAGTGCGGCCGCGGAGGCGTGGTCCCAGGCGTTGGGCAGCAGCAGCGGGGCCGACTGGTGGTGGAGGCGGGCGAAGGCGGTCAGCGGGCGCCGGCGCAGGCCGTCCGCCAGGGCGAGGGCGTGTGCCCGGCCGGGGCAGACCCGTGGTGGCGCGCCGAAGGCGAGGGGCACGGGGTGGGTGCGGTGGGCGGCCGCGAGGTCCAGCACCACCGCGTCGCCCTCGGCGATCCGCCGGCCGGCGACCTCGGTGGCGTGCGCGGCGACCCGGCGCATGGTCCGCAGCGGCGGGTTCTCCCGGAGGACCCGGGCGAGGGGGACGTCGCCGGTGCCCGCGGCCTCCACCAGGGCGGCCGTCGCGTCGCACGCCTGCACCAGCAGCCCGATGCGGTTGGCGGCGGCTTCCATGCCCGCGTCATCGCCTGCTTCATCTGTCGCCGCACCCGGCGCCGTTCGCGCCACCAGCCAGGCGACCGCCTCGTCGGCGGCCTCGTCAGCGGGCGCGCCGAAGTAGGGCCCGGACACCACGGTCACCGCCTTCGCGACCGCGTCGGGCTCCGGTATCCCCATGGCTTCGGCGAGGGTGCGCACCACCCGTGTCCGGATGTCCCCGCCGGGCTCCGCCGCCACCGCCTGCCGCAGTGCGGCGGGTTCCAGCCGGGCCAGTTCGGCCTCCACCAGGGCCCGGCGCCGGCGGTGCGGCTCGCCGGAGCCGAACCGGGCCACGGTGGCCCGCAGCCAGGCGACGCTCGCCCCGGCCGGCCCGGTGGCGGCGGCCGGCGGCTCCGGGACCAGCGCGGGGTCGGCGAGGGCCGCCCGGATGTCGGCGTAGCGGTCGAATTCGTGCGTCGTATCCGTCGTGTTCGTCATGGCCTCGACGCTAGAGCCGGAACAGTTCGGCGCTCCCCGAACCATTCCTGCGGCATCCTGGCGTCATGATCCCGCTCGCCGAGACCGCCGCCCTGTTCGCCGACCGCACCCGGGCCGCGTTCTGCCAGGCCCTTCTCGACGGACGGGCCTGGACGGCGGGGGAACTCGCCACGTACGCGGGGGTGCGGCCCTCCACCGCCAGCGAGCAGATCTCCCGTCTCATCGCGGGCGGCGTGCTGGCCGAGGAACGCCAGGGCCGGCATCGCTATGTCCGCCTGGCCGGTCCGGAGGTGGCCGGCCTGATCGAAGCCCTCAGCTCGTACGCCCCGGACACCGGGGCCGCCCCGGACGCCACCACCCCGGGCGCCACCCGCCCAAGCACCACCGGCCCGCGGAACCTTCGGGAGTCGGTGCGGCAGAGCGCCGAGGCCCGGGCCCGCACGTGTTACGACCATCTGGCGGGGCGGCTCGGCGTGACCCTGGCGGAGGCGATGGTCGCCCGGGGCCTGGTCGCGGCCGACTCCGGGCTCTCCGTCACCCCGGAGGGCCGGGCGTGGCTCGCCGACGCCCTGGGCTTCGAGCAGCCCTCAAGTGCCCGGCGGCCCCTGGTGCGCGGTTGCCTGGACTGGACGGAGCGGCGCCCCCATCTCGGCGGAGCGCTGGGCGCTGCCCTGTGCGCCACCGCGCTGGAGCGGCGGTGGGTGCGGCGGGTCGGCTCGGGACGCGCCGTGAAGGTGACGCCGGAAGGGACGGAGGCGTTCCAGGAGTTGCTGGGGGCGAGGGTCTAGCCCCGTCGCACGCCGCCCTCCGGCCGCGGCCCGGCGCCGGCGCGGGCGGTGACGACCGCCACCGTGGTGTAGCGCATCGTGAAGCCGCCGCCCATCGCGTCGATGGCGGCCCCGGTGGCCTCCAGCACCTCGGCCAGCTTGTCCTGCGGAAGCCGGGTGAAGGCGCCCTGAGTGGGCATCACGTCCAGCCACGCGTCACGGGTGTAGGACCACTCCCAGGCGAACCGCCACCGCTCCGCGTCGCCGAACGCGCCGGTGTCCCGGATCGCGTCGGTGGCCCTGTCGAGAATCGGCTGATAGCCGCCCCCGGCGCTCTGCGCTCCTTGGCGGAGGTCGAACGGCGCGTCGGGAACGGCCCGTCGGGCAGCCTCCGCGATGGCTTCGGCGACGGCGGGCGGGAGCTCGGGAACGTTCCAGAACAGCGCGAGCCGGCCGCCGGGCCGCAGTACGTGCGCGGCCTTGGCCGCTCCCGCGACCGGGTCGATCCAGTGCCAGGTCTGACCGGCGACGACCGCGTCGAACTCCCGGCCTGCGGGGTCCCAGTCCTCGAACGTCGCCACGTCGACCGCCGCCCCGAGCCGCCGTGCCACGTCGGCCATGCGCGCGTCGGGTTCCACGCCGAGCACCGCGCAACCGGCCGCCTGGAACTGCCGGGCGACGATTCCGGTGCCGCAGCCGACGTCGAGGACGTCCGGGACGTCGGGGCCGGGGCTTTCGGCGGCGATCCGCTCCACCATGGCCTGGGGATAGCGGGGCCGGGTGCGGTCGTAGCGTTCGGCGTCCACGCCGAACGACGCGGCCATGAGCCGGTGTTGATGGGGGTCGCCCCCGGAAGAACGTATAGTGGGCATGCGCCCACTATGAGTGGGCGCATGCCCACTCGTCAACGGACGGGGACAGACGGAGGAGGAAGCACGGCATGCCGACAGGGGTGGCCATAGGCGACGCGCGACAGCAGCTGTTCGACTCGGCGGAGCGCATCCTGCTGCGGGACGGGCCGAACGCGCTCACCAGCCGGGCGGTCACCACCGAGGCCGGCTGCGCCAAAGGCGTCCTGCACCGGCACTTCGCCGACTTCGACGCCTTCCTCGCGGAGCTCGTGCTGGACCGCATCGCCCGGATCGACGACCAGGCCGGCGCCCTGCGCGCGTCCGCCGGGACGGGCACGGTCACCGGCAACCTCGCCGGCGCGCTGACGGAGCTGTTCGAGTCGGTCGCCGTGGCGATCGTCGCCCTCATCACCTTCCGGGACGAACTGCGTGCCCGGCTGCGCCGGGCCGGATCGACCGGGGTCCCGCTCCTCACGGAGGCCACGGCCATGATCGCCTCGTATCTGACGGCCGAGCGCGAAGCGGGACGCGTCACGGCCGGCGCCGACGTCGGCACGCTCGCCCCCACGCTGGTCGGGGCCGCGCACCTGCTGTTCGCGGACCGGGAGAGCGGCCCGCCGGACCCCGAAGCCGTCCGCAGGACCGTGGCCACGGTCGTGGCGGGCGCCGTACGGGAACCGCGATGACGAACGGCCCGGCAGCGGTTTCCCGCCGGGCCGCTCATCACGCGGGAGGGTGACGGGTCAGCTCGCGGTGCGGGCTGCCGCCGAGGCGAAGCCGAGCCAGGTGTGCCGGTTGCCCGCCCAGCACCAGCCGGCCTTCGGCGCGTCGCGCCGGTCCCGGCCGTCCCGGCCGGTCCCGTTGCTGATCCACAGGGCGGGGGTGCGCGCGTCCAGCCGCCCGCCGGCCTTCCGCAGACGGGAGCCGATGGTCATGAAACAGCGGCCCCGTTCCAGTGCCGCCGGCTGCTGGATCACCCAGTGGACGCCCTCCGCGAGGAGCAGAGGGGTGCGGTGCTCCTCGACGATGGCGGGCAGCGCCTCGTCGGGGGTCCAGTTCGCCATGTGATCGCCGCGGTCGAGGCCCTCCAGTACGTAGACCGGCGCGTCGGGCACGCGGACGCCCTCGATGGGCGAGAACCGGTCGATGTCGGTCATGTCCTCCACGACGAAGCCGGGCTTCTCCCGGTGCCGGAGGAACGGCACGAGAGCCGACGCCGGGACCCGGTCCGGGTGGATCACGAGCAGGCCGTCGCGGGCCCCCGACGCGGCGGCCGTGGAGCGCAGTTCGCCGGCGTGGATTCCGGCGAGTTCGTGAACTCCGAGATCGATCAGGCGCTCCGCCTGATCGATGATCGAGGGCAGAGCGAGCAGTGCGACTGTCATACGACTCCCTGGGGCAGCGAGAACCAGCGCGGTGTCGGCCCGTCAACGCGGCGAACCGCGGACAAATTCCCGGCCTGAGGTCCGGCCCGGCTTGCGTTGGAGTGCGCTCCAACTCCTAGTTTCTTTTCGTGGCCGCCCGGCGCACCCCGCTGACGCGGGGCGCGCCGGGCGGCCGGAACGAGACCATGAGTTGGATGGAGCACGACATGACTGCCGAGAACATGACCGCCGAGACCCGTCAGGACCGTTTCGAGCGGGGGATGCGGGTGCTCTCCGGCATCGACGGCGAGGCCGGCGAGCGCGTCGTCTCCTCGCTCGCGGACATCTCGCCGGAGCTGGGCCACCAGATCGCGGCCTGGGGCTTCGGCGACATCTACAGCCGCCCGGGCCTGGCGCCCCGCGACCGGCAGCTGGTGACCCTCGGCATGCTGACCGCGCTCGGCGGGTGCGAGCCGCAGTTGGAGGTGCACATCAACGCCGCGCTGAACGTCGGGCTGACGCCCGAGGAGATCGTCGAGGCGTTGCTGCACTCCGCCGTCTACTGCGGTTTCCCCAAGGCGCTCAACGCGACGTTCGTGGCGAAGAAGGTGTTCGGCGAGCGCGGGCTGCTGCCGGTCGAGACGCGGTAAACCGGCACGCTTCGGAGCCCCGGTCAGGCGCCGGGGACGGTGGCGCGGAACTTCTTGGTGAGGTCGGCGCCGCGGATGACGCCGTTGGTGTGGTAGGTCAGGCCCCAGGCGCTGATCGCGGATCCGTCGGCGAACAGGCACATGTCGCGCAGATGGTCGCTGTCCCGGGGCTCGCCGTCCTTGATCCAGCCGCCGACGTCGCTCTTGTGGTTGCCGAACTGGGTCGTCCCGCCCAGGTTCGCGCAGTAGACGGCCGACGGATTGCCCTGCGGGTGCTGCGGCACCGGCGGCTTGCGGACGTACGCGAGCGAGGCGAGGGTGGGCAGCTCGGCGGCGAGGGTATCGGCGGCCACGGTGATGCGCGACGTGTCGGCGGCGGTGAACTCGCACAGCTCTCGCTGACCGCCGAGAGGGCTGAGCCTGCTGCCGGCGTCGTAGAAGGGCCGGTACGTGGCGGCGACACCTCCCTGGGACGCGCACCAGGCGGCCGGCGTCGCAGCGCGCGGCTGCGCCGGCTGCGCGGTGGCCTGGGTCGCGGCCGCCGCCACAGCGGCCGTGACGAGGGTGACGGCAAGGACGCGTGCTCGCATATTGCCTCCCGTGAGCGGTGAGGCACACAGTCTCCAGCTGGTTGTGTGTACGCGTCAACGATGCGATGCCGGGCGGTGGCGCCCGCGAATCAGGCACGTTACCGGCCCGGACCATGACCGGTTCCGCCATGGATCGCCCGCGTGGGCGGGACGCCCTGAGGACTTGAGCCCCTCCCCCTCGCTCCTTACGCTCGTATACGGGAGCACTCGTCGGCAGCCTGGGTCCCGTCCGGCGCGCGGTGCCGCCCGGCCGGCGCCTCCGTCGTTCGTCGGTGTCTCTGACGTGGGGAGCCTTCCATGACCACACCCCGGGACTTGCTGATCACCGCCATGGACGTGGCGCCCGGCCACCTCGTGGAGCAGGGCGAGATGTCGCTCGCGCTGGCGGGGGCCGAGCTGATCGACTTTCTGGCCGCCGGGGTCGTCACCCTGGACGACGACCGGATCGTCCCCGGCCAGGGGGCGGCCGTGACCGATCGGCTTCTGGAGCAGGCCGAGGCAGCGCTCGCCCGCGAGGCGCCGTACGAGGCGGTGAGTGACTGGCTGTGGCGCCGGGGCCGCGAGCTGGCGCCGGCGTATCTGGCCGCCCTGGAGACGGAGGGGGTGCTCACGCGGGAGCGAAGCCACTGGAAACCCTTCCAGGGCGGACAGAGGGTGCTGGCCGATTCGCCCGACCGCCGTCTGGCGAAGGACCGCTGGGAGTCGAACGAGCCGGTGCTCGTCGCCCTCGCGACAGCCGTCGGGATCCGCGACCAGGAGGAGGGCGAAGACGCCCCGGGCGTACCCGACGAGGCGGTGGAGACCGTGCTCGCCGCGGTCAACGACGCGTTGATCGAGCTGGAGGGCGTCAAACAGCGGCGAGCCATTGAGCAGGCCGCTTTCGACAACATCTGGCGAGGTCAGTGACAGCGGCGGCAGTCACCGTCGATCGCCGGACACCTCCTGGCTCTGCCGGGGTCAGGCTGGAGCGCGGGATGATCAACCTCAATGGGATGTTCGGTGGTCATCAGGGCATTCGGTCGGCAGGCTTGAGCCATGGACTCCCAGCTCAATGACGTGCCCGGTCATTCCTGGCTCGGCGCCCCGATCGATGCCCGGTCTTCGTTCGCCCCTGAGCAGGCCGCGCTGACGGCCACGCTGCGCGGCCTGGCGTCCGCCGACTGGGACGCCGCCCTGGCTCGTGCCCGCGTTGACGGCGACCGCCGACCGGCGGAAGCGGTCTGTCAGATCGTGCCGATCGTCCACTGAGCGCGGCCGCGCCGCATCGCGGCCACCGACACCCCGCCGCGGACGACCCACTCATCAGTGCGGCACCGACCCGTCGGACACGGGACCCTGTCGTCCCTGGCCCGGAGGCAGCCCCGGCACCCGCTCCGCCTCGCGGACGAGCATGAGCACGGCCAGGGTGGATCGCGCTTCGCTCCGCAACGTCTCACGTCGCGCGAAGGTCGCGGTCAACGCGAGGGTCGCGACGATCACCACGTATAAGGAAGCGCTGATGGCAGACAGCAGCCCGATGAACACCGGGCACGCACCTTTCTTCCCCCCGCTCGGATACGCCCGGCCGCGACGACCGGGGTGCGTTCTGCTCTTCCACCATAGCGCACACCCCCGTCAACTCCGCCACGATTCAGGGGACGTTGAGGAACGGCCGTTCGGCCGTTCGTGAACAACGATCTCCCGGTCACGGAGCCCCGGTGGTCCCCACCGACGGCAGATAGCGCGGCGCCCGCCACGCGTTCAGCCGGTGCTCCACCGCGGCCCCCAGCGCCAGCAGCTCGGCGTCCTGGTGGTCGCCGGCCGTCAGCAGCACTCCCACAGGCAGCTCGTTCACGAATCCGGCGGGCACCGACAGTGAGGGATAGCCGGCCACGGCGGCGGGGGTGGAGGACGGGATGACGTCGTTGTCGCCCCGCGCGCAGTCGGTGGTCCAGGCGGGCGGGTTCGTCGGTGCGGCGATGGCGTCGAGCCGGTGGGCGGCCATGGTCTCGTCGATGGAGCGCCGGGACAGGGTCCTCAGCTCGGCGCGCTTGGCCCGGTACGCCGGGTCGGTGGTGGCGGGCGCGGTGAGGGCCTGCTCGAAGAGTTCCTGGCCGGCGAAGCAGGTGCGCTCCGCGGGGTGGGCGCGGTTGAACTCGATCAGTGCGGCGAGGTCGCGCGGACCGTCGCGCGTGGCGAGGTAGGCGTCGATGTCCCGGCGGAACTCGCTCAGCAGCGCCGGGAACTCGAGCTCGGCGAGCCGCTGCTGGTACGGCGGTGTCACGTCGACGACCACCGCTCCCGCGCCGCGGAGCCTCTCCGCCGTGCGGGTCATCACGGCGTCCACCTGCGGCCCGAGCGCGGGCAGCCGCCACAGGCCGACGCGTTTGCCGCGCAGCCCGCCCGCACGCGCCGCCTCGTCCGGGAGGCCGAGAAGGGTGGTGTCGCCGCTGAGGACGGCGAGGGTCAGCGCCGCGTCCGTCACGTTGCGGGCCATGGGCCCGGCGGTGTCCTGCTCGGCCGAGATCGGCACCACGCCCGTCTGGCTGACCATTCCGAGGCTGGGTTTGTGGCCCACCACCCCGTTCATCCCGGCGGGGCAGACGATGGAGCCGTCGGTCTCGGTGCCGATGGCCACCTGCGCCAGCGAGGCGGCGAGCGCGGCGGCCGAGCCGGAGGACGATCCGCACGGGTTGCGGTCCAGGACGTACGGGTTGCGGGTCTGTCCTCCCACCGCCGACCACCCTGATGTCGGTCTCGTCGCACGGAAGTTGGCCCATTCGGACAGGTTGGTCTTGCCGAGGGTCACCGCCCCCGCGTCACGCAACCGGGTCACCAGCTCGGCGTCGGCGCGCGGCGGGCGTCCGGCCAGTGCCAGGGACCCGGCCGTGGTCGGCATGTCGCGGGTGTCCACGTTGTCCTTGAGCAGAACGGGAATGCCGTCGAGCGGGCCGCGGATCTCGCCGCGCCGGTGTCTGGCGTCGCTGGCGGCCGCCTGCCGGAGGGCTTCCGGGCCGGTGCGCAGGACCGCGTTGATCCTGGGGTTGACGGCTTCGATGCGCCGCAGGTAGGCGGCGGTCAGCGCGGACGAGGTCAGCGCGCCGTCCGCCATACGGGCCTGAAGCTCCGGGATCGTCACCGTGTCCAGGTCGACTCCTAGTGCCGGGAGCGGTCCGGCCGGTGGGAACGCGCTGCCGGAGCCCGGTCCGGCGGCGTCCGCGCGCGGATGCGGCACGCCCGTCATGAGAAATCCCGCGACCAGCGCGGCGACCAGAGCGATGGTGCTCCTCTTCGTCATGTGGGGTAGCCGACTACACGCCGGGATCCCCCGCAAGGGTGCCTACCGTGAACCCGGACTCGAAGCTGCCGCAACGGCAGCTTCTACCGTTCTCATCAGGGACGGAGAACGCCTCCGCCCCACAGGGGGCGTTCATGAGGGGGCGACGGAACGGCCTGGCCGATCGCGGAGATCGCCCGGATGCCGGGGCTGACGGCCCGGACTCTGCGGCACTACGAGGAGATCGGCATCAGCACGGGCAGACGCTGCGGGACTTCCCGGAGCCGGCCGGGACAATCGGGCGGTAAGCCCTGGAGGGGACATCGTCGTGGACTCCCTGTCGGGCCCGTCGGCCCGAGGGCAGACTGGACGGGCAACTCCTCCGAGGGGAGCCGTACATGAGCGAACACCGTCCCGCCCCATTCGTCTGCTACCCCACGGCGATCCTCGACGTGCTGGCGCGCACCCCGGACCGGACCGCCCTGGTGGCGGCCGACGGGCGGCGCGTCACCGCCGGCGCGCTGCGCGACAGCACGTACCGGCTGGCGCGGGAGCTGGCCGAACGGGGCGTCGGCCGGGGCGCGACCGTGTCCCTGCTCACCGGCAACACCCCGGAATCGCTCGTCGCGCGCTACGCGGCGCACCTCGCGGGCGCCCGGGTGGTCCACCTCTACGAGGGCATGGCCCCCGCGGTGCTCGCCCGGATCGCGGGCGTCGTGGACACCACGCTGCTGCTCGTCGACGGCACCAGACACGCGGCGGCCGAGGAGCTGCTGTCCATCACCGGACCGGACGGCGTCCCCGCCCTGCTCGGCCTGGGCGCCAGCCCCTTCGGCGAGGACGTCCTGGCGGCGGCCTCCCGGCGCGCACCGGCACCGTTCACGTCCGGGGTCGCGCCCGAGGACGACATGTCCATCACGTTCACGGGCGGCACCACCGGCATCCCCAAGGGCGTCCCCGCCACTCACGGCCCGTACCGCCAGGGGCTGGAGCACCCGGTCCCCGGCGCGGGCGACCCGCCCCGCTACCTCGCCTGCACCCCGCTCGCCCGGCTCTCCGGCCCGCTCACCGACAGCGCCCTGATGCACGGCGGCTCAGCCGTCCTGCGGCGCGCCTTCGACCCGGGCGACGTCCTCACGACGATCGAGCGCGAGCGGATCACCCACATGTGGCTGCTGCCGCCGCTTCTGTACCGGCTGCTCGACGACCCGGGGCTGGCCAAGGCCGATCTGTCGAGCCTCGGCCGGATCACCTATGGCGGCTCCCCCGCCTCGGCCGTCCGTCTGCGCCGGGCCATCGACGTCTTCGGGCCGATCCTCTACGGCTGGTACGGCCAGACGGAGGTCCCCGCCATCGCCGAGGCGCGCCCGCCCGACCACGCGGTGACCGGGCGCGGCGGCCGGATCACCGCCGGCCGGCCACTGCCCTGGGTCGAGGTGGCCGTCCGCGACGGCGACGGCCGGACCCTCCCGGCGGGCGAGGAGGGCGAGGTGCAGGTGCGGTCCCCGGGGATCATGCCCGGCTACTGGAAGCAGCCCGGGCTCACCGCCGAGGTCCTGCGGGACGGCTGGCTGCGCACCGGGGACATCGGCTATCTCGACGAGGACGGCTATCTGTTCGTCGTCGACCGCCTCAAGGACATCGTCATCGTGGTCGGCGGCCACGTCTACCCCACGGAGCTGGAGGAGCTGCTCCTGTCCCACCCGGCCGTCGCCCGGTGCGCGGTCTTCGGCACCCGGGACGAGGAGTCGGTGGAGCACGTCCACGCCGCCGTCGTCCCGGCGCCCGGTCACTCCCCCGGTCTGGACGAGATCCGTGCCTTCGTCACCGACCGGAAGGGCCGCATGTACGCGCCCGAGGCGCTCCATGTTCTGCCCGACATCCCGCTGACGTCGGCGGGCAAGCCCGACAAGGCGCTGTTGCGCGCCACGCTGGGGGTGTGACGGCCCACAGCGGCCGGGGGAAGCCGTGCCGCTTCCCCCGGCTCGCGCACGCCTTACGGGTTACGCCTTACGGGTTACGGGTTACGGGGCCATCTCGTACGCGCCCGACAGCGCTTCGACGCGCTCCCAGACGCGTGCCGAGCGGTCCGCGTCGACGACCGGGCGGCGGACCGCGCCGAGGGCCCAGTCCTGCTGCTCCTCGGTGGCGGAGTCCTTGCCGTGCAGCTCGACGGCGTGGGCGGAGTAGTCGCGGACGAGGACGGCGAACAGCTCGTCCAGGACGTCCTCCTCGGTCCCGGTGAGGGCGGCCTGCTCAAGGATCAGCTGGCCGTGGACGACCAGGGCGAAGAGCTGGCCGACGGCCAGGAGCAGGTCGAGGTCGCGGCTCTGCTCCTCGCCGGGGGCGGCCGTGGTGACGAACGCGCACAGGGCGTCGGCCTGCTCCCGGAAGCGGGCCACGTTCGGCAGGTGGGCGTACGCGTCGTAGGCGGCGCGCCAGTCGTGGAAGCGCACCGAGCCAAGGCCCCGGGCCGGCCCCTGCCGGAAGAGGAAGGTGTCGTCGGCCGCGTCGAGCCGGGTCGGCACGGCCGGGTAGTCGGCGGGGGCCAGAAGGTGGTTGCGCATGAACTTCAGGATGAGCGCGAGGTTGACGTGGACCGTGCCCTCGAGCTTCGGCAGGCCGCGGATCTCGCTGGCGGCCTGGGCGAAGTAGGTGTCCTTCTCGAAGCCCTTGGCGGCGATGACGTCCCACATGAGGTCGATGACCTTCTCGCCCTCGGTCGTCACCTTCATCTTCGTCATGGGGTTGAAGAGGAGGTAGCGGCGGTCGTCGGGGCCGGCGGTGCGGAAGTAGTCGACGGCGCGGTCGCTGAAGAGCTTCATGCCGACGAGCCGGACGTAGGCGTCGGTCAGCTCGCGGCGCACGTGCGGGAAGGCGGTGACGGGACGGCCGTAGAGGATGCGGTTGTGGGCGTGGGTGACGGCCTCGTACATCGCGTGCTCGCAGATGCCGATGGAGGCGGTGCAGAGGTTGAACTTGCCCACGTTGACGGTGTTCAGCGCCGCGTCGAAGGCGGCCTTGCCGGTGTGGAGGACGTCGTCGGCGGCGACGGGGTAGTTCTCGAGGCGGAATTCGCTGACGTACTTCGAGGAGTCGACCACGTTCTTGACGAGGTGGTAGGCCTCGTGGCGGCTGTCGGCGGCGAAGAAGACATAGCCGTCGGGGCCCTCGACGTCGGTGCGGCGGCCGAAGACGGAGACGAGGCCGGCGGCGTTGCCGTTGCCGATGTAGTACTTGGAACCGGTGGCCCGGAAGCCGCCGTCACCGTCGGGCTCCAGCAGCATGTCGGTCGAGTAGATGTCGGCGCCGTGGGTCTTCTCCGACAGGCCGAAGGCGAACACCTCGCCCTGGTCGAGCAGTTCGGCGGCGCGGGTGCGGGCGGCGGCGTTGTCGCTCTGCCAGACGGGGCCGAGGCCGAGGATGGTGACCTGCCAGGCGTACCAGTAGTCGAGCCCGTAGAAGCCGAATATCTCGTTGAGGGCGGCGATGCGGGCGGTGTCCCAGCGCTTGTCCTCGGCGCCGGCGGCGGCCGCGGCGGGGGTGAGGAACGTCGCGAACAGGCCTTCCTTGGTGGAGAATTCGAGGAAGTCGGCCAGCCAGGCGCGGGAGCGGTAGTCCTCGATGAGCTTGCGCTTGCCGCGGGTCTCGAACCAGTCGACGGTGGCGCGCAGCAGCCTGCGGGTCTCGGGGTCGAAGTGCGCGGGGTCGTAGGTGCGCGGGTTGAAGAGAAGCGGGTCGGCCATGGTTGTCCGCCTTTCCGGCTCGGAGTCGGGGGGAACGGTTCGGTAGGTCAGGGGCTGGGGCGTTCGCCGGCCCGCGATCCGGTGGCGCGTGTCGCCTGGATGCGGTGGAGGGTGGCGAGGACGTCGTCGAGCCAGGCGAGGGTCATCCGCTCGTACGCGATGCCACCTCGCAGCACGACGTGCTGGAGCTCCCGCATCGCGTCCGGTCCGGATGCGGCGGGCGCGTCGGGCCCGGTGAAATCGCGCAGCTCGCCCGCGAGGTAGTGCGTCAGCCGTTCGGAGTGCACCTGGTGGTACCGCTCGACCTGGCGGATCAGGGCGGCCGGGTCGTCGAAGGCGGCGCCCCGGATCTTCACGGCGAGGTCGTGCCGGACGCTCTCGGGTTCGATGGGCTCGTGGAGCCAGTCGGAGAGGACGGCCCGCCCGGCAGCGGCCACCGAATAGTGCTTCTTGTCCGGCTTGCCCTGCTGTGCCACCTCATGGACATCGACCCAGCCGTCGCCCTCCATCCGTTTGAGGACGCGGTAGATCTGCTGGTGGGTGGCGGTCCAGAAGTAGCCGATGGACCGGTCGAATCGCCGGGCGAGCTCATAGCCGGAACCCGGCTTCTCCAGCAGAGAGACGAGGATCGCGTGCTCGAGCGCCATACCGCGGATCCTCTATGCAACTCGTTTCATAGGCAAGTGGCCCGGGCGCGGTGAGACACGGCTCACGCCCGCGACCGGGAGGCCAGGTCGATCGCCTCGTCCAGGACGTCCCGGGAACGGACCAGATCCATGATCAGCCGGTCTATCCGCTCGCGCTCCCTGGCGAGCTCGCCGACGAGCCGCTCGGTCGCCAGCGCGGACGGCCCGCCGTCCACGTCGCGCATACAGGGGAGCAGTTCGCCGATCTTCGCGCTGTTCAGGCCGGCGGCGAAGAGGGCCTGAACGCGGATGACCCGGTCGACGGCCCACTCGCCGAACTCGCGGTGGCCACCGGGCGTGCGCTCGGCGGTCAGCAGGCCCTGCTTCTCGTAGTAGCGCAGCGAGCGTTCGCTCACTCCCGTGCGCTCGGCCAGTTCCCCGATCCGCACCGTTCCCCCTCGCCCCATGGCGTCCGGGCACGCCCGCCCGGACTTGAACCTGACACCGGTGTCAGTTCCTACCGTACGGGCATGACGCAGACGACCGTACGCCCCGCCCTCTTCCAGCCCACCCGCCTCGGCCCGCTCCACCTGACCAACCGCCTGGTCATGGCACCGCTCACCAGGAACCGGGCCGGAGCCGACGGTGTCCCCGGGGCCCTGATGGCCACCTACTACGCCCAGCGGGCCTCGGCAGGCCTGATCATCGCCGAGGGCACCACGCCGAACGCCGTGGGCCGCACGTACCCCAACATCCCCGCGATCCACAACGAGGCCCATGTGGCCGGATGGCGGCACGTGACCGAGGCGGTGCGCTCGGCAGGCGGGAGGATGTTCCTCCAGCTCCAGCACGGAGGCCGGGTCGGCCACCCGCTCAACAGCGGGCTGGTGCCGCTCGCCCCCTCCCCCGTCCCGCTGCCCGAGACGATCCACACCCCCGACGGCCGCCGGCCCTCCGTCGTGCCGCGCGAGATGACCGCACAGGACATCCGGTCCACGGTGGCCGACTTCGCCCGGGCCGCCCGCAACGCCATGGCGGCGGGCTTCGACGGGGTGGAGGTGCACGCCGCCAACGGTCAGCTCCTCCACCAGTTCATGGCGCGCAACACCAACCACCGCACGGACGCCTACGGCGGCACGGTGGCGAACCGCATCCGCTTCGCGGTGGAGGTGACCCGCGCCGTGGCCGACGCGATAGGCCCCGACAGGGTGGGCGTGCGGATCTCCCCGGCCAACACCGTCAACGGCATCGAGGAAGGCGACACCAAGCAGCTCTACCCGGCGCTCGTCGACGCCCTGGCGGACATCGCCCCGGCCTATCTGCACATCGAGTTCGCCGACCCCGCCGACACCCTCTTCACCACCCTCCGCGACCTCTGGCCCGGCACCCTCATGGCCAACCCCGCCCTGGGATGGCCGGACCCGCTGCCCGCCGACGGCGGACTGGCCGCCGGGGAACGCCTGCTGGCCGCGGGAGCCGACCTGGTCTCGCTGGGCCGCGCGTTCATCGCCAACCCCGACCTCGTCGCCCGACTGCGCACCGGAGCGCCCCTCAACCCGGTGCGTGAGAAGTACACGATGTACGTGGGAGGGGCCACCGGATACACCGACTACCCCGCGCTGACCGCCTGACCGGCCGGACGCGGCGCCGGCTCGGTGACCGCGTCCGCTATGCGCAGCACCATCGCCATCTGGGTCTTGTCCCGGTGCGTGGGGGTCCAGGAGTACACCGCCGTGCGCCGGAGGTCCCGCGTCGCGACCACCGCCGAGTTGTAGCCGTACCGCTCCCCCGTCTTGCCCCACAGGGTCACACCGTTCATCGTCACGGTCTGGAGACCCATGCTGTAGGAGGCCGGGGATCCGTCCACCATCCGCACATCGGCGCCCGGCAGCGCGAACATCTTGTCCAGCGTCGCCTTGGGCAGCAGCCTGCCGGGGGTGAACAGCGCCGTGATGAAGCGCTCCAGGTCGCCCGTCGTGGAGATCAGCTCGCCCTCGCCCCAGGCCTCGGACTGGTCGTACTCCGTCGCGTCCTTCAGCGTGCCGTCCGACATCGCCAGGTATCCGTGGACGTGCGGGCCGTGGATCTTCGGGTCGTCGCCCGGGAAGGAGGTGCGGTGGAGGCCCAGCGGGCGCAGGACGCGCTCACCGATCGCCTTGGCGTACGGCTTGCCCGTCACCTTCTCGATCAGCATGGCCGCCAGGACATAGTTCATGCCCCGGTACTCCTGCTTCGTGCCCGGCGTGAACTTCATCGGGCCGCCGGGCAGGGTGGCCACGATCTTCTTGGGCGTCCACCGGTCGTAGCGGTGCTCCAGGATCCGCTCCGGGGTGTCCCTCGGGGTGCCCGTGTCGCTCTCGTCCGGCAGGCCGCTGGTGTGGTTGAGGAGCTGCGAGACCTTGATGGGCGCGTAGCTCTTGGGGAGCAGGCCCGGCAGGTAGTCCTGGATCGGCTTGTCCAGGTCCACCCGGCCCTCCGCCGACAGCTGGAGCACCACCGTCGCGACGAAGACCTTCGTGATGCTGCCCGCCCGGAAGGTGTCGTTCGCCCGGACCGGCGCGCCCGTCCTTCTGTCCGCCACGCCCGCCGTGCCGTACCACTGGCCGGCCGTGCCGCCGACCCTCAGCTGCGCGGCCGTCGCCTGCGGGTGGTCCAGGTCGGAGATGGCCGCGCGCAGGGCCGCCGTGTCGAGCGGCGGCACGGCGGACGCCGCCGGATCGGCCACCGAGGATGCCTTGGACGGCGGCGCGGCCGCGAACGCCGCGGGGGCGGCGGCACCGGCGAGAAGAGCGGCGGTCAGTGCGGCGCCCACGAGGGCCCGGCGGGAGAGGAAGGTCGAAGTCATGACGATCATGATTCCGGCACCCGGCCCGCCCCGGCATCCGGTAACGCCCCCGATCCACCCCTGACGCACCCCTGATCCCGGGCCGGGGCCCGGCCCTGACGTCCTCTCAGGGTGGGCTCCGGGCCCGGCAGCTCATGCCCGGAGGTGGATGCGCCGACTCCCGCTCGGCCCACGGCGCGTCAGTTGACGCAGGGAATACCGCCCTCCTTCACCGACTCGCCCGCGAAGCCGCCGTCCGGCGCCGACGCCGCCGGGCCGGAGGGGGAAGCCGCCGGTCCCGAGGACGGGGACGAGGACCGGGACGGAGATGGGGACGAGGACGAGGACGGGGATGTGGATGGGGATGGGGACGAAGTGGACCCGCCGATCTTCGCCTGCACCAGGGCCCGGATCTTGCCCTGGTCGACCAGCTCCACCTCCTCGCGGTTGCGCGTGGCAGGCCCTTCCGTCGGCAGGGTGTTGAACTCGACGTTGCCACCGGTGAGGTTGCCGGCCTGCCGGGCGAAGTCGATCACGTTCAGTTTGCTGTCGACCACCAGGTCCTTCTTCACCACCCCGAACAGGCCCCGCAGCTTGCCCAGGTCGTCGAAGACGCCCTGCGTCTTGAGCTTGTGGGTGACGGAGGAGAGGAACGCCTGCTGCCGGTGGGTCCGGTCCAGGTCGCCGCCGTCCAGCCCGTGCCGCTGGCGAACGAAGGCCAGCGCCTGTTTGGGGTTCAGCTCCTGGAGGCCGGCGGGGAAGTCGGCGCCGGAGTAGCGGTCGCGCACCGGGTGCTTCAGGCAGACCTGGACCGGCTGGAGCACCTTGGCGATGTCGTAGAAGCCCAGCAGGTTGACCTCGGCGAAGTGGTCGACCGGCACCCCGAGGAATTTCTGCACGGTGGCCAGGGTCGCCTCCCGGCCGGCCTCCCGGCTCCGTGCCTCCAGGTCGCTGCCGCGCGCGCCCTCCCGGTAGAGCCGCTCCCGGGCGCCGGTGTAGGCGTTGGAGTACGCCTCCTTGATCTTGAAGTGTCCCTGGGACGAGCCGTCGCCGTTGAAGGTCTGGACGTAGTCGTCCCGGGGGATGGAGAACGCCTGGACCTTTCCGCCGTCGGCGGGGATGTGCATCAGGATCAGGGTGTTGGTGTTGTAGTACCCGATGTCGCTCGACCCCGCGTGCAGTTGGTCCTGGACGAACTCCTTCGGCAGGTCGTCGCCGTTCATGTCCTTGCGGGAGTCGAGGCCTATCAGCAGCAGGTTGACCGAGTTGTCGAGATGCCTCGGCGCGTTCCGCTTGACCCTGTCGAGGGCGTCGGAGGTGTTCAGGCCGTCGGTGACCCAGCGGTACGCGGCCCAGGAGACGCCGCTGGCCGCCAGGACGGCGGCGGAGGCGAGGCCGACGACGATCCGCCCGGCGACCACCGTGCGGGGCGTACGGGGCGTGCGTCCGCCGCCGCGATGCCGGGCCGCCCTGCCGCGGGCGGAGCCGCCGGCCCTCCACTCACCGGTCGTTCCGGCGCCGTGCCGCGCGGCGCCCTGCTCTTCACTCACCGTTCCTCCTCGCGCTCCGCCGGGACCGGATCCATCGCGCGGCCAGCACCGCGAGGAGGGCGGCCTCGGCCGCCGCCATCGCCGGGAAGGCGTCGACGGCCCAGTGCACCGCCGCGGTCGCGATCCCCTTGCCGTGGCTCTCCCCTGTGCCGCCGCCCAGCTCCTCGGCGACCACCGTGATCGACGCCACCACCAGCGGCGGGGCGTACGCCACCCACCAGGCGCCCGCCCGCGAGCAGGTCATGGCCGCCAGAACCGCGGCGACGACCGCCGTGGCCACGAAGGCCCAGCCGGGCGCGGAACCGGTCGGCCCGTCCACGGCGATCCCGGCCACCGGCAGCGCCAGGGCGGCCAGGGCGATCAGGGCCGCCCTGCGGGACCGCGCCCGCGATCTGCTCCCTCTCCTGCCGTGCGCGGCCGCCCGGTCCCGGGCGGCCGGCACCCGCCGTGCCCCCTGGACGCGGGGGCGCGACGCGGCCGGGTCGGGCGAGGGCCTCGCGCCACCGCGCGACGGGGTGGCCCGGTGGTCTGCCGTGGGCATTCCGGATTGCATAGTTGCGCAATATAGCAAGTATGAGTGCCGCTGCGGCGCGGGGGCCTGGTGGGGACGCACCGGCGCCCGCGCCGGATACGACGGACGTCAGTTGTGGCAGGCCTCCCGGGCGGCGACCTCAGGCGGCCTCCGGGGCCGCGGCCTCCAGGTCGTCGACGCTCCCCGACATGATCGTCCGCACATGCTCGGTGATGTGCCCGGCGGGCCAGTCCCACCAGGCCACCGCCAGCAGGCGGGCGACGTCCTCGGCGCCGTAGCGGGTGCGGATGAGGCGGGCCGGGTTGCCGCCGACGATCCCGTAATCGGGCACGTCCGAGGTGACCACGGCGCCGGCTCCGATGATCGCGCCGTGTCCGATCCGTACGCCGGGCATCACCGTCGCGCCGTACCCGAACCACACGTCGTTGCCCACGACCGTGTCCCCTCGGTTCGGGAGACCGGTGAGCAGGTCGAAGTGCTCGGCCCAGGAGCCGCCCATGGTCGGGAAGGGGAAGGTGGAGGGGCCGTCCATGCGGTGGTTGGCGCCGTTCATGATGAACCGCACGCCCGTGCCCACGGCGCAGAACTTGCCGATGACCAGCTTCTCCGGCCCGTAGTGGTAGAGCACGTTGCGGGTCTCGAACGCGGTCGCGTCGTCCGGGTCGTCGTAGTAGGAGTACTCCCCCACCTCGATCAGCGGGGACTTCACCAGCGGCTTGAGCAGCACCACCCGCGGCTGACCAGGCATCGGATGGAGCACGGTCGGATCGGCGGGAACAGGCATGACGGGCGTTTCCTCACGGGTTGCGGGCCGGCGTTCCTTTCCATGATCGCAAAGGCTTCGCCGTCCGGAACAGCGTTTTCCCACCGGCAGGAAGACGAACGACGCTCACGACGCGGGGCTCAGGGTGCGGACACCGCCGGCTCCGCGTCGTCCCGTTCCCCGCGCGTCGCGCGGTACCAGCGTCCCCAGGCGTCGAGCTGGTTCGCGATGGCGTCCAGGCTCCGCCCCGTCTCGGTGAGCGTGTACTCGACGCGCGGCGGCACCTCACGGTAGACGGTCCGCGTGATCAGGCCGTCCGCCTCCAACTCCCGCAGCTGGCGCGTGAGCATCCGCTGGGTGATCCGCGGCAGCGCGCGCTTGAGCTCGCTGAACCTCTTGGTGCCGTCGAGCAGTTTCTTCAGGATCGCCAGTTTCCAGCGGCCGCCGAGCACTTCCATCGCCGCCTCGACGTCGCAGTACTCCGGAGTGTCCTCGATGTCGCCCCGCACGGAGCCCACCTCCCCAACTCGGTATACAGAATGGCACTATGGCACATTCATGACCGTACTTGTCCTGTGCGTCAGTAGCGGCCCATAGTGCCGTCATGCCCCGAAGCGACACGCCGACACGTACGAATCCGCCCATGGCCACGGACCAGCCCTTCCCGCCCGCGCGGCGCTGGGCCGTCCTGGCCGTGCTCTCCACCAGCCTGCTGCTCTGCGGCATCGACCTGACCGTGCTCCATGTGTCCGTGCCCAGCATGACCAGGGACCTCCACCCCAGCGCGGTGGAACTGCTGTGGATCGTCGACGTGTACTCCCTGACGCTGGCCTCCCTGCTCGTGACGTGCGGGACGCTGGGTGACCGCATCGGCCGCAAGCGCATGGTGCTCAGCGGTTTCGCCGTCTTCGGTCTGGCGTCCGCCGGAGCCGCGTTCTCCGCGTCCACGCCCCAGCTCATCGCCGCGCGCGTGGGGCTCGGGGCCGGCGCCGCCATGATCATGGCGTCGACCGTCGCCGTCATCCGCGTCGTCTTCACCGACGACCGGGAGCGGGCCGTCGCCATCGGCGTCTGGACGGCGGCGCACAGCGTGGGAGCGACCGTGGGACCGCTGGTGGGCGGGCTCGTCACCGAACGCTGGGGGTGGGGGGCCGTCTTCCTCGTCAACGTCCCCATCGTGCTGGTCATCCTGGCCGTCGGCGCGCGCGTCATCCCCGAGTCGAAGAACCCCGCCCCGCGCCGCTGGGACCTGGCGAGCGTGGCCCTGTCCGTCGTGGGCCTGGCGGGCGTCGTCTACGCGCTCAAGCGCGCCGGCGAGCACCTGACGGTCGACGTCTCCGTCGTCGTCACCGCGGCGGTCGGCGCCGGCCTGCTGGTGCTCTTCGTGCGGCGCCAGCGGCGCCTGGCCGAACCGCTCCTGGACGTCGCCCTGTTCAACGACCGCCGCTTCTCCACCTCGACCGTGTGCGTCATCAGCTGCTTCGGCTCCTACGTCGCCCTGCTGTTCTTCCTCACCCAGTGGCTCCAGCAGGTCGGGGGCTACTCGCCCCTGGGCGCCGGACTCGCCCTCGTGCCCCTGGCCGCCGCCAACGCGGTGGGAGCCGCGACCGCCCCCTGGCTCTCGGCGCGCTGGGGCAACCGCTGGTCGCTCACCGGCGCCCTCGCCGGCTGCGCCGCCGCCTTCGCCCTGCTCGCCCTGATCGGCGACGCCGGCGACTACGCCACCCTCGTCGGCACGATGCTCGTCGTCGGCTACGGGGCCGGTGTCGTGATGACGCTCGGCGCCGACTCCATCATGGGCGCCGCCTCCCCCGAACGGTCGGGCGAGGCCGCCGCGATCCAGGAGACGTCCTTCGAGCTCGGCGCCGGCCTGGGCGTGGCCGTGCTCGGCACCGTCCTCGCCGCCGCCTACCGCACGGGCCTCCCCGGCCTCCCCACGCTGGGCCCGGACGACCGGTCGGCCGTGAAGCAGTCCTTCGGCGGGGCCGAGGACGTCGCCGACCGTATCGGCGCGACAGCCGCCCGGCAGGTCATGACGGCCGCCCGGCACGCCTACGACCACGGCTTCACGGCCGTGGCCGCGGTCGCCGCCGCGGGACTCGCCCTCACCGCTCTGCTCGCGGCCCTCGTACTGCGCCCGCGCGGCACGGACGGGTAGAACGCGCGGCACGGACGGGCAGAAACGGACGGGTCCATCAGGCCGGTGCGGACCGCGCCGGCGGGAACGCCTCCCGCAGGCGCGCGAGGAGGGCCTTGGCCGCCGGGGCGGCCGGGCCGTCCGCCGGCCAGGCCAGGGCGACCCGGCCGCGGAGGCCCGGGTCGGTGATGGGGAGGGTGCGCAGGCCCAGCTCGGCGGCTGCCTCCGGCGGCAGCTCGGGGAGGACGGCCACTCCGAGGCCCCGGGCCGCGAGCCGGGCCAGCAGCTTCGGCGCGGCGCCCTCGAAGGCGATGCGGGGCTCGAACCCCGCCTGCTCACAGGCGTGTTCGAGCACGCCGCGCAGGCCCGTGCCGCGCGGCAGGCTGATCAGGGAGCGGCCGGCGAGCGCGTTCAACGGGAGCGCGGCGCGGCCGGCGGGTGCGAGCAGCGGATCGTCCGGGGCCATGGCGGCGACCAGCGGGGTGTCGATGACGACCTGGAGTTCGACGCCCGGCAGGGGTTCCCGGCCGGCGAGGCCGACGACGGCGAGGTCGAGTTCGCCGAGGCGCAGGGCCGCGAGCATCCGCTCGGAGGTGTCCTCGGTGAGCGCTATCTCGACCCGCGGATGGTCCTTGTGGAAGCCGGCCAGCACATCGGCCACGTCGAAGCCGTCGGCGACCGCGCCCGAGACGAGCCCGATGGTGACCTGTCCCCGTATGAGCCCGGTGAACTCGTCCACCGTCTGCCGCAGCCCCTCGACGGCCGCGAGCGCCGCCCGGGCGTACGGAAGGACCGCCGCGCCCACGGCGGTCGTGGTCACGGTGCCGCCGGAGCGGTCCAGCAGGGGCTGTCCGAGCTCCCGTTCCAGCTGCCGGATCTGAGCGCTCACGCCCGGCTGGGCGAGGTGGAGGCGGGCGGCGGCGCGGGTGAAGTTGGCCTCCTCGACGACGGCGAGGAAGTACTTCAGCTGACGGAGCTCCATAAGCGGAGATTCTAGTGACGAGAAGTACCCGCTCTTGGACTTCTGGCAGGGGCTGGACGAGGCTGGTGGCCATGACGAGCGCAACGGTTGACGTCGGTACGGCGATAGCGGCGGAGCGGCGTGAACTCGCCGATGTCCTCGACGGTTTGACCGAGGCCCAGTGGAACGCGCCGTCCCTGTGCGCGGGGTGGCGGGTGCGGGAGGTCGCCGCCCACATGAGCCAGGGCTTCCGGTACTCGTTCGGCAGGACGGCGCTGGAACTCGTCCGGGCGGGCGGCAGTCTCCACGCGATGACGGACCGCCTCGCGCGCCGGGACGCCGCCGCCCTGTCCCGGCACGAGCTCGCCCAGGCGCTGCGGGACAACGCCCATCACCCGTGGACGCCCCCGGTGGGCGGCCTGCCTGCGGCTCTCGGGCACGACGTGGTCCACGGCCTGGACATCACCGTCCCCCTCGGCCTCGGCCGCCGGGTTCCCGAGGAGCGCCTGCGGATCGTGTTCCGGACCGTCCAGCCGCGCACACTCCGCTTCTTCAAGGCGAAGCTGGACGGCGTCGAGCTGCGCGCCACCGACCTGGAGTGGTCGTACGGTTCGGGCAGGACGCTGACGGGCCCCGCCCAGGAACTCCTGCTGCTCGCGTACGGGCGCAGGGTCACGCTCCCCGCATGACGTTGCGTCACTTTCCGTTATCGGCAAAGGTGATGGGAGCCCCCAAGAAGGGTGGGTGAATGCCGTAAAGGTGACGCATCACATTTAACCCGTCACCCTTCCTCCGGTCGGCAGTTAACTCGAAGTGAAAGTACGCCGGTCATACGTGCGCCGGCGTCGACTGGAGGGGAATCCTGTGAGCATCATCAAGCGGGTCGCCGCGGCCGCCACGCTCGTCGTCACCACCATCGGTGTCGGCTGCGGCACCGCCTCGGCCGCCACGGCCGGCTCGGGACACGGCGAGGGTTACACGAACATCTACTGCAACAACCCGTACAACGCCAGCCTGGTCGACGCCTCCGGTGGTACGGCGGTGGTGCGGCAGGCCCAGGACCTCCTCGGTGTCGGCGTGGGCGGTGACGGGACGGGCGGCTCCGGGGCCGGCGGCACCGGTTCGGGCGGCAACGCCTCCAGCGGTGACGCCAGCGGCGGTGGGGCCGGGGCCGGCGGTGGCGGCAGCGTCTTCGGCGGCGGCAGCCCGGACGCCACGGGCGGCAGCGGCACCAGCGGTCCCGCCTCGGGTGGACCCGGCACGGGCGGCCTCGGCGCCGGAGGCACGGGCAGCGGCGGCTCCGGCTCGACCAACGGCGCTCAGCACCAGGGGGCAACGGCCAACGGCGGCAAGGGCGGCACCGCGGACCTCTCCAACGTGCAGCAGGCCAACCACAACCGCTGTGGGCAGACCTCGGAGTCCCAGGTCAGCACCACGGTCGACAAGAGCACCACGATCGACAACAGCACGTCGATCGACAAGTCCGTCAGGACGAACAACCAGCGCTTCGACCGCGTCGGCCGGCACCCTCAGCACTGAAGCGCGCTGAGACACGACTGACGGGCGGCCGGTAGCGAGCCCTCGGGGGTGTTCCGCCGTGACGAACACGGCGGAACACCCCCGCCCTCATGTCCGCCACCCCTCGTCC
>NZ_JAILXP010000299.1 GCF_020740895.1 Streptomyces sp. UNOB3_S3 | reverse complement strand
CCTGGACACCAAGAATGACGCGAAGATCGCGGAATTCCTGGAAAAGGGCTACCTCGTCGCCGCCCAGAAGGACGCCGACGCCCGCGCCGCGATCGAGAAGGCGCAGAAGGAGGCCGAGGAGGCCGCGCGCAAGCTGCGTGAGCTGGCCGAGAAGGCGGCGCGCGCGGCCGAGGCGCGTACGAAGCTGATCGCCGCGCACGGCGACGCCGTGAAGGCGCTGAAGAACGCGTCGAACGCGATGGCGCTGGCGGCGGGTTCGGCGCGGCAGGCGGACCGGATGCTGTCGGCCGACCGCGCCGGCAAGGCGCTGTCCGACTACACGAACGTCAAGGCCGATGTGACCCGCCAGGTCGAGTTCGCGGGAATCGCCGCCAAGCAGGCGCAGGTCGCCGCGGCGCAGGCGAAGGTCCAGGCGGATGTGCTGGTCGAGACCGGTCTGACGTACGGCACGCAGTGGTCGGAGGTTGCTTCCGGTATCGCTGCGGCTGCTGATGCGGCGGTGAAGGCGAGTGAGACCGCGCAGCACGCGGTGGAGGCGACCGAGGCGGATGCCAAGGGCCTGAACGCCAAGAACCAGGCGGAGCTGCACGAGCGGCAGGCCAAGCAGTGGCGCGCCAACGCCGAGCAGCACGCCGCGACCGCCGCGAAGCTCGCCGAGGCCGCCGACAAGCAGGCCAAGATCGCCGCTGACGCGGCGTCGCGTGCGCGCACGGCGCGGATCGCGGCGGAGCAGGCCGAGAAGGAGGCCTGGGAGCACGCGAAGAAGACGCGTGAGGCCCGTCAGGAGGCCGAGCGCCAGGCGAAGATCGCCGCCGAGCAGCGCGCCATCGCCGAGCGCGAGCGCGATCTGGCCGCCGCCGCGCGTGCGCGCGCGGAGCGCGAGCGCGACATCGCCGCCGCCGCACGGGCGCGTGCGGAGGCCGAGGCCCGTACGGCGTCGGCGGCACGGGCGGAGGCCCAGGCGGCCGCCGCTACGGCAGCCAGCGCACGGGCGGACGCCGAGAAGCAGGAGGGCATCGCCGCCACGGCGGACGACAACGCCCGCGGGATGGAGACCAAGGCCCGCGAGGCCTGGTACAACGCCCGCGCGGCCTGGATGGACGCCGACGCCAAGAAGGCCAAGGCCCAGGCGACCGCGTCGATGGCGGCCGCGACCAAGGGCACCGCGTACTCGGTCCAGGCGCAGACCGCCGCGGCCGCGGCGCGCATGGACGCCGACACCGCCGGTGCCGCCGCCGATCAGGCACAGGGTGCCGCCGACACCGCCAGCGGTGCCGCCATCCGGGCGCGTTCCGCCGCCACGGAGGCCGCCGGCGCGGCCGCTCGCGCGCGTGCCGCCGCCGCTGAGGCGACCGCGCACGCCGCGCGTGCGAACGAGGCCGCGAACAAGGCCGAAGCCGCCGCAGCCGCAGCCAACGCCGCCGCCAACCGTGCCGAGGCCGAGGCCGCCGCGACCCACGCCGCCGCCACGCGTGCCAACGTCAAGGCCGCCGAGGCCACGGCGCAGGAGGCGCGTGCCGGTGTGGCCGCCCACGAGGCCTCCCGCCTCGCCGGTCTCGCCGCGATCGAGGCGAAGAACGCCCTCCAGGCCGCGAACCGCACCAAGGACGAGGCCGAAGGCGCCACCCGTGAGGCGGCGATGGCCCGCCTGCAGGCCGGCGTCGCCGTCCAGGCGTCCACGGCCGCCAAGGCCAGCGCCGCCGGTATCGCCGACCCGGCGAACACCGCGATCGAGCTGACCGCACCGTTCGCCGGCAAGGACATCGACGCCGACTTCGCCACCGACGTCGCCACCGCCGCCCAGGAACTGGGCGAGGAGCAGGTCGCCTCCGCCCAGGCCAAGGCCAACGAAGCGGTCAAGGCCGCCGAGGCAGCCGAGGCCGCCGCCAAGCGCGCCAACGCTCAGGTCGCCCCGGCCTTCAAGGCCGCCGCCGACGCCGCCCGCTCCTCCGCCAACGCCACGCGCTCCATGGCCGCCGCCATGAAGTCCGCCGCCGACGCCGCAGCCGACGGCGCCAAGGCCCGCGCGGCAGCAGCCCGCGCCAACCAGGCCGACGCCCAGGCCCAGGCGGACGCCAAGGCCGCCCGCGAGGCCGCCAACCAGGCCTACGCCGACGCCGCGGCGGCCCGCCAGGCCGCCAACGACGCCGAAGCCGAAGCAGCCCGCGCCCGAGGCGCCGCCGCAGCAGCCGAACAGCACGCCGCAGCCGCAGCCGGTGCCGCCGACCTCGCCGAGAAGGAGGCCGCCACCGCCCAGGCCGCGGCCACCAAGGCCAAGGAGGACGCCGACGCCGCCGACAAGCTCGCCGAATCCGCCGAAGCCCACGCCAAGTCGGCGAAGGAAGCGGCCGACAACGCCCTCAAGTACGCCAAGGAAGCGGACGAGGTCGCCAAGAAGGCCCAGGCCGAGCAGGAGGAGCGGGAGCGCAAGGCACGCGAGGAGGCCGCCAAGGAGGCGACTGAAAAGGGCAGCCTTCCGGAACTGAACGACGAGGAGAAGGCGGCTCTCCGGCTCGCCGGGTTCGACCCCGAGGAGTACGAGAAGCTCCGGCAGCTCGCGAACAAGAGCTTCGAGGACTTCCTGCTGGAGATCGGCGGTGATGTCATCAAGGGCCTCATCGACTGGGAGGACGTCCAGAAGTGCTACAAGGAAGGCAACGTCGAGGCGTGCTTCTGGGCGCTCATCAATAACGTCCCCTGGACCAAGGCTCTCAGGGTCGCCGAGAAGCTCCCGGACATCGTCAAGTTCGTCAAGCGCCTCATGGGCATCGACAAGCTGCTCGAGGAATCGGCCAAGGCGAAGAAGTTCGTCAAGAAGGCGGAGGAGGCCCTTGAGAAGGTCCCCGTCTGCAATGTGAAGAAGAAGCCGAACAGCTTCACCCCGGACACACCCGTCCTGATGGCCGACGGAACCCGGGAGCCGATCGGGAGTATCCGGATCGGGCAGTGGGTTCTGGCCACCGACCCTGCCACCGGCGCGACCGGGGCCCGCACGGTCACGGACGTGATCGTCGGCGACAAGAACGACCTCGTCGAGGTCACGATCGACACGGACGGCGATTCCGGGAACGCCGTCGGCACGCTGAAGGCCACCTCGCACCACCCGTTCTGGGTGGAGAACCGGCATCGCTGGACCGATGCCACGGATCTGCGGGCGGGCGACCGGCTCCGCACCCCGCAGGGTGAGCTGAAGGAGGTCGTGGGCACCCGTGCCGCGCCCGGCACCCGGACGGTGTACAACCTCACTGTCGACAACCTCCACACGTACTATGTGGTGGCGGGGTCGGCTCCGGTCCTTGTCCACAACTCCAAGAACCCGTGCGAGGAGATCGACGGCGGCGAGGTAGCCAACTTCCACGAGGCCCGGAACAAGGCCCGGGAAGCGGCGGGCCTGGGAGACGACGCGGTCCCGTTCAAGAGCGAAGTCGGTCCGATGAAGGACAAGCTCTACGTGGGGATGCAGAGCCCCGACGGCAGGAGCGGGTGGCGCATCGACTTCGATCCGAAGAATCCGGAAAAGGCCCTCCATATCAACTACTGGAAGAACTTCGACAGGTCGAAGAAGCGCGCGGAAATGGGGCCGGACTCCGAACGGGGATACTTCACGATCCCGTCGCCACGCGGTGGCCCGGCCGACGAGGGGGACTACCGGGACATCATCAAGCATTTCCCCTGGACCTAGCACGACGATCAGCCGGGTCACATACGGCTGATACGGAGGACGAGAATGTACATCGAATCCGATCACTTCACCGATTGGTTTGATTCCGGCCGGGCGGAACGTCTGCCGGTCGAGGCGAGCAGGGAGTTCGACGAGTACCTGTGCACGCTTCCGTGGATCCCGTCGCGCATTGACTGGCGTGCGATCCCCTACTCCGTGTTCAGCTACGCGGACGCCGGATGGTCTGGGGACGCGGCGGTCGAGTGGGCCCGCGCGAACGGGTTCATGGATTTCGAGAAGTGCTTCATCATGTACTCGGCTTCCGAGCCCGGAATTCTCTGCAGCAGCAGGGACGCCTTCTTCGAGCTGGACCACTTGACCATGGGCCGAGTGCATCCCGCGTACATCTGTGCCGTCGGCACGGGTGAGGAGGGTCCCGTGTTCTCGTTCGACAAGTTCGCCGAGTGGGACGGATTCTCCGTCCTGACCACTCCGAGCCGACCGTGACCGGATAAGCGGCCCTCTCGGCCGACCGACTCAAACACCGATGCCCCGCCGGACCCGCCCGGCGGGGCATCGGTGTTTTTGTCGTCACACCGCCACCGGCCGCGCGCCCGCCACCGGTTCCGCCGGGACGTCCGGGAAGACGCGGCGGGCCAGGGCCGCCAGGGTCCGGCCCGGGCCGAAGTCGGTGAGCCGGGGGCTGCCCAGGCCGGTCACGAGGGTGTGGAGCGTGTCGTTCCAGCGCACCGGGGAGACCAGCTGGCGTGCGCAGAGGGCCGGCCAGTCACGGCCCTCGGTGTGCGGGCGGGCGTCGACGTTGGAGACCACGGGCGCGTGGGCGGGCCGGAAGGTGACCTCGTCCAGCGCCGTGGCGAGCGCCCGGCTCGCGGGCGCCATGTAGGCGGTGTGGCAGGCGGCGGAGACCGGCAGGACACTGTAGCGCCAGCCGTTCGCGAGGGCCAGCGCACCGGCGGCCTCGACCGCGTCGGGGGAGCCCGCGACCACCGTCTGCTGGGGGGAGTTGAGGTTGGCGACCCACAGGTCCGCCGGATCCGCCGGATCCGCCAGGTCCGCGCCGTCGCGGCGCACCCGGGCGGTGAGTTCCTCGACGGCCTCGGGGTCCGCGCCCATGACGGCGGCCATGGCTCCGGGCCGGTGGCGCGCGGCGTCGGCCATCGCGCGGCCGCGCGCCCCGACCAGCCGGGCGCCGTCGGCGGCGGTGAGCGCCCCGGCCGCGACCAGGGCCGTGTACTCCCCCAGGCTGTGCCCGGCGAAGGCGGTGACGCGGGCCTCCGGGTGGGCGTCCCGGAACTCCGTCCAGGACAGCAACGACGCGGTGAAGACGCTGATCTGGGCGAGGTCGGTGCGGGCGAGGGTCTCCGTGCCGGCATCCAGGAGGAGCTCGGCGACGTCGTGTCCCGACGCCTCGGAGACGGTGTCGACCAGGGACCACGACGGCGTGCCGCGCCAGCGGGCGCCCATGCCCCGCCGTTGTACCCCCTGTCCCGGGAAGAGGGCGGCGAACGGGGTCGCCCCGGTGTCGTGTGTAGTGGCCATCGGTGTTTTTCCTCCGGTCGGTGCCATGCCTCCGCTGAATCGACTGCCGGGTCGAGTGTCGGTACTCGCGGCTCAAGCGGAGGACAAGCGCCGGTCATCGCCGGGCCACTGGTGCCGGAACTGGTGCGGGACTTGAGCTGAATATTGGCCGGTGCGCTGAATCCTGGATCTCGGTCCTGGATCTCGCACCGGGCTCACGGTCCGTGCGAATCGCATGGGAATCCCATGAGAACGCCTTGAGCGGGGCGTGTGCCGACGTCGGGAGACTCTCATCAAGCCCACCACCGAGATGCCCGGAGAGATGACCAGAGATTTGTACGCGGGAAACGCGATAGCGGAGGTTCTGGAGGTGTTCATGGAATCCAAGGTCCCTCGAAGCGGTCTGTCCGGAACGGAAACCCTCGAATTCAACCGGACCGTCGACCGGTCCCTGCTGCACCGCTGGGCCCTGTCCGAGGTGTTCCTGACGGACGCCCGCCGGGTGAGCGAGTCCGCGTATCTCGCGGCCGCCCAACTGCCGCCGTCGCACACCTATTACACGGAGGGGTGCTCCCGGCTCGGGGTGCCGGATCCGCTGCTCCTGCTGGAGTGCTGCCGGCAGGCGGAGACCTATGGAGGGCACGCGTTCTTCGGCGTGCCCCGGGACAGCAAGTTCCTGCTGCGTTCGTGGTCGATGTCGCTGCCGGGGCTGCTGACCGCGCCCGTCACGGACCGGCCGGGCGAGCTCGCGATGCGGGTGCGTACGGGCAACCGCCGCGGGGCGGCCGGTGATGTGCGCCGGCTGACGTACGAGGTGGACATGGAGCTGTCCCGGCACCGCCTCGGCACGGTGCGCATCGACGTCGGGTACATCCCCCGCGAGGTGTACGGAGAGGTCCGCGAGCGGGGCCGGGGCAGGCCGCTCACTCCGTTCACGGAGGTCCCCCGGACGGGTTCGCGGCTGGCGCCCTCCCTCGTGGGCCGCGTGGATCCGGCCAACGTGGTGCTCGGCGACGTGCGCACCGGCCCCGACGGGGCCTTCGCGTCGCTCCGCGTGCCCGTGGACAACCGCAGCATGTTCGACCACGCGCAGGACCACGTCCCGGGCATGGTGCTGATGGAGGCGGCCCGGCAGCTGTGCCTGTTCACCGCCTCCGAGCTGCACGGCGCCTCGACGCCGCGCACCACGGTCGCCGGGTTCGACTTCTCCTTCACGCGCTACGCGGAGCTGGACTCCCCCACGACCGTGCACGTCCGCAGGACCGAGCCGTACGCCCACGTGGACGAGCTCGGCGCGGCGCTGCCGGAACTGTGGACGTTCCACGTGGAGTTCGAGCAGGCCGGCGCGGTCATCGCCACCGGCCGGATGCACACCACGACGTCCCGCGCGTACGCGGCCGCCGGGCCGGCGGTGACGGCGTGAGGGCGCCCGGAGGAATCGTCGTCACTCCCGCCGAATGGCTGCCGGACACCACCGTCAAGGCGGTGGAGGCGCTCGCCGACGGCCTGGTCACCCAGGACGAGGCCGAGTCGATCGGCTACGAGCAACTGCCCGTCTCCGGGGGCGAGTCGGCCCCCGAGATGGCGGTGCTGGCCGGCCGGGCGGCGCTGGAGCGGTCCGGCGTGGCACCGGCGTCCGTGCGGGCGGTGCTGCACGCGTGGACGTACTACCAAGGGCACGACTTCTGGTCCCCGGCGCACTATGTGGCCGACCGGACCGGCGCGACCGGCGGGGTCCCTATCGGGGTCCAGCAGATGTGCAACGGCGGCGCGGCGGCCCTGGAGACCGCGCTGACCCGGCTGGTGGCGATGCCGGACCACGGCCCGGTGCTGGTGACGACGGGCGACCGGTTCCTCCGCCCCGGCTTCGACCGCTGGCGCGGCGACTACGGGGTCTGGTACGGGGACGGCGGGACGGCCGCGGTGCTGGAGCGCCGCGAGGGGCCGGCGGGCGCCGCGCTCGTCCTGGACGCCCTGGTCACCGAGGCCGCGCCGGATCTGGAGATCGTCCACCGCGACGCCTCCCGGTTCCAGGAGGCGCCCCTGTCGGCCGGTCCCACCGTGGACGTGCGGCGCACCAAGAAGGCGTTCCTGACGGGCACGGGACGGGAACCGTTCGTCGGACGGCTGCGGGAGACGACCACCCGCGTGGTCGCGTCCGCGCTGGCCGAGGCGGGCCTGGAGCCGGGCGGGCCCGCGCTGCGCGCGGTGCTCCTGCCGCGCCTCGGGCGGGCGACGGCGCGCGACATCTACGGGCCCGCGGTGGCGGCGGTCACCCCCGCCCCGGTCGTCGACCTCGGCGCGGGCACCGGTCATCTGGGCGCGGGTGACGTCTTCTCGAACCTCACGGCGCTGGCCGGCGACGGCCCGTGGGGGCTGCGGTCCGGCGAGCACGCCGTCGTGCTCAGCGCCGGTGCCGGATTCACCTGGAGCGGCGTCGTGGTGCACCGCCCCTGAGCCCCAGCCCCCTCCTCAGCTTGGTCCCGGGTCCATTCGGCGATCCGGTACTCGAACGGAAAGGCGTGATGATGACGATTCCCCTGCGTGAGCGCTCCGGTGGGGAACGGCCGGTGCTGATCGTGGGCGGCGGGCCGGTGGGTCTGGTCCTCGCGTGCGAACTCCTCGGCCAGGGTGTGCCGGTGCGGGTCGTCGACGGCACCCCGCCGGGCTCCTCGCTGCACTCCCGCGCCATCGTGGTGTGGCCGCGCAGCCTGGAGCTGCTCGCCCGCGTCGGGGCGGCGGACCCGCTGGCCGAGGCGGGCAACCGGCTCGACGCGGTGTCCTACTTCTCGCAGAAGCGGCCGCTCGGCTCGATCGAGATGAGCCGGCTCAAGGACACCCCCTACCCCTTCGGGCTGGTCATCCCCCAGCACCGCACGGAGGACGTGGTCCGCGACCGGCTGGTCGAGCTCGGCGGGAAGGTCGAACAGGGCACGGTGACCGGGCTCGACAACTCCGGCCGGCGGCCCGTCGTCGACGTGGCGTGGGCGGACGGCCGCACCGAGCGGATCGAGGCCGACTGGGTCATCGGCGCGGACGGCGCGCACAGCGCGGTGCGCCGCTTCGCCGGCATCGAGTTCCTCGGCAGCGGCGAGGACGTGCTGTTCGCCATCGGCGACGGGCCGATCGACGGCGATCTCCACGACAACGAGCTGCTCTACTGCTACACACGGGGCGGGGCGCTCGGTTTCGCCCCGTTCGGCGACGGCCGGTTCCGGCTGGCGGTGAGCGTGCCGGGCTGGACCGAGGACCACGCGCCGCCGCGCGAGCTGTTCCAGCGGGTGATGGACGAGCGGGCGCCGCGCCCCGGCCTGATCGGGCCACTGGACTGGACGACGATCTTCCGTGCGCGGCGCCGGGTCGCCGAGACCCTGCGCGACGGCCGGGTCTTCCTCGCCGGCGACGCGGGCCACATCTTCAGCGCGGCGGGCGCCCAGGGCATGAACACCGGCATCCAGGACGCGGTGAACCTGGGCTGGAAGCTGGCGGGCGTCATCCGCGGCACCCTGGAGCCCGGGATCCTCGACACCTATGACTCCGAGCGCCGGCTGGCCGCCGAGCGGGTGGTCCTGACCACCGCCAAGCAGACCAGCTGGGGGCTGTTCCGGGGCCGCAGGGAGGTCGCCGTCCGGGACACCCTGGTGCGGGCGGCGCAGCGCACGGGCGTCCTGCAGCGGTTCGGCGCGCCGCTGATGGCGCAGCACGACGTCACCTACCGGCCCGCCGAGTCGCTGTGGCAGACGCTGCCGGGGCTCACCCGCGCCGTGCGGGCGGGCGACCGGCTGCCGGTCTTCAGCCGGGAC
>NZ_JAILXP010000298.1 GCF_020740895.1 Streptomyces sp. UNOB3_S3 | reverse complement strand
GCTCATCCCCCTGGCGACGGGGGACGGGACGGTCACGGAGGACGTGCGGACGCTTGTCTGACGGGCTGCCCGCATTCCCGCCCGTCAGAAAAACGTCCGCACGTACTCCGTGACCGTCCCGTCCGCCGTCGCCAGGGGGATGAGCGGCCACTTCTCGAAGACCGTGCAGGGGTGGGACAGGCCCAGGCCCACCCAGTCGCCGACCTCCAGGCGTTCCGCGTCCTCGCCCGTGAGGGAGACGAAGGCGTGCTGGTCGGCGAGGCGGGTGACGGTCAGGCCCGTGGCGGGGCGGAGGGAGCCGTCGCGGGCGGAGCGGACGACCTGGGGTTCCGGGAGGTCGAGGTCGTAGGAGACGTCGCGCTTGCCCGCGTTGAGGTAGGCCATGCCCGGCTCGGGGCGGGAGACGACCTGGGCCCAGAGGCGGAATGCCGGGTGCAGGGCGCCCTCGTCGGGGAGCCGGTTGAAGGGGGTCTTGCGGCGGTACTGGCCGTCGTCGTGGGTGACGTACGCGCCGGAGCGCAGCAGCTTGAGCACCGGCGCGGACAGCGGCGGAAGCTCCGCGAAGACGCTCGCGACGGCGTCGAACCACGCGCTGCCGCCCGCGCTGACCACGATCTCCTCGACCCCGGCGAAGCGGCCCGCCTTGTCGAAGGCGACCGCCAGCCCCGTCAGCCGGCGCAGCCACGCGTCGACGATCTCCGCGTCCGCGTCCGGGATCTCGGCCTCGTAGCCGGCGACGCCGACCAGGCGCAGGGTGCCGGTGGCGGCCACCGCGTCCGCGACGGCCTCGCCCTCCGCCTCCGTGCGGATGCCCGTACGGGCGCCCTCCGCGCCCAGCTCGACGACGACGTCCAGCGGGCGGCCCGCGCCCGCGTCGCGCAGGGCGTCGCGCAGGGCGGCGTCCATCAGCTCGACGCCGCGCACGGAGTCGACGTAGGTGACGATCCGCAGCTCCGGGTCGGCGGCCAGCTCGCCCGCGAGCCAGCGCAGCGCGGCGGCGTCGACGACCTCGTTGGCGAGGAAGATCCGCCGTACGCCGAAGGCGCGGTAGACCCGGACCTGCGCGGGGGTGGCCGCGGTGATGCCCCAGGCGCCGCGGTCGAGCTGGCGCTCGAAGAGCCGCGGGGCCATGGACGTCTTGCCGTGCGGGGCGAAGGCCAGGCCATGCCGCTCGGAGTAGCGCTCCATGAGCGCGAGGTTGTGGTCCAGCGCCTCGGCGGAGAGGGCGAGCACCGGCGTGGTGAAGCCGCCGGTGAACAGCGAGCGCCGCTCGGCCGCCAGCTCGCCGACCGTCCGGCCGTCCGCGTCCGGGGGCAGCCCCTTGAACCGGTGGTCGACCCGCTCCCGGGCGAGCTCGGCGACGGCGTCGGCCGCTATCGCGGCGGGCGTGCTGGCCATGGGGCCTCCCAAGAGATCGGGATGTGGTGCGGTTGCGGTTACTGCAACGTTCATTGCGTGGAGCGCTGCACGCTGTCTAACATCCGGGCAAGTACCGGGTCAACGGTAGGGGGAACGCGGTGAGCAGCCCCGACGTCGTGTGCCTCGGCGAATCGATGGTCGCCCTCCGACCGGGCCCGGCCGGGGCCGGACGCCGCCTCGCCGACGTGCCGTCCTTCGACCGCGGCATCGGCGGCGCCGAGTCCAACGTCGCCTGCGTCCTGGCCCGCCGCGGCCACCGCGCCCGCTGGATCAGCCGCGTCGGCGCCGACCCCTTCGGTACCCACCTGGTGGCCGCCGTCGCCGACCACGGCGTGGACACGACGTACGTCCAGCGCGACCCCGCACGCCCCACCGGCGTGTACTTCCGGACGGCGGGGGAGCGGCCCACGACCACCGGCGCGATCGCCCCGCACCACGCGGAGACCGTCTACTACCGCGCCGGATCGGCCGCCTCCGCCATGTCGCCCGCCCTGATCCCCCGCGCCGACGCCCACGCCGGGCGGATCCTCCACCTCACCGGCATCACGGCCGCCCTCTCCGCCGACTGCCTCGCCCTGCTCCGCGAGCTCGTCGACCGGGCCCCCGGCACCGGCCCGCTGCTCTCCTTCGACGTCAACTACCGCGCCGCGCTGTGGCGGAACGCCGCAACAGGCCCGCGCGTCCTCGCCGAGCTCGCCCGCGCCTGCGACATCGTCTTCGTCGGCGAGGACGAGGCCGAGGCCGCCTGGGGCGTCACCGGCGGCCCCGACGCGATCCGGGCCGCCCTGCCCGAACCCGCCGTGCTCGTCGTCAAACAGGGCGCCGCCGGTGCCACGGCCCACACCCACGAGTCCGCTGTTTTCGTCCCCGCGCCCGCCGTCGACGTCGTCGCGCCCGTCGGCGCGGGCGACGCCTTCGCGGCCGGCTTCCTCTCCGCCACCCTGCGCGGACTCCCGCTGCCCGCGCGCCTGCGGCACGGCCACCTCATGGCCGCCGCCGCCCTCACCGTCCCCGGCGACCTCGGCGAACCACCGCCCGCCGCCCTCGCGGACACGCTGGCGGGACTGGACCCCGCCGCGTGGGGAAGACTGCGACTCGGCCCGGGCTGGACCGGGCGGCCCGCAGAGGTGGCAGACCCCGGCATCAAGGACCCCGGCATCAAGAACCCCGGCATCAAGGACCCCGGCATAGAAGACACCGGCACAGAGGACCCCCGCACATGAGCCAGACCGTCGACCGCGCCCTGAGCATCCTGCCGCTGCTCGCCGAGGGACCCGCCAACCTCGAACAGGTCGCGGGCCGCCTCGGCGTCCACAAGTCCACCGCGCTGCGCCTGCTGCGCACCCTCCACGAGCACGGCATCGTCTACCGCCAGCAGGACCAGCGCTACCGCCTCGGCGCCCGCCTCTTCGCCCTCGCCCAGCAGGCCGTCGAGAGCCTCGACATCAGGGAGATCGCCCACCCCCACCTCGTGGCCCTCAACGAGAAGTGCGGCCACACCGTCCACCTCGCGGTGTACGAGGAGGACGAGGTCCTCTACATCGACAAGGTCGAGAGCCGCTACCCCGTACGGATGTACTCCCGCATCGGCAAACCCGTCGCGATCACCGTGGCGGCCGTGGCCAAACTGCTCCTCGCCGACCTCCCCGAGCCCGAGCGCCGCGCTGTCGCCGAGCGCCTCGACTACCCCGCCTACACAGCGCGTTCCACCCCGAACGCCAGGGCATTCCTCAAGGAACTCGCTGCCGTACGGGAGCAGGGCTGGGCCACCGACTTCGGCGGCCACGAGGAGTCCATCAACTGCGTCGGCGCCCCCGTCCGGGGACCCGACGGACGGGTCGTCGCCGCCTGCTCGGTGTCGGCCCCCAACGTCGTCGTCTCCTCCGACGAACTCCTCGCCCTGCTGCCGCTGCTGCGCCGCACGGCGGAGGCGATCAGCGCCGAGTACTCCGGAATCTCACTCCCGGCGACCGTTTCCCCGACGAATTCCCCGACGAAAGTGATGCCATGAGTGACAACACCCCCAAGACCGCCGTCACCCCGGCCGGTCACACCACCCCGCCCGCGAAGTTCTCGCACGGCGTGCGCAAGGGGAACATCCTCCAGGTCGCCGGCCAGGTCGGCTTCCTGCCCGCCGGACCCGGGCAGTCCGGTCCCGTCGTCGCCGGCCCGACCCTGCGCGAGCAGACGCTCCAGACCCTGGCCAACGTCCGGTCCGTGCTGGAGGCGGGCGGCGCGAGCTGGGAGGACGTGATGATGCTGCGCGTCTATCTGACGGACACGGAGCACTTCGCGGAGATGAACGAGATCTGGAACGACTACTTCGCCGACCTGAAGGAGGCCCCGGCGGCCCGGACGACGGTCTACGTCGGCCTGCCGCAGGGCCTCCTCATCGAGATCGACGCGCTCGCGGTGCTGGGCTGAGCCTCAGCGGGGTGAGCCTCGGCAAGGACGGAGCGGGGCGGTCATGAGCAGTACTGCTGCTCCTTCCCGATCGACCGGTACATGCAGTCCGCGTTCTCCAGGAGCTGGAGCACCGCCTCCCGGTTGCGCGCGGTCTCGCGGTCGATGACCGACGCCGGCGGGTAGAAGCCGCCGCCCGCCCCGCTCGCGTCCGGGTACATCTCGAAGGTGTAGGCGAAGATCTTCTGGTTCCCCCAGAGCCAGTCGTCGATCGACCCGTCGGTTATGTAGAGGTCGCTCGACTGCTCCGGCGTGTAGCCGTTGCTCGCGGCCATGGACTTCCCGACGGTCGCGAAGGCGTCGTGGTCGTCCTGCGTCATGCCGGGCGCCGTGTCGCCGTACGTCCAGCCGAACGGCCAGAGCACCAGCTCGCTGTAGGTGTGGAAGTCGATCGCGGCCTTGATCTGCTGCTTGCCGCCGACGACGCGGCCGCGGACGAAGTCCGCGACGACCTTCACCTCGGGGGACGACTCCGGGCCGGAGCCGCGGTACGTCTCCGAGCCGGTGCTGCCGGACGAGCCGCCGCAGCAGCCCCACTTGTAGTCCCAGTTGCGGTTGAGGTCCGTGCCCCGGGAGCTCGAACCGGTGTTGGGCTGACGGTTCTTGCGCCAGCCGCGGTAGGTGCCGGTGGCGATGTCGTATTCGCCGCCGTCCGGGTTGACGTCGGGCACGATCCAGATCACCCGGCTGTCGAGCATCTTGGTGACGCGTGCGTCCTTGCCGTACTGGGAGCCGAACTCCTTGAGCAGGTACAGCGCCATCTCGACGGTCAGGTGCTCGCGGGCGTGCTGGTGGTGGGTGAAGAGCACCTCCGGCTTGGCGGCGTCCGTCGTCGCCGAGCCGTTCGTGACCTTCACGGCGATGATGTCCCGGCCCTCGTAGGACTTGCCGATGACCTGCTTGCTCATGAGGGACGGGTACGCGGCGACGTCCGCGTCGATCTCCGCCATGGCGCGGGCGTAGTTGTGGTACTTCGAGTCCCCCGGCGGGAAGTCGTACGGCCCGGCCGCCCGGCCGCGGTCCGGGGCGCCGGGCAGGGCCGTCACCCGGTAGCCCATGGCGCGGATGCGCTGGGCCTGCGCGGCGTCGGCGGTGACGACGACGGAGTCCTTCCGCACGGCGTCGACGGAGGCGCCGGTCGCGGCGACGGCGGTGCGCTGGGCGGCGGTTCTCGGCCCGGCGACCTCGTACGAGCGGATCTCATCCGCGTGAGTGGCGCCCGTCCGGGTGCCGTTCGAGCCGGTCGCGCCGTGCGCCGTGCCGTGTGCCGTGCCGTGCGAGGACGCCGGGGCGGCCATGGCCAGGGTGAGCAGGGCGGTGCCCGTGGCGGCGGCCCACCGGAGCCGGTTCCTGCGGGAATGGGGGGTGTGGGGTCGCATGCGGCCTCCTGAGGGGCGTTCGTGCGACGAATGAGGGGGGTGTTGTGCTGACGATCCTCTCCAGTGTTCGAAATGTGACATGAGCAGGTCAAGTAGAAGTGTGCGAGGGAAACAAGCCAACTTCCCCTCCACTTCAGACCGCTTGATTGCCCGGCGCCCACAGCGGCCCCAACAATGCACACGTCAAAACCGGATGCACTTCTGAACGGAGAGGACCACCCCCCATGAGACGACCTCTCGTCGGTGCGCTTACGACGCTGCTGCTCACCGGGGCGACCGTCGCCCCCGCTGTCGCCGCACCCCAGCCCCGGCCCCAGGCCAAGGCCAAGGCCGTCGACTTCGCCGGCACCGTGGCACTGAGCAACTGCTCCGGCTCGCTGGTCCGGATGCCCGGCTCGGCCGACAGCGACCCCGCCCTCGTGATGACCAACGGCCACTGCCTGGAGACCGGTATGCCCGGCCCCGGCGAGGTCCTCGTCGACCAGCCCTCCAGCCGCACCTTCAGCCTGCTCAACTCCACGGCGGGCAAGGTCGCCACGCTCCAGGCCACCAAGATCTCGTACGCGACGATGGCCGACACCGACGTCACGCTCTACGAGCTGAACACCACCTACGCGCGGATCAAGCAGCAGTACGGCATCGACGCGCTCGGCGTCTCGGGCGACCACCCCGTCACCGGCACCCCTATCAAGGTCGTCTCCGGCTACTGGAAGCGCATTTACTCCTGCAATGTCGACGGGTTCGTCCATGAGCTCCGCGAGGCCGACTGGACCTGGAAGGACTCGCTCCGCTACACCCCGTCCTGCAACACCATAGGTGGCACCTCCGGCTCGCCCGTCATCGACGCGAACTCCGGCAAGGTCGTCGCCATCAACAACACGGGCAACGAGAACGGCGAGCGCTGCACGATGAACAACCCGTGCGAGGTCGACGAGAAGGGCAACGTCACCGTCCGCCGGGGCATCAACTACGCCGAGCAGACGTACGGCATCACCAAGTGCGTCGGCACCGGCAACAAGATCGACCTCGACCTGCCGGGCTGTGCCCTGCCCCGGCCGCTCGACGACGAGGGGGTCGCGGCGGCCGCCCGCCGCTGACCCGTTCGTTCCTCGGACGCCGGACGGGCCGAACGCGGCCCGTCCGGCACCCGCGCCGCCTACGGCAGCCCGTGGACGTGCGGACCGACCGCACCCGACCAGGCGTTGCCGGCCGCCGCGTCCCAGTTCGTGGACCACGTCATCGCGCCCCGCAGCCCCGGATACGTACGGGACGGCTTGAACGAGCCGCAGTTCGTGCCCCGCGTGAGGCAGTCCAGGGCGGCGTTGACCACGGACGGCGCGACGTAGCCGCTGCCCGCGCCGCGCGGCGAGGCGGGTATGCCCAGGCCCACCTGGGACGGGTCCAGGCCGCCCTCCAGCTGGACGCAGGCCAGCGCGGTCAGGAAGTCCACCGAGCCCTGCGCGTACACCTTCCCGTCACAGCCGTTCATGGCACCGCTGTTGTAGAACTGTGTGTTGACGACGGTCAGGATGTCCTTGATGTCGAGCGCGGTCCTGAAGTAGGCCGACGACGTCGACTGCATGTCGATCGTCTGCGGCGCCATCGTGATGACGAGCTTGTCGCCCGCCTTCGCCGACAGCGCGCGTAGCGCCTGCGTCATGTACGTCGGGTTCAGCCCGTTCTCCAGGTCGATGTCGACACCGTTGAAGCCGTATTTCCGCATCAGCGCGTACACGCTGTCGGCGAAGTTGTTCGCGGACGTCGCGTCGTTGACGCCGACCGTGCCCCGCTCGCCTCCGACGGAGATGACGACGGACTTGCCCGCCGCCTGTTTGGCGGCGATGTCGGCTTTAAACGCCGCTTCCGTGTATTTCAGCGCCGGGTCGAGGGCGAAGTCGACGGCCCCGGGTGTGGTCGTCGCGTCCGCGAAGGCGACGGCGATGATGTCGTACGCGGCCGGGACATCGGCGATCTTCTGGACGGTGGCGCCGTTGTCGAAGTTCTGCCAGTAGCCGGTCACCGCGTGCCGGGGCACGCCCGGGGTGCCGCCCCCGCCCCCGGCCGTCGTGGCGGTGACGGCCGCCGAGGCCGCCGACTCGCCGGCGGCGTTGGAAGCCGTCACCTCGAAGCGGTACGAGGTGGCCGCCGCCAGCCCGGTGACGGTGGCGGACGCACCGGTCGTCGACAGCGCCTTGGCGCCGTCCCGGTAGACGGTGTAGCCGGTCGCGCCGGGCACGGCGTTCCAGCTCAGCGCCACGGACGACGCGGTGACCGCGCCCGCCGCCAGTCCGCCCGGCGCGTCGGGCACCTGGCCGCCGGGATCGCCCGGATCCCCCGGGTCGCCACCGCCGGGACCCGTGAGGGTGACGTCGTCGGCGAAGTAGGCGGGCTGCCCGTACCACCCATGGGTGAGAACCGTGACGGAGGTGGTGTTCGCTCCGGTTGTGAAACCAGTGGTGAGCAGCTGCCAGTCGGCCGCGTTCGGCGTCCACGTCGACACGTCCGTGGTGCCCGTCCCGCTCGCGCCGAGGTAGACGTACGACCCGCGCACCCACGCGCTCAGCGTGTACGAGGAGTTGGGCCGTACGCTCACGCTCTGCGCACACGTGGCGGTGTCGGAGCCGGTGGGGGCGGCCCGGAGCGCGGCGGAGCCGGAGTGCGCGGGGGAGGCGACCGTCGTGCCGCTGCCGCCGGTACAGCTCCAGGAGGAGAGGCCGGACTCGAAGCCGGGGTTCCTGACGAGATTCGGGCCGTCGGCCGCCGCGCTCGTACCGCCCAGTGTCACGAGGCCGCCGACGGCCAGCGCGACGGTGGCGAGGGTGGCGCCGAGGCGGTGTCTGAGGAACGGGCGGGTCCGGTGCCGATGACGGAATATGCGTTCCACTACTGCCTCCGGTGGGAAGGGAGTTGGGAAGGAAGTTGACGCTGTGATGGGGGGTGTTCATACGGAACGGTGGCCACCGTCCGTGGCGCCAATGTGGTCCAGACCAATGCTTTCGTCAAGGCTTGGGCACCCCCACCACCGCCCCGTGGGGCAAACATCGAGGAACTGTTCTCAGCCGCTCCATTCGTGGATAAAGTGCGGAGGCGCCAGCACTGGGCAGTATCGATCTGCGACCGCCGGAGCCCCCGCGGCCGGAGTGAACGGGGAAGCCGACGTGCCGATTGCGATAGCGGTCACCAGCTCCGATCTGGTGCTCCCCCCGCCCGGCGGGCCCGTCCCGGCGGCCGCCGTGCTGCGGCCGCCCGGGGAACAGCCGCTGGAGACCGCCGTCACCCAGGCCGCCCTCCTGCTCGACCAGTGCGGCCACCTCGTCGTCCTCTACCCCGACTCCCTCCCCGCCGCCTACGTCCGCCGGCTGCACACCGTGCGCTCGGTCCTGGAGAGCGACCGCGTCGCCCTGCTGCCCGTCGCCCTGCCCCCGCTCGCGGTCGGCGTGCTGGCCCGGCAGTTACGGCAGTTGTCGGTCTCCGACCTCAGCCCCGGCGTGCTCGCCTCCGCCGCCCGGCTGCTCACCCACTACATTTACGCGGGCGCGCAGCTGGCCTCCGTGGCCCGTTGCGACCGGGTGGAGGTGGGCCTCGGCGCGCACGTCGGCTCCCTCGTCCCCGGCACCCGCTTCGGCGTCCTCGTCAACCCCACCCGCAGGCTGCTGCGCACCGCGTCCGGCAGGTCCGGCGCCGGGGCCTCCTCGACGACCTTCTGGTGGCGGCGCTGGAGGGAGCAGTCGCGGGTGCCCAGCG
>NZ_JAILXP010000297.1 GCF_020740895.1 Streptomyces sp. UNOB3_S3 | reverse complement strand
GCCCCGTTGCTGGGGGCGAGCTCCTTGGGGGTGAGCACCGGCGGGCGGGTGGAGGGGGTGCGCCGCGAGGAGCCGGTCCACGCCGGGCGGGCCGGGCGCTTCACGACGTGCTTGAAGATCTCGGCGATCTCCTCCTTGTTCAGCGTCTCCCGCTCCAGGAGGGCCAGAACCAGGTTGTCGAGGATGTCGCGGTTCTCGACGAGGATCTCCCACGCCTCGTTGTGCGCGGTCTCGATGAGCTTCTTGACCTCTTCGTCGACCAGCCCGGCGACCTCTTCGGAGTAGTCCCGCTGGTGCGCCATCTCGCGGCCCAGGAAGGGCTCGGAGTTGTCGGAGCCGAACTTGATCGCGCCGAGGCGCTCGGTCATGCCGTACTGGGTGACCATCGCGCGGGCCGTGGCGGTGGCCTTCTCGATGTCGTTGGCCGCGCCCGTGGTCGGGTCGTGGAAGACGAGCTCCTCGGCCGCGCGGCCGCCCAGCATGTAGGCCAGCTGGTCGAGCATCTCGTTGCGCGTGGTGGAGTACTTGTCCTCGTCGGGCAGGACCATGGTGTAGCCGAGCGCGCGGCCCCGGGACAGGATCGTGATCTTGTGGACCGGGTCGGAGTTCGGAGACGCCGCCGCGACCAGGGCGTGACCGCCCTCGTGGTACGCGGTGATCTTCTTCTCCTTGTCGCTCATGATCCGGGTCCGCTTCTGCGGGCCGGCCACGACGCGGTCGATCGCCTCGTCCAGCATGTGGTTGTCGATCAGCTTGCGGTCGCTGCGGGCCGTCAGCAGGGCGGCCTCGTTCAGCACGTTCGACAGATCGGCACCGGTGAAACCGGGGGTGCGGCGGGCGACGGCGGCCAGGTCGACGTCGGGCGCGACCGGCTTGCCCTTCTGGTGGACCTTGAGGATCTCCAGACGGCCCTGCATGTCCGGGCGGTCGACGGCGATCTGCCGGTCGAAACGGCCGGGGCGCAGCAGCGCCGGGTCCAGGATGTCCGGGCGGTTGGTGGCGGCGATCAGGATGACGCCGCCCTTGACGTCGAAGCCGTCCATCTCGACGAGCAGCTGGTTGAGCGTCTGCTCGCGCTCGTCGTGACCGCCGCCGAGACCGGCGCCGCGGTGGCGGCCCACCGCGTCGATCTCGTCGACGAAGACGATGGCCGGGGCGTTGGCCTTGGCCTGCTCGAAGAGGTCGCGGACGCGGGAGGCACCCACACCGACGAACATCTCGACGAAGTCGGAGCCGGAGATCGAGTAGAACGGGACGCCCGCCTCGCCGGCGACGGCGCGCGCGAGGAGCGTCTTGCCCGTACCGGGCGGGCCGTAGAGCAGCACACCCTTGGGGATCTTGGCGCCGACGGCCTGGAACTTCGCGGGCTCCTGGAGGAACTCCTTGATCTCCTGGAGCTCCTCGACGGCCTCGTCGGAGCCGGCCACGTCGGCGAAGGTGGTCTTGGGGGTGTCCTTGGTGATCAGCTTGGCCTTGGACTTCCCGAAGTTCATCACCCGGGAGCCGCCGCCCTGCATCTGGTTCATCAGGAACAGGAAGACCACGACGATCAGAACGAAGGGCAGCAGCGAGAGCAGCACGCCGACGAAGGGGTTCTGCTTCGACGTCGAGACGTTGTAGCCCTCGGGCAGCGTCTTCGGGTCGTCGTCATCGGCCTTGGCCTGGAGGTCCTTGGAGATCTCCACGCCCTGGTCGCCGATGTAGTTGGCCTGGACCTTGCTGGAGCCCTTGATCTTCTGGCCGTTGATCAGCTCGATCTTGATCTTGTTCTCGTCGCCGGTCGTCAGCTCGGCCGACTTCACCAGGTTCTTGTCGATCGCGTGCACGACCTGACTGGTGTCCACCGACTTGTAGCCGCCGGACGAGCCGACGACCTGCATCAACACGACCACGGCGAGGACGGCCAGCACGATCCACATGACCGGCCCACGGAAGTAGCGCTTCACGTCCATCCATACGGGGCGCTCGGCGCCCCGTCCCTCCTGCCACAGTGAGGCACGGTCACCCCTGAATGAGGTGCCCTGTGCGTGCGGTGTCCTGCTCGACCTTTGAGAGCGTGACTTGAAAGCCTGAAAAGACTGACCTTCGGACGGTACCCCAGCATTGTCACCCGACGCCGCCGCGGACGGTCAACAAACCCGCCCTCGCATGCTCCAACGGCGGGAAACCGGGATGGGTTCCCGTCCGCCGGGGTACCGGCTCCATGACGGAGCGTGCTCAGCCGCCGTAGACGTGCGGCGCGAGCGTGCCCACGAAGGGCAGGTTGCGGTACTTCTCGGCGTAGTCGAGACCGTAACCGACGACGAACTCGTTGGGGATGTCGAAGCCGACCCACTTCACGTCGATGGCCACCTTCGCCGCCTCCGGCTTGCGCAGCAGCGTCACGACATTGAGCGACTCCGGCTCGCGCGAGCCCAGGTTCGACAGCAGCCAGGACAGCGTCAGGCCGGAGTCGATGATGTCCTCGACGATCAGGACGTGCTTGCCCTTGATGTCGGTGTCCAGGTCCTTGAGGATGCGGACCACGCCCGAGGACTGGGTGCCCGCGCCATAGGAGGACACGGCCATCCAGTCCATGGTGAGGGGGGTGGACAGGGCGCGCGCCAGGTCCGCCATCACCATCACGGCGCCCTTGAGGACACCGACGATGAGCAGGTCCTTGCCCGCGTATTCCGCGTCGATCTTCGCGGCCAGCTCGGCCAGCTTCGCGTCGATCTCTTCCTTGGTGATGAGCACCGACTTCAGATCGGTGCCCATGTCCTTCTCGTCCACCCGCGCCACTCTCGCTCGTTCACGACCTTGTCGGGCCCGCGAGACGCGCTCCGCCCCGCTCGCATCAGCCCTGCCGGAGGACCAGTCTGCCACCCTGCCTGCGAACCGCGACGCGCCCGGGGAGGTTGATGGCCCCCTGGCCGCGCCAGCCGGTGATGAGCCGGTCGACTTCCTCCAGGTGCCGCGCGAAGAGCGAACCGGCCGGGGAACCCGCCGCAATGGCCGCCCGGCGCAGCACCCGGCGGCGCACGGCGGGGGGCAGGGCGTAGAGCTTGGCGACCTCGAGATCACCGGAGTCGTCGCGCACGGACGGCTCCACGGCGGCCGCCCAGGAGTCGAGGGCGTCGGCGTCGTCACGGGAGAGCTGGGCCGTCCGGGCGAGGGCCTCCACCACGCCCTTGCCGAGCGCCTTCTCCAGGACCGGCAGCGCCTCGTGGCGCACCCGGGAGCGGGTGTAGGCCGGATCGGCGTTGTGCGGGTCGTCCCAGACGGGCAGGGACTGGACCATGCACGCCTTCCGGGCCGTCTGCCGGTCCAGGCCCAGGAAGGGCCGGCGGTAGCGGCCGCCGACGCCGGAGGCGGTGGCCATGCCGGACAGCGAGCGGATGCCGGAGCCCCGGGCGAGCCCCAGCAGCACCGTCTCCGCCTGGTCGTCACGGGTGTGGCCGAGCAGGATCGCCGCGGCGCCATGACGGTCGGCCACGGCGTCCAGCGCGGCGTAGCGGGCGTCGCGGGCGGCGGCCTCGGGGCCGCCCTCCCGGCCGACGTCGACGCGGACGGCCTCGACGGGGTCGAGGTCGAGAGCGGTGAGACGGCTCACGACCTCGGCGGCGCGGAGGTCGGAGCCCTGCTGGAGGCCGTGGTCGACGGTCACGCCACCGGCCCGGACCCCGAGGCGGGGGGCCTCGAAGGCGAGGGCGGACGCGAGCGCCATGGAGTCGGCGCCACCCGAGCAGGCCACCAGCACGAGCGGCGGCACGCCGGCGCCCTGGGGCGAGGAGGTGGTGGGGGCCAGGGTGAGGACGTCGTGGAGAACGCGGCGGACCGCCAGGCGTATCGCCGCGACCGCGGGGTGTGGACCCATGTCCGTGTGTCCAATCGTTCCATGGGAGGGGGGTGCCGGAGCCGGCGCCGGGGCCTTGCCGACTCCGAGTATCCGTCACGCTGTGTGCGTCGATGGTGACAGAGACGAGCCTTTACCCGAGCATCGCACGCCCACCCTTGGCACACGGTCCCTCGGAAGGGTGATTACGGGAGCGTTCGTCCGGTAGCAGGGCGTGACGGGGGTGGAGTGGAATCACCCGTCGGCCCGTCCGTGCACCCGTGCGACCCAGTCCGCGGGTTTGGCGATCTCGGCCTTGGTCGGCAGCGTGTTCGGGGACGTCCAGACCCGGTTGAAGCCGTCCATACCGACCTCGTCGACCACGGCGCGTACGAACCGCTCGCCATCACGGTACTGCCGCAGCTTGGCGTCCAGGCCCAGCAGCTTGCGCAGCGCGGCGTCCAGCCGCCCGGCACCGGTGGCCCGCCGCTTCTGGAACTTCTCCCGGATCTCGGCCACGGTCGGTACGACCTGCGGCCCCACGCCGTCCATCACATAGTCCGCGTGGCCCTCCAGCAACGACATCACGGCCGTCAGCCGCGCCAGGATCTCCCGCTGGGCGGGCGTCTGGACCAGCTCCACGATGCTGCGGCCGCGCTCCTCCCCGTCCACCGGGGGCCGGCCGCCCGCCAGCGACTGGGCCGCCTCCCGGATCCGCTCCAGCAGCGTCGCCGGATCGACCTCCGTCTCCCCCAGGAACCCCTGGATCTCCCCCTCGATGTGGTCCCGCAGCCACGGCACCGCCGTGAACTGCGTCCGGTGCGTCTCCTCGTGGAGGCACACCCACAGCCGGAAGTCGTGCGGGGCCACGTCGAGCTCGCGCTCGACCTGGACGATGTTCGGCGCCACCAGGAGCAGCCGGCCGCCCCCCGCCGGGGCCCCCGGCAGGTCGCGCGTCGCCGGCGCGAACGTCTCGTACTGGCCCAGTACCCGGGACGCCAGGAACGACAGCAGCATCCCCAGCTCCACACCGGTCACCTTGCCGCCGACCGCGCCCAGCACCGCCCCTCCGGGGGCGCTCGCGCGCTTGTCCTGCATCTTCGACAGCAGCGGGCCGAGCAGGGCCCGGAAACCGGCGACGTTCGCCTTCACCCACCCCGCGCGATCGACGACGAGGACGGGCGGCTGAGTGCCGCCGCTCCCCTCGGGGGGCGTCATCCGGGTGAACGCCCGGACGTGCTCCTCCGACGCGATCGCGTGCCGGCGCAGCTCCGCGACCACGTCGCGCGCCTCGTCCCGGCCGACTTCGGGCCCCGGCCGTACGAGCCGGGTCGCGGTCGCCACCGCGAGCTTCCAGTCGACCATCTCCGTACCACCGACGCTCGTCATGCCTTCACCGTACGTGCTGCGTGCAGGCGGGGTGGAGGGCTTTGCCCGCCTCGCGGGGCGCCACCGCGAGGCGCCGCGACGGCGATCGGCCACGGGTCACGTGCCCGGCGGTGCCGCACCGGCCAGCGCCGACGCCGCCCGGTCGAGGGCCTTCTGCGCCGCGTCCGCGTCCGTCGTCCCGGACGCCAGGAACGCGAAGGCCAGCAGCCGCCCGTCCGGCGTGACGACCGTCCCGGCCAGCGTGTTCACCCCCGTCAGCGTGCCCGTCTTGGCGCGTACGAGCGCGCGGCCCGCCGCGTCGCGCGGATAGCGGTCGCGCAGGGTGCCGCTGAAGCCCGCCACGGGCAGGCCCGTGAGGACCGGCCGCAGGGCCGGGCGGCCGGGCTCCGCCGCCCGGGCCAGGAGCAGGGCGAGGAACTCCGCCGACGCCCGGTCCGCGCGGTCCAGGCCGCTGCCGTCGGCGATGTGGACGGCCGGCATCGGCAGGCCGAGCGCCGCGAGCCGCTCGGTGACGGCCTGCGCCGCGCCCTCGAAGCTCGCCGGCTTGCCCGAGGCGAGCGCGGTCTGCCGCGCCAGCGCCTCCGCGATGTCGTTGTCGCTGTTGGTGAGCATGCGCTCCACCAGCGCGGACACCGGCGGGGACGCCACCGAGGCCAGCCGGGCCGCCTTCTCCTCCGCGCGCCCCTCCCCCGGGTCGCCGTCGACCTCCACGCCCTTCTCCCGCAGCAGCGCCGCGAACTTCCGCGCCGCGTCCGCCGCCGGCTCCGCCGTACGGTCGGCGGGCCCCCGGTCGGAGTCGTCGAGGCGCCCCTCGTTGACCATCAGGGGGCTGACGGGGGCGATGTTGTCGTTGAGCCCGATCGTGTGGAGCACCGGGCCGGAGTAGCGCGAGACGTCGTACGCCAGCTTCACCTTGCCGCCGGTGCCGCGCGCCTTGAGGGCGCGGGCCGTGGCGTCGGCCAGGTCGCCGAGACCGGTCGCGGTGAGCGTGGGGTCGCCGCCGCCCACCAGGACGACGCCGTCGCCGCCCGCGGCCACCACGGTCGTCTCGATGCGGCGCTCCGGCCCCACCGCCGACAGCGCGGCGGCCGCCGTGGCCAGCTTGATCGTGGACGCCGGGGTGTACGCGTCCGACTGCCCCACCCCGTACAGCCGCTCCCCGGTCGTGGCGTCGACGACCGCGGCCGCCTGGCCGGAACCCAGCGCGGAGTCCTTCAGGAGGGGCTCCAGTGCCTCCGCGAGGCCGTCGGCGGAACGCTTCCCGGCCTTCGGGAGGGGCGCGAGCACGGCCGGGGCGGCACCCGGCGCGCGTTCGCCGTCGGCGTGACGGGCGCCACCGTGCCGTGCCGGGGCAGCGGCGAGGTCCCGTTCGGCCTTACGCTGACCCCCGTCCCAGGGCCCGGCGGCTGTCACCGCGCCGGTCGCCAGCGCCAGGCCGGCCACGGCGGACACGGCGGCGAACCGCACGGTTCGCCGTTGTTCGCGAGAGGCGTCCCGCCACCACCCGACCTGCCGGCGTCCGGCCTGCGGCACCACGGACCAGCCCCTTTCGCCACCACACTCCTGCGTGGGGGACACTTAATCACCAGACGTATGTGTTGATCAGAAGGAGCCACCCGTGGAGTTCGACGTCACCATCGAGATCCCGAAGGGTTCGCGGAACAAGTACGAGGTGGACCACGAGACCGGTCGCATCCGTCTGGACCGCCGACTCTTCACCTCGACCAGCTACCCGGCCGACTACGGCTTCGTCGAGAACACCCTCGGCGAGGACGGCGACCCGCTGGACGCGCTGGTCCTTCTCGACGAGCCGACCTTCCCCGGCTGCCTCATCAAGTGCCGCGCCATCGGCATGTTCCGCATGACGGACGAGGCCGGCGGCGACGACAAGCTGCTGTGCGTCCCCGCGAACGACCCGCGCGTCGAGCACCTCCGTGACATCCACCACGTCTCGGAGTTCGACCGCCTGGAGATCCAGCACTTCTTCGAGGTCTACAAGGACCTGGAGCCGGGCAAGTCCGTCGAGGGCGCCGACTGGGTCGGCCGCGCGGAGGCGGAGGCGGAGATCGAGGCGTCCTACAAGCGCCTTGAGGCGTCGGGTGGGGCCCACCACTGACGCACTGACGTGCGCCGTATGAGTGCCGGGCGGGCCTGACGCCGGCTCGGCACCTCCCCCAGCTACCGCTGGGAGGTACCCCAGACCGCCGTAGTGGCTGCTCGCCGCTGCGGCGGTTTTGGCGTTCCCGGGGGCAAGCCCCGGCCCCGGCGGGCGAGGCGAGGGGCTTCGCTCTAGAAGCCTCGCGTCCGTTTCGCCGCGCGGCGTGCCGCGCCCTCGCCCGGGACCTTGAGGAACATCCGGGACATCTCGCTCCCCAGATTCACCCCGATCGCGATGGCCAGCGCCAGCGCCGCCGCCTTCGTGATCGCGGAGATCCCCGTGTTCAGCTCGTTCTTCGCGAAGTTCAGCAGCGCGAAGTACGTGGCGCTGCCCGGCAGCAGCGGGCCGATCGCCGCCGTCACGTACGGCAGTGCCGACGTGTAGCGGTAGCGCGACAGCAGCTGGCCGAAGAGGCCGACGAGCCCGGCCGCGATCGCCGTGGCGGGTACCGGGTCCAGCCCCGCCGTGTCCGCGAGCGCCCCGTAGACGACCCACGCGACGCCGCCGTTGAGCGTCACCATCAGCACGGTGTGACGTTCCTGCTGGAGCAGCAGCGCGAACGCGAACACCAGCAGCATCGCCGCCACGATCTGGATGACGGGCCGCTCCCGGTGGACGAGCGCCGCCTCCGGGTTGAGCGTCCTGCCGCCGACGTGCACACCCCCGTACAGCACGACCAGCACGCCGCACACGATGCCCGCGATCAGGTACCCGACCTCCAGCAGCCGCGCCGCCGCCGTGATGTAGAAGCCGGTGAGCCCGTCCTGGACGCCCGCGACCAGCGCCCGCCCGGGGATCAGGGCGAACAGCCCACCCGTGATCACCGCCGACGCCTGGACGGGCGTACCGGTGGCGCTCAGCGCCACACCCATCGCCGCGGGCGGCATCGCCGCCGCCACGAACTGGTAGAACTCCGGCAGCCCCCGCCCCGACGCCAGCCACGCCAGCCGGTCGCCCAGCATCGCCCCGGCCGCCGCCGCCAGGAACACCACGATCCCGCCGCCCACGAGCAGGCTCGCCGCGCCGGCCAGCAGCCCGGAGGCGAGGGTGAGCGCCCAGCTCGGGTACGGGTGACGGTTGCGGCGTATCTCGGCGAGGCGGCGGTACGCCTCCTCCAGGGTCAGCCCCTGTGTGGTGATGTCGTGGACGAGCCGGAAGACCGCCGCCAGCCGGTTGTAGTCCGTGCCGCGCCGGCGCACCGTCCGGTTGGCGGTGACCGGGTCGTCGATGAGCGAGGGCTGGTAGCTGACGGTCAGCAGGGTGAACGTGACGGTCGGCTCGCAGCGCGCCAGCCCGTACGCGTGCGCGACGCCGAACATCGCCGCCTCCACGTCCTCGGCGCCCTCACCGCCCGCGAGCAGCAGCTCGCCGATGCGCAGCGTCAGGTCCAGCACGCGCGGCACCGGCGGCCCGGGCTCCTCCTCGTGCTTCTCCGGCCGCTCGGGCACCGGCCGTTCCAGGACCGGCATCCGCAGCATCGTGCGCATCCGGTCCTGCCAGGGCGCCTCCTTGGTGAGGCTGACCTTGGGTATGCCGTACGGAGGGGTGTAGGCGGGGTACGGCGCCGAGGCGCTCTCGCCGACGGCGCTCTTCGCCGCCGCCCCCTTCGTCCCGCCCGTGACGACGCCCTTGGGGAGGGCGAACTCCGACGTGGGGTGGTCGTCCTCGGGG
>NZ_JAILXP010000296.1 GCF_020740895.1 Streptomyces sp. UNOB3_S3 | reverse complement strand
CCTCGGCACCCCCGACCCGTCCGTCCCCTTCTCCCACGCGGGAGCCCCGCTCTCCGCCACCTCCCGCACGGCCTCCCCCACCTGGGCGGGCCGCCGATGACGACGTCGATAACTGAAGACCGGTTGTGGGCAGGCGTTCCGCAGGGCGATGGGGGTACCTCCCATGCCGTTCAGGCTATGGGGGAAGGTGGGCACAACCCACCCACGGACCCGCACGCGCAAGCGGACCCGGTGAAGGTGCTGCTGACGCGCCACCACCGGCTGTGCGCCGGATCAGTGGACCCGCTGGAGATCGCCGCCGGCCTGGAGGCCAGAGGCATCTGCGACCGCGTCGCGTCCACCGACTACCGCCACCGCGACGTGTTCTCCCTGGCGGAGGAACTCCACGCGAGGGTGGAACGCACGGAGACGGACGTGGCCTGCGCCCGCCCGCCGACGGAGGGTAAGCGCCAGACCGCCTGCGCAGCCCTGCGCGGCGCCCGGGGCGCGACAGTCACCCTGGCCTGCCTCTGGCTGATCGCCCACGCCCTCGTGGGCGACCAACTGCTCACGGCGCTGCTCCACGGCCACCGGGCCCTGGCAGGCCGGACGGGCCCGGCCCCGGCCGTCCTGGCCGGCGCGGCGCCCACCGCCCTGGCCCTGGCCTGCGCCGCCGCCCCCGCCGCCTGGTGCGCGCACTGGTTCGCGGCCAGGGCGCGCCGCGCGCTCCCGGCCAGCCGGGACCTCGCCGATTTCGGCAGAAGAACCCGGCCCGCCCTACTGGTGGCGGTGACGGTCTTCCTGGGCGCGCTGCTGGCGTTCCTCTGGCCGGCACGGTCGGCCCTGCCGGCCGGCCAGGCGCCCGGCGCCACCCCGCCCGTCCTCCACTACCTGACCGCGGCGGCCCTCGGCCTGCTCCTCTTCCTCGCCGGGCTGCTCGTCGCCCACGGGCTGCCCCGGGCGGCCGTCGCCGCCACCCTGGCCGCCGCCGCGGCCCAGGCCCTGCCCCCGCTCACCCTGCTCGCCGCCCGGCTACCGGGCTGCGAAGCCCTGCGCTGGCCCGTCGGCTGGGCGGCCGGGGCCTTCGGCCCCACCGCCCTGTCGCTCGCCGCGTGCGTCCCGCCGGCCCTCGCCCTGCTGGTCCACGCCGTCCCCGCGCTGTCCCGGGCCTCGGTCCACGGACCCCGGTGACCGGCACCACCCGCCCCACCCCGTCGACAGGAGAGAGAGCAAGCACGATGACCGTTCACCCCCCGCGCACCACCGGGCGAGAGCGAGGGCCCGACCGATGAGAGTCCTGCTCCTCGGCGCCAACGGCTACCTCGGCCGTTTCGTGGCCGACCGGCTGCTCGCCGACCCCGCCGTCCAGCTCACCGCCCTGGGCCGGGGCGACGACGCGGACGTCCGCTTCGACCTGGCCTCCGGCAGCCCCGGCGCCCTCACCCGCTTCCTCAACGCCGTCCACCCCGGCGTCGTGATCAACTGCGCGGGCGCCACCCGGGGCGGGGCGCGCGAGCTCACCCGGCACAACACCGTCGCCGTCGCCACCGTCTGCGAGTCGCTGCGCCGCAGCGGCTGCGGCGCCCGGCTGGTGCAGGTGGGGTGCTCCTCCGAGTACGGGCCCTCGCAGCCCGGCTCGTCCACCGCCGAGGACGCGGTGCCGCGCCCGGGCGGCCCGTACGGGGTGAGCAAGCTCGCCGCCACCGAGCTGGTGCTCGGCTCCGGGCTCGACGCGATCGTGCTGCGGGTCTTCTCCCCGGTCGGCCCCGGCACCCCCGCCGGCTCGCCGCTGGGCCGGCTCGCGGAGGCCATGCGGAGGGCGATGCAGAGCGGCGACAACGAACTGAAGCTCACCGGCCTCGGCGTGCAGCGTGACTTCGTCGACGTCCGCGACATCGCCCGGGCCGTCCACGCGGCCTCCCTCTCCGCCGCCCAGGGCGCCGTCAACATCGGCACCGGCCGCGCCGTGCGGCTGCGCGACGCCGCGACCCTGCTCGCCCGGGTCGCGGGCTTCGGGGGCGCCCTCCACGAGCTGGACGACCCCCACCTGGGCACCCCGCCCGCGTACCCCTACCCGGACGGATGCGGCGGCTGGCAGCAGGCCGACGTGCGCACCGCCCGGGACCGCCTCGGCTGGCGGCCGCGCATCGCCCTGGAGGAGTCGCTGGCCGACATCTGGATGGAGGCGGCGTGTCGTATCTGATCTCCCCGGGATACCGTCGCGCCCTCGCCGCCCGGAAGGCCCCGCTCCGGCTCGCCGTGCCGGGCTTCGCGCATCCGCTGGTGGCCCCCGCCGAGTGGGGCGGCCTCCAGCGGGCGGGCCTCCCGCTGGACTGGGTGGCGATCGGCGGCGGCGCGCCGCGGGAGCCCGACGGCGTGAGCGGCGGCCCCGGCTCCCGGCAGGACCCGTACTGGCTGTCCGCCGTCGTCCCGCTGCGCACGTCCGGCGCCCGCGTGCTGGGCCACCTGGACGTCCGGTACGGCACCCGGTCGTTCGGCGAGCTGCTCTCCGACGCGCAGCGCTACCTCAACTGGTACCGGGTGGACGGCTTCGCGCTGGCCCGCTGCCCGGACGACGAGGCCGGGCTCTCCGGGATCCGGCGGATGGCCGGCGCGTTGCGGACCCTGCACGACGGGGCGCATCTGGTCCTGTCCCACGGCACCCACCCCAGCCCCGGATACGCCGACGTGGGCGACCAGTTGGTGACGTACGCGGGCCCCTGGTCCGGTTACCGCTGGTCCCGGGCCGCCGAGTGGACCGTCGACCATCCGCCCGAGCGCTTCTGCCACCTGGTGCACGGCGTGCCGCGCACCCACCTGGACGAGGCGCTGCGCGTCGCCCGCTGGCAGGGCGCGGGCACCGTCTACTTCACGGACCGCACCGACCGCGACGCGCTCGACCCCTGGGAGTCCCTGCCCGGCTACTGGGACGATTTCGTCTCGCGCATCGGACCTGGTGTCTCGGAATGAGACGGGGCGTGGCAGTGTTACGGGAAGCACCACCGTACTGACATACCGACCTACGGAGTCCCCGTGTCGCTGCCACCCCTGGTCGAGCCGGCATCCGAGCTCACCGTCGACGAGGTCCGCCGGTACTCCCGCCACCTGATCATCCCGGATGTCGGGATGGACGGGCAGAAGCGGCTGAAGAACGCCAAGGTGCTCTGCGTGGGCGCGGGCGGTCTGGGCTCGCCCGCGCTGATGTACCTCGCCGCCGCCGGCGTCGGCACCCTGGGCATCGTGGAGTTCGACGAGGTCGACGAGTCGAACCTCCAGCGCCAGATCATCCACAGCCAGGCCGACATCGGCCGCTCCAAGGCCGAGTCCGCGCGGGACACGGTCCTCGGCATCAACCCGTATGTGAACGTCGTGCTGCACGAGGGCCGCCTCGAGGCCGACAACGTGATGGAGATCTTCTCCCAGTACGACCTGATCGTCGACGGCACGGACAACTTCGCCACCCGTTACCTCGTCAACGACGCGTGCGTGCTGCTCAACAAGCCGTACGTGTGGGGTTCCATCTACCGCTTCGACGGTCAGGCCTCCGTCTTCTGGAGCGAGCACGGCCCCTGCTACCGCTGCCTCTACCCCGAGCCCCCGCCGCCGGGCATGGTGCCCTCCTGCGCCGAGGGCGGGGTGCTGGGCGTGCTCTGCGCCTCGATCGGCTCGATCCAGGTCAACGAGGCCATCAAGCTGCTCGCGGGCATCGGCGACCCGCTGGTCGGCCGGCTGATGATCTACGACGCCCTGGAGATGACCTACCGGCAGGTCAAGGTCCGCAAGGACCCCGACTGCGCGGTCTGCGGCAAGAACCCGACGGTCACCGAGCTCATCGACTACGAGGCCTTCTGCGGCGTCGTCTCCGAGGAGGCGCAAGCGGCCGCCGCCGGCTCGACGATCACGCCGCTCCAGCTGAAGGAGTGGATCGACGAGGGCCAGAACATCGACATCATCGATGTCCGCGAGCCCAACGAGTACGAGATCGTCTCCATCCCCGGCGCCCGGCTGGTCCCCAAGAACGACTTCCTGATGGGCGACGCGCTCCAGGGGCTGCCGCAGGACAAGAAGATCGTCCTGCATTGCAAGACGGGTGTCCGCTCCGCGGAGGTGCTGGCCGTGCTCAAGTCCGCGGGCTTCGCGGACGCGGTGCACGTGGGCGGCGGCGTGATCGGCTGGGTCCACCAGGTGGAGCCGCAGAAGCCCGTGTACTGACGGGACAGATTTTTCGCGGACCGGCCCCGCTCGCCTCGTCGAGAGGCGGGCGGGGCCGGCCCGTTTTCTTCGCGGCCTACGGGCAGGTCGTGCCGTCCGCCGGGAGCCTGCCGTCGAGGAACGCGGCGTCCATGGTCTTCGTGGCGCACGCGTCGACGCCGTACGTGCCATGGCCCTCGCCCTTGACGGTCAGCCGGACCCCGACGCCCTTGCCGAGCATCGTAGCCATGTTCGCCGCACCGGCCACCGGCGTCGCCGGGTCGCCCGCGTTGCCGACCACCAGGATCGGCGCGGCCCCCTCGGCGCTCACCTCCGGGGTCTTCCACTTGCCCTTCACCGGCCAGCCCGTGCACGACAGCAGCGACCACGCGGCGGACTCCCCGAAGACCGGCGAGGCCTCCTTGAACTCCGGCAGCAGCCGCCGGACGTCGTCCACGTCGTAGCGCTCCTCCGAATCGGCGCAGGAGATGGCCCGGTTGGCGGCCTGGAGATTGTTGTAGCGGCCGTCGGGCGAGCGGCCCGCCATGGAATCGAAGAGCAGGAGCAGGGTGTTGCCCGTGCCCTTGACCCGCGCCTCCTGGAGCCCGGCGGTCAGGTACTTCCAGGTGTCCTTGGAGTACAGCGCGGTCGCGATGCCGTTGGTCGCCTCGTCCTGGGTGAGTTTCCGCCCCTGACTCGTCGGCAGGGGCCTGGAGTCGAGGTCCTTGAGGAGCGTGGTGATCTCGTCCAGGGTCGGGCAGCGGCCGCCGCTGCCCGCCGCGCCCGCCGAGGCGCAGTCCTTGAGGTAGTCGTCCAGCGCGAGCTGGAAGCCCTTGGTCTGTCCGAGGTCGCCCTGCACGGTGTCCTGTGTCGGGTCCACCACGGCGTCGAGAACGGTGCGACCGACGTTCTTGGGGAACAAGTGCGCGTAGACGCCGCCCAGTTCGGTGCCGTACGAGATGCCGAAGTAGTGGAGCCTGGAGTCGCCGAGCGCGGCCCGGATCCGGTCGAGGTCACGGGCGGCGCTGATCGTGTCCACGTACGGCAGGACCTTGCCGGAGTTCTTGGCGCAGGCGTCGATGTACGCCTTGTTGGTCGCCAGCGTCTGCCGGAGCTCGGCGTCGTCGTCCGGGGTGCCGTCCACCTGGTACGCCGCGTCGAGCTCCTTGTCGTTCTGGCAGCGCACGCCCGCGCTCTCGCCCACTCCGCGCGGGTCGAAGCTCACCAGGTCGTAGCGTGCGTGCAGGGCGGCGTAGCCGTCGGCGAGGGCGGGCAGCGCGGCGACGCCCGAGGCGCCGGGCCCGCCGAAGTTGAAGACGAGCGAGCCGATGCGGCGGGACGGGTCGGTGGCCTTGCTGCGGATCAGCGCGAGGTCGGTCTTCTCGCCGTCCGGCTTGGAGTGGTCGAGCGGCACCGGGAGCTTCGCGCACTGCCAGGCCCTGCCGGGCGCCTTGCCCGCGCCCTGCGCGGCGGTGGGGGCGTCACACGTCTTCCAGCTGAGCTTGGGGACGGGGGAACCGTTCTTGCCACCGCTGTTGCCCCCGCCGCTGCTGTCGGCACCGCTGCCGCTGTTCTGGCCGTTCGCTCTGTCGCCGCCGTTGTCGCCGCATCCGGTGGCGGCGAGGGCGATCACAAGGACGGTGGCGGCGAGGGAGGCGAGGGCCGTGACCCGGGGCCGTGTGGGACTCATTCCACCGACTCTACGGATGAATCGCCCTTTCCCGACCCCCTGGGGACCCGGCGTACGGGCGTTGTCAGGCGGAGCGCAGGGGCGCACAGCCGATCCGGCCCGCGACGGCGTCCACGAAGGCCGGGAACGCCCGGCGCGGATCGTCGGCCCGGGTGCCGGTGCGGCCGGGGCCCGTGCGCATGGTGAACACCGTGGGACGGCCCGCGCAGTCGGCCCGTATGAGCGCGCCCGTCGCCTCGATCCGGCCGTGGGCCCGCCAGCCGGGCGCGGGCGGGCTGTCGCCCGTGAGGCCGTCGAACAGGGCGACGATCCTGGGCCGCGCGGTCATCGCGAACCGGGCCGCCCAGCGGAACGCGTCGGCGGGGGTGGTGGTGTCGCCCTCCCGGGCGGTTTCGTCTGCCGGGGTGGCGGTGTGCGCCGGGGTGGTGGCGTTCGTCGGCGTGCTCGCCGGGGTGGTGTTCGCGTCGGTGTTCGCCAGCGCGCACGTCTCGAAGTCCGGCTCCGTGCTGCCCGTTCCGGCCGGGCCGGCTATGCCCGGTATCGCACAGGCCCCGGGCGCGGGCGGCGACGCCATCGGCGGCGCCTCCCGCGCGCATCCCGTCGCCTTCGCCGCCCGGTTGGCCACCTCCAGCAGGAGCCTGCCCGTCCGCGCCGGGGAGGCGTCCGGGAACGACCCGGTCAGCGTGACCACCGACGGACGGCCGCGCACATCGCACGACTCCGGCAGCACCAACGTGCCCGACGAGGCCGTGACGAAGCCGGGGAGGGCGTCCGGGAGCGGCGAGTCGCCCCCGGCGAACAGCCCCGTCAGCCAGGCCCGGCGCTCGTCCGCCGCCTCGGGGCCCGTGCCGTAGCGGACCTCCAGCCGGCGCTCGGTGCCATGGCCCCCGCGGTCGCCACCGCGCCAGCTCAGCGTGCAGTGGCCGTGGGGCCGGCCGCGACCCGGCGCGCTCTCCCGCGACACGCGCTGCCGGACGCCCCCGGCCTCCCCGCGGAACGGGCCGCTCTCCTCCGACCATGTGCCCCAGCAGTAGTCCTGCCGGGCCAGCGGCCTGAACTGCGTCTGCCACAGCGCCATCAGGGCCGCCAGCAACGCCGCTATGGCCAGGGCGCCGGTGAGCAGTCTTGCCCTGCGGCCCGGGTGTTCGGCCGTCCGTAACACCTCTGTCCCCCTCCGTCGCCTGTCGTCGCCCGCCCATCGCCCGTCGTCGCCCGCGGTGAAAACGGTCCGAGTGAAACTCTGTGCGGGCGATGGTAGTGCGGGCCACTGACATTCGAGCCGCTGGAGTTCGTCATACCGGTGTGATGTGCTATGGGTGCTATGAGCACACCTTCCCGGGTGCCGGAACAGTACCTTCCAGCAGGTATGCGTCAACCGCGCTTTTCACGCACGCGTTGCCGCTGTCGTAGGCGCCGTGGCCTTCTCCCCGGTATGTCATCTCGACTCCGACGCCCTTGCCGAGCTCCTGGGCCATCTTGTGCGCTCCCTCGTAAGGAGTCGCCGGATCACCGGTGTTGCCGACGACGAGGATGGGCCCCGAGCCCTTCGCGCTGACGTCGGGCGTCTGCCATTCGCCCTTCACGGGCCAGCCCGTGCACTGCAACAGGCTCCACGCCATGAAGTCCCCGAAGACCGGCGACGCCTTGCGGAACTCCGCCGCCCTGCGCCGGATGTCGTCCGCCGTGTAGCGCTGGGCGAAGTCGGCGCACGTGACGGCGTTGAGCGACGCCTGGAGGGAGCTGTAAGTCCCGTCCTGGCTGCGGCCGTTCATGGAGTCGCCCAGCATGAGCAGGATCTTCCCGTCGCCGTTCTCGGCGTCCTCGACACCCTCGGTGAGGTAGTCCCAGAACTCCTTCGAGTAGAGGGACTGCGCGATGCCGCTCGTCGCGAGCGACTGCGTCAGATCGCGGCCCCCGCCGCCCGGCACCGGCTTCGTCCCCAGCCGGTCGAGGAGCGAGGTGATCTGCTGCTCCGTGGGGCAGTTGTCCGACGTCTTCGTACAGGCCGTCATGTAGTCGCCGAGGGCGAGCTGGAACCCCGCCGCCTGGGCGAGGGCGCTCTGGACCGGATCGCTCGCCGGGTCCACCACACCGTCCATCAGCGCCCGGCCGACGTTCTTGGGGAACAAGTGCGCGTAGACCCCGCCCAGTTCGGTGCCGTAGGAGACGCCGAAGTAGTGCAGCTTGCCGTCGCCCAGGACCTGGCGCATGAGGTCCATGTCGCGGGCGGCGTTCGTGGTGCCGACGTGGGGGAGGAGCTTGCCCGAGCGCTTCTGGCAGCCCTCCGCGTACCTCTTCACCCGGCCCACGAGGGCGTTCTGTTCGGAGGGGGTGGCCGGGGTCGCGTCCGCCGCGTAGTACGCGTCCAGCTCCTTGTCCGGCAGGCACGTCACCCCGCTGCTGCGGCCGACCCCTCGCGGGTCGAAGCTGACCAGGTCGTAGCGGGTGCGCAGGGTGCGGTAGTCGTCGGCGAACGCCGGGAGCGTCGTCACTCCGGAGCCGCCGGGGCCGCCGAAGTTGAAGACGAGCGAGCCGATGCGGTGCGACTGGTCGGTGGCCTTCGCCCGGATCATGGCGATGCCGATCTTCTCGCCGTCCGGGTGGGCGTAGTCGAGCGGCGCGCGCAGGGTCGCGCACTCCCAGTCCGGGCCGGGGGGCCGGCCGGCGGCGCCCGCGTCCTCGCTGCGGCTGGGGGGTGGGCAGGGCTTCCAGTCCAGTTTCTGATTCTGGAGGGTGGTGCCGGCGGCCGCGGTGGGGGCGGCCGCGGAGGACGGTGCCGCTTGCCTCGCGTCGCCGTCGGCGTCGCCGCTGCAGCCGGTGACCACGGCCGGCAGTACGGCCGCGAGCACGGCCGCGAGCAGGGATCGCGCTCTGGCCGTGCGGGGGGATCTGGACACGCCTCCCACTTTTGGGCGGAGCGGGGCGGGGCGCGCGCAGGGAGGGCCGTATGGGTTACAGGTGGGCTATAGAGGGACGAATCTGACTTCCGTCGCCTTCGCGCCGGCCCAGACGGGGGTGCCCTCCGTGAGCCTCAGCTCCGCTGCGGCGGCGGGGGTGATCTCAGCGAGGATCTCGATGTCGGCGTTGACGAGGACGCGCATTCTGCTGCCTTGTGCGGTGAGCTCGTGGACCTTGCCGTGCCAGACGTTGCGGGGGCTGCTGGTGGTGGGTGTGGGGCGGGTGGTGTGGAGG
>NZ_JAILXP010000295.1 GCF_020740895.1 Streptomyces sp. UNOB3_S3 | reverse complement strand
CCCCGGCACCGTCGGCTGGCCCCTGCCCGGCGGCGGCGTCCGCATCGCCGCCGACGGCGAGATCCTGCTGCGCGGCGCCCACGTCTTCGCCGGCTACTGGGACGCGGAGAAGGCGGAGGCGGTCCCGGCGGCCGGGGCGGACGAATGGTTCGCCACCGGCGACCTGGGCGCGCTGGACCCCGAGGGCTACCTCACGATCACCGGCCGGAAGAAGGAGCTCATCGTCACGTCCGGCGGCAAGAATGTCGCCCCGGCCCCCCTGGAGGACCGCGTCCGCGCCCACCCCCTGGTCGACCAGTGCATCGTCATCGGCGACGACCGCCCCTACGTCACGGCGCTGCTCACCCTCGACCGCGACGGCCTCGACCACTGGGCCCGCATGCGGGGCCTGGACGACGTGCCGGTGCACGAGCTCGTCCACGACGAGGCGCTGCGGGCGGAGCTGGGGGAGGCGGTGGAGGAGGCGAACGCGTATGTGTCACGGGCGGAGTCGATCCGGCGGTTCGCGGCGCTGCCGGTGGAGTTCTCGGTGGACTCCGGGCACCTGACGCCGTCGCTCAAGCTCAGGAGGGAAGTGATCGCACGGGACTTCGAGGAGGAGATCGCGAGCTTGTACGACCGCTGAGGGTGCCCCCGACCCCGGCGGGCCGGGGCCGGGGGCACACCCCTAGCAGTTGCCCCGCGCCGGCCGTCCCGCGAACCGGTCCGCCAGCCAGTTCGCGGCGGGGATCGACTCCGCGATCACACCCGTCACATGCTCGGCCAACGGCAGCGACTTCCACCGTACGTTCGCGCCCCGGGCGCACCAGTCCGCCCGCAAGCCCCGCCCCACCTCATAGGGGATCAGCTCGTCGATCACCCCGTGGTAGAGGTACACGGGGTGATCGGGCGCGTGGGTGCCCAGCGCCGAGGCCCGCAGCACCCGCTGCCAGTCCGCCTCGTGCAGCGGATTCCTGACCGTCACGTCCCCGATCCGTTTGAAGAGCCCCGCCGCGACGTCGATCACCACGCAGTGCTTCTTCAGGAAGTCGACGTACGAACGCCCCTGGTCGTTGAGGTACCCGTCGAGTCCCAGCTCGGGGAAGGCCGCGTTCTGGCCGACCGCGGCCATCAGGATGAGGCCGGCCCCGACGTTTCCGTTGTTGAAGTCGGCGGTCTTCAGCAGATCGGCGGGCACGCCGCCCGTCGCCGTGCCCCGCACATCGAGTTCGGGCGCGTACGAGTCGTGGAGCTCCGCCGCCCAACCGCTCGCCTGGCCGCCCTGGGAGTAGCCCATGATGCCGACGGGCGTGTCCGGGCCCAGTCCCGCCTGCGGCAGCCGCAGCGCGGCGCGCGCGGCGTCGAGGACGGCGTGGCCCTCGGCGCGCCCGACGGTGTAGGTGTGGTCGCCGGGGGTGCCCAGGCCCTCGTAGTCGGTGACGGCGACGGCCCAGCCGCGGGCGGTGAGCAGCTGGATGAGGTTGGCCTCCAGGGTCGTGCCGCGGGGGAAGCCCGCCGAGGGGGCGCACTGGTCGGCGATCCCCACGGTGCCCACGGCGTATGTGATCAGCGGGCGGGGCCCGGTGCGGCCGTCCTGCGGGACGATCACGGTGCCGGAGACGACGTTGGGGGTGCCCTTGGCCGTGGTGGAGCGGTAAGTGACGTGCCACGCCCGGGTGTTCGTGGGCTGGCCCGGGAGCGGGTGGAAGGAGGTCGGGGCGGCGCTGACGATGTCGCCCGGGGACCCCGTGTCCGTACCGCCGGCGGCCGAGGCGCCGCCCGGCAGGCCGAACGTGAGGGCCAGCGCGGCGACCGCCGCGAGGGCCGTTCTGCGCAGGTGCATGCGGCTCTCCCCACTGTCGTGATCAACTGTCGTGACTGGACGTCGTGACCGGATGTCGTCGACCAACCGTCCTGAGACGACTGACGGTTGGTGACCGTAGTGACCCGCCGGTAAGGCGGGGCTGACCGGAACGCTCAGCTTTCCTGGCCGCGCCGGTACGCCCCCGGCGTCGTCCCCGTCCAGCGGCGGAACGCCCGGTGGAAGGCGGCGTCCTCCGAGAACCCCAGCCGGGCCGCCAGCTCGACGATCGGCTCCCGGCCGCCCGCCAGCCCGGCCAGCGCCGCCTCCCGCCGCACCTGGTCCTTCAGCCGCCGGTACGAGGTGCCCTCCTCCCGCAGCCTGCGCCGCAGTGTCGCCGGGCTGACCGCCAGCCGGGCGGCCAGCCGGTCGAGCTCCGGCAGCCGGGCCGGACGGCCTCGCGCCGGGCGGCCCTCGCGCAGGGCGCGCACGAACGTCCGCCGCACCTGCTCGGCCACGGTCGTGCCGTACTCGTGGCGGCCGATGAGCGCGCCGGGCGCCCGGCGCAGCAGCTCCTCCAGCGCCGCCTCGTCCCGTACCGGCGGTGCCGTCAGCCACCCGGCGTCGAACCGGGCGCCCGCCCGGAACGTCCGGCCCGGCCCGAACCCCACCGGGCAGTCGAACAGCGGCCCGTACTCGACCGCGTGGGGCGGCGGCGGGCAGTCGAAGCGCACCCGGCGCAGGGGGATCCACCGCCCGACCAGCCAGCTCGCCAGCCGGTGCCAGATCACCAGCACGCATTCGGCCAGGAACCGTCCCTCGGCGTGGTCGCGGAGATCGTTGCGGACGGCGAACTCCGCTTCCTCCCCGCCCCGTTCGAGCGCGAGGTCCGGGCCGCCGGGGAAGAGCCCGTAGAACCGCACGGCCCGTTCCAGCGCCGTGCCCAGGTCCCGGCAGCCGATGCTGGCGTAGCACATCATGGCGAAGGTCCCCGGTCTGCTGGGCGTCGTGCCCAGCCCCATGAACTCGTCGCCCGTGGCCCGCTGCACCGCGCGGACCAGCAGCGCGAACTGCTCGGCGGTCACCCGCGCCCGGTCGTCGCCCAGCAGCAGCGGCGGGATCCCGGCCCGCTGGAGCAGCGGCACGCTGTCGAGACCCAGCCGCCGCGCCCCGCCGAGCGCGGCCCGCACCTGGTGCACGGTGATCGTCCGGCTGCTCATGCACCGCACGGTAACCCCGTTGAACGCCCGGGTCAGCGGGGCCGAGGATTCCGGCCATCCCGGCGGGGGCGGGTGGGGTGGACGATGCCGATTGGGTACATCGGTACGCAGGCTTCTGTTCGCACGTTCCTCACTCGTATGCCTGTCCGGGAGGTCCCATGCCGCAGCAACGTCCCGACACTTTCGCCGAGTTCACCGAATGGGCGGCGGAGCGGTACGGGGGACTGCCCGCGTTGCGCTTCCGCCACGGCGACGGCTGGGCGGAGACTGGCTATGACCGGCTGCGCGAGACCGTGCGCACCCTCGGCCGGGGCCTGATCGGGCTCGGGGTGCGCCCGGACGACCGGGTGGCGATCCTGGCGGAGACCCGCCCGGAGTGGACCCACGCCCAGTTCGCCGCGCTGGCCGCCGGCGCGGTCGTCGTGCCCGTCTACCCCACGGCCGGGCGGGAGGAGCTGGCCTGGGTGCTGGGCGACTCCGGCGCCTCCGTCGTCATCTGCGAGAACGCCGCCCAGGCGGCCCGTGTGACGGCCGTCCGCGACGGACTGCCCGGGCTGCGGCACCTGGTGCTGCTGGACGGCGACCCCGCCGCCCTCCCCGCCGGCACCCACCTCCTCACCGCGCTGCCCACCGCCGCGCCCCTGGCCGAGCTCCTCGCCCGCGCCGCCGCGCGCAAGGGCGACGACCTGTGCACCATCGTCTACACCTCCGGCACCACCGGCCTCCCCAAGGGCTGCCGCCTCACCCACGCCAATCTCGTCTCCAACCAGGACGCCACCGTCGACCTCACCGGCGGCGGCCCCGGCGACACCACCTACCTCTATCTGCCGCTCGCCCACATCCTCGGCCAGCTCATCCAGCTGACCTCGCTCCGCCGGGGCGGCGCGCTCTGCTACTTCGGCGGCCGGGTCGAGAACGTCGTCGCCGAGCTCGCCGAGGTCCGGCCCACCCACCTGCCCTCCGTGCCCCGGCTGTTCGAGAAGGTGCACGCCGGCGCCGTCTCCCTCGCCGAGGCACGCGGCCCCGGGGGCCGGGACCGCCTGGAGACGGCCGTCCGCGTGGGCCTGGAGGTGGCCGGGCTCCGCGAGCGGGGCGAGGAGCCGGACGGGGCGCTGCGCGCCGCCTGGGAGGCGGCCGAGAAGAGCGTCTTCGCCCCCCTGCGCGCGGTCTTCGGCGGCCGGCTGCGCTGGGCTCTGACGGGGGCCGCGCCCATCGCGCCGCAGACGCTGGACTTCCTGCGCGCCTGTGGCATCGCCGTCTACGAGGGCTACGGCATGACCGAGGCCTCCGGGGTGATCACCGTCAACCACCCGGGGGCCGTGCGCCCCGGCACGGTCGGGCGGGCCATTCCCGGCTGCGAGCTGCGGATCGCGGAGGACGGCGAGGTCCTGGCCCGGGGCCCCGGCGTCTTCGCCGGCTACCACGGCAATCCGGCCGCCACCGCCGGGGCCCTCGGCGCGGACGGCTGGCTGCGCACCGGCGACATCGGCTCCCTCGACGCGGAGGGCTACCTCCGGATCACCGGCCGCAAGAAGGACCTGATCATCACGTCCAGCGGCAAGAACCTGACCCCCTCGCTGTGGGAGTTCGCCGTCCAGCAGTCCCGCTGGATCTCCCGCGCGGTGATGATCGGCGACCGCCGGCCGTACCCGGTGGCGCTGCTCACCCTCGACACAGCGGAGATCACGGCGTGGGCCGCTGCCGAGGGGGTGGTTTTCGATGCCGGAGGGCCCGCCCGGCATCCGGCGGTGCGGCGGCTGTGCGAGGAGGCGGTGGCGGCGGCCAACGAGCGGATGGCGCGGCCCGCCCGGATACGGGCGTTCACCGTCCTGGACGGGGACTTCGGCGTGGAGAACGGCACCCTGACGCCGACCTTGAAACTCCGCCGGACGGCGGTCACGGAGCGCTATGCCGGGGAAATCGAGGCCTTGTACGAAGGTGGGTACGAAGACGGGTGTGAAGGTGGGTGCGAAAGTGAAATAAGTGGCACGAGTGAGTGAACGCTTTGTTGCCGGAAGCCGCTTCGAAGTGGCCGTATAAAAACTTTGTGAACGCCTGAAAAGGCAGGAGCCCCGCCCTCCGCCGAAGCGGAAGGCAGGGCTCCTTGGGTGATCCCCGGAGAACCGGGGATCGGGAAATCACGCCGGGGTGACGTTCTCCGCCTGCGGGCCCTTCGGACCCTGGGTGACGTCGAAGGTGACCTGCTGGTTCTCCTCGAGGGAGCGGAAGCCAGCGGCGTTGATCGCGGAGTAGTGGACAAAGACGTCGGGGCCCCCGCCGTCCTGGGCGATGAAGCCAAAGCCCTTTTCAGCGTTGAACCACTTCACGGTTCCGGTAGCCATAAGCCCTCCTTGGGCCAAAGGGTTGCCCTGCTCCAGAACCTGCGAGAAGTCTGAAAACTACAAAAGCCTGCGGGGTCACATGCTCCGCAGGCTCTGTACTGCAAGGGAAACCAAACTGCAACTTGCGGCGAGCCTAGCACGCGACGTTGTTCCGGGGAAGGAGTTGAAGATCACGCCCAGGGAGGGTTTTCCGGCCCTTCCCGGCGGAAAAGATCGCCTGTCAGGCACCTGTAGCGGCACCCCGGCCCGGCGGTCCCGGGGAGCCGGGGCTAGCCTCCGGATGTGGACAATTCAGCCTCAGATGTAGCGACCACCGTCGTCGCGCCGGAGCGGCCGCGCAGCCGTCCGCGCGTCGGCCACATCCAGTTCCTCAACTGCCTGCCCCTCTACTGGGGCCTCGCCCGCACGGGCACGCTGCTGGACCTGGACCTGACCAAGGACACCCCCGACAAGCTCAGCGAGCAGCTGATCGCCGGGGAGCTGGACATCGCGCCGGTCACGCTCGTCGAGTTCCTGAGAAACGCCGACCAGCTGGTCGCGCTGCCCGACATCGCGGTGGGCTGCGACGGCCCGGTCATGTCCTGCGTCATCGTCTCCCAGCTGCCGCTGGACCGGCTGGACGGGGCCCGGGTCGCCCTCGGCTCCACCTCGCGCACCTCCGTCCGGCTCGCCCAGCTGCTGCTCGCCGAGCGCTACGGCGTGTCGCCGGAGTACTACACCTGCCCGCCGGACCTCGGCGCGATGATGCAGGAGGCGGACGCGGCCGTCCTGATCGGCGACGCCGCCCTGCGGGCCTCGCTCCACGACGCGCCGAAGCTGGGGCTGGAGGTCCACGACCTGGGGTCGATGTGGAAGGAGTGGACGGGCCTGCCGTTCGTCTTCGCCGTCTGGGCCGCCCGCAAGGACTACCTGGCCCGGGAGCCGGAGCTCACCGCCCAGGTGCACCAGGCCTTCCTGGCCTCCCGCGACCTCTCCCTGGAGGAGGTCGGCAAGGTCGCCGAGCAGGCCGCCCGCTGGGAGTCCTTCGACGCCGCGCTGCTGGAGCGCTACTTCACCACGCTGGACTTCCGCTTCGGCCCGGCCCAGCTGGCCGGCGTGTCGGAGTTCGCCCGCCGCACCGGCCCGACGACCGGCTTCCCCGCCGACGTCCGGGTGGAACTGCTGAAGCCCTGACCCCTCCGGAGAGGGATCAGGGCTTCACGACTCCTGCCGCCGGGTCCCGTGGAACCACCGGGGCCCGGCGACGGGCAGGACTCAGGACGGGCAGGGCTCAGGAGGAGGGCGTCGGCCCCTCCATCTGCTCACTGATCCACTGGATGCTGCTGTTCCCCATGCCCTTCACATAGGTCTTGGCGTCGTGCTTGCCGCCTTGGATGACCTCTAGGTGGGTGTGGATGGGGCCCTTGTTGCCGTAGGTGGCGATGTACTTGTCGACGCCCTGCCGTGTGATCGCGGCTTCCAGCGTTCCGTACTGGAACGCGATGTAGACGTCGTTCTTGGACTTGGTGTCGATCAGCCGCTGGGAGAGCACCTCGGGGTTGTTCTCGCGCTTCTCGGCGTCGTAGCCCTTCCACAGCGGGGAGTCCGGGACGATGTCCGGGCCGGAGGCGATGACGGCCTTGAACTTGTCCGGGTGCTTCATGACGGCCTTGAAGCCGGCGAAGCCACCGGAGGAGGAGCCCATGAACGCCCAGCCGTCACGCGACTTCAGCGTGCGGAAGTTCTGCTTCATGAGGTCCGGGACGTCCTCGGTGAGCCAGGTGCCCATCTTGGCCTGGCCGGGGATGTCACTGCCGTCGTAGTAGTTCTTGTCGTTCGGGTTGAGGATGGGCATGGCCAGCAGGAACGGCTTGCTCTTGCCCTCGTCCGCCCACTTGGCGATGGAGGACTCCAGGCCGAGGTCGGTGCCCATCCAGTAGTTGTTCGGGTAGCCGGGGCCACCGGGCAGCGCGATCAGGACCGGGAAGCCGCTCTTGGCGTACTTGGGGTCCTTGTACTGCTTGGGCGCCCAGACCCAGACCTTGCCCGTGAAGCCGGACTTCTTGCCCGTGATGGTCACGACGCCGATCTCGGTGCCGTCGCTGAGCGAGTTCGCGTTCTTGAACTGCGCCTGCGGGCCCGTCGGCATCAGCGTCTTGGAGTCACCGGAGTCGCCGCTGGTGCCACCGGCCTGGCCGCCGTTCTTGTCGGCGCCCTGGCCGAAGCTGACCGGGTCGCCCTTCTTGGAGAACGGGCCGATCTCCAGGTACTTCAGCACACCACCTGTGATCAGACCGACTATGGCTATGGACGCCACGATGATCGTCCAGAACTTGGCGCGCCCCGCGCGCTGCCGGCCCTGCGACTGGTACGAACCGTCGTACTGGTCGTCGTGCTGACCGCCGTACTGGTCGCCGTACTGGTCGTCCCGGCCGTCATGGCCGTTCGGGGGGCCGTAGCCGCCGGCCGGCGGGTAGGTGCCCGGGCCGCCCTGCTGACGGTAGCCGCCACCCTGCTGCGGGTAGCCACCACCCTGCGGGCCGTAGCCACCACCCTGCGGGTAGCCGCCGCCCTGTTGCTGGTATCCCCCGTTGGGCCGGTAGCCCCCGTTGGGTGAGTGCGCCATCGCGTCGCTCCGGATGATGCTGCTGCCCCGAAGGACATGACGGTTTGTTCCGTCCTAGTTGATGGGCAAACCAGGGTCCGGGGTTCCTCGGACGCCTCGTGAATTGAGTCATAGGCTGAAAATCGGGGCCGCCGGGCCCGCTCAAGGGGGAGGCAAACGTCCCGATGCAACGGCTGTCCGAGGAAGACCCGCAGGTCATAGGCGCGTACCGGTTGCTGGGACGGATCGGGGCGGGCGGTATGGGCCGGGTGTACCTGGGCCGTAGCGCCGGCGGCCGCACCGTCGCCGTCAAGGCCGTGCACCCGCATTTCGCCCTGGACACACAATTCCGGGCGCGTTTCCGGCGAGAAGTGGAATCCGCCCGGAAAGTCGGTGGCGCGTGGACCGCGCCCGTGCTCGACGCCGATCCGGACGCCGCCGTTCCGTGGGTGGCCACCGGCTATGTCGCCGGACCCTCGCTGACCGAGGCCGTCGCCGCGGTGGGCCCGCTGCCGGAACCGGCGGTCCGGGCGATCGGGGCGGGCCTGGCGGAGGCGCTGGCGGCCGTGCACGGGCTGGGCCTGGTCCACCGGGACGTCAAGCCCTCCAACGTGCTGCTCGCCCTCGACGGCCCCCGCCTCATCGACTTCGGCATCGCCCGCGCCACGGACGGCACCGCGTCCCTGACCGCGACCGGCGTCTCCATCGGCTCGCCCGGCTATATGGCCCCCGAGCAGATCGTGGGCAAGGACGTCACGGGCGCGGCGGACGTCTTCTCCCTGGGCGCGGTCCTCACCTACGCCGCGACGGGCGAGCCGCCCTTCACCGGCGACAGCTCGGCCGCCCTCCTCTACAAGGTCGTCCACGAGGAGCCGGTGCTGGGCCCGGCCCTGACGGGCGGGCTGCGGGAACTGGTGACGGCCTGCCTCGCCAAGGACCCGGCGGCCCGGCCACGGCCCGGGGAACTGGCCCGCCGCCTCGCCGGCCCGCCCGGCGCCTCCGCCCTCGTCCAGCCGGGCTGGCTCCCGGGCCCACTGGTGGAGAGGGTGAGCAGGCAGGCGGTGGAGCTGCTGGACCTGGAGGCGGATGGTGCCGCCCCCGGAGGAAACGCCCCCTCCCCCCACGCC
>NZ_JAILXP010000294.1 GCF_020740895.1 Streptomyces sp. UNOB3_S3 | reverse complement strand
AGGGCCGGGACGCGGGGCGGGCGCGGCGGGCGGCGGAGGACATGGCGGGCGAGGTGCCGGGCGCGCGGGTGCGTCCCGACATGCTGGACCTCGCCGATCTGGCCTCCGTGACGGGCTTCGCCCACCGGGTGGAGCACGGCGGGCGCCCGGTCGACCTGCTGGTGAACAACGCCGGGGTGATGGGCATCCGGCACCGGGCCATCACCAAGGACGGTTTCGAGCTGACCGTCGGCACCAATCACCTGGGCCACTTCGCGCTCACCGGCCGGCTGCTGCCCTTCCTGCTGGCCGCGCCCGCGCCGCGCGTGGTGACGGTCAGCGCCGCGATCTCCCGCAGCGCGATCGCGGAACTCTCCGACCTCCAGAGCACCCGCAGATACCGCCCGCTGAACGCCTACGCCAAGTCCAAGCTGGCCAATGTGCTGTTCGCCCTGGAGCTCCAGCGGCGGGCCGACGCGGCGGGCGTCGCGCTGACGAGCGTGGCCGTCCACCCTGGCTTCAGCGCTACGGGTCTCCAGCGGCACGCCACCCGGCCCGTCCGTGCGCTGGCCCGCCTGCTGCCGGGGCACTTCGTGGGCCAGTCGGTGGATGCGGCCGCGCTGCCGGCGCTGTACGCGGCGACGGCGGAGGACGTCGTCCCCGGCGGCTTCTACGGCCCCACCGGCCGCTTCGAGACCCGTGGCGCCCCCGGCCCGGTGGACCTTCCCGCCCCGGCCGAGGACGCCGCGCTCGCCGCCCGGCTGTGGCGGACGTCCGAGTCCCTCACCCACGTCCGCTACCGCTGGCCGGGGGCCGGGCCCTGAACGCGGCGGGCCCTGCGTCACCGCCTGAGCACCTTGCGGGCCAGGAAGTTGCCCAGCAGCTGGGCGATCTGTACGAGGACCACGAGGACGGCCACCGTGACCACCATCACCGAGGTGTCGAAGCGCAGATAGCCGTAGGTCATGGCCAGGTTGCCCACTCCCCCGCCGCCGACGGTCCCGGCGACGGCCGAGAAGTCGATGAGGGCGACGAGCATGAAGGTGAAGCCCAGCACCAGGGGGCCGAGGGCCTCGGGGACCAGGACGGTGAGGAGGACGCGCAGTGGGCTCGCGCCCATGGAGCGGGCCGCTTCGACGACTCCGGGTTCGACGGACAGCAGATTGCTCTCGACGATCCGGGCGACGCCGAAGGTGGCCACGACCGTCATGGGGAAGATGGCGGCCTCGGTCCCGATCATCGTGCCGACGACTCCTCGGGTCACCGGGGAGAGCGCGACGATGGCGATGATGAAGGGGACCGGGCGGATGACGTTGACGAGGGTGCTCAAGGCGGCGAAGACCGCGCGGTTGTGGAGGATGCCGCCCTTGCGGGTGGCGTAGAGGGCGAGGCCCACGGCCATGCCGAGCACGGCGGAGAGGGCCAGGGTGACGAGGACCATGTAGACCGTCTCGCCGGTGGCGTCGACGACCTTGACCCAGAAGGTGTTCCAGTCGGCCTTCACCGGGCCACCGCCTCCGCCTTGCCGGTCAGGCGGGCCAGGACGGCGTCCACGTCCCGTTCGGCGCCGCGCAGTTCGTAGGTGACGCTGCCCAGCGTCCGGGCCTGGACCTCGGTGACGCCGGCGTGGGCGATCGTGAAGTCCACGCCGTGTTCGCGCAGCAGCCGTGAGAGGCCGTCGCCGCCGTCCACCGGGACGGTCACCAGGCGTCCCGGGTGGCGGGCGCGGAGCCGTTCCAGGGCGGCGGCGTCGGGCACGTCGTGGAGCGCGGAGCGGACGAAGGCCTCGGTGACGGGGTGTGCGGGGCGGGAGAAGACGTCGTGGACGCCGCCGGTCTCCACCACCTTGCCGTCGGCCATCACGGCCACGTGGTCGCAGAGCGAGCGGACCACCTCCATCTCATGGGTGATCAGCATGATCGTCACGCCCAGTTCGCCGTTGACGCGCCGGAGGAGGTCCAGGACCTCGCCCGTGGTCCGCGGGTCGAGGGCGGAGGTCGCCTCGTCGCACAGCAGCACGCCGGGTTCGGTGGCCAGGGCGCGGGCGATGCCGACGCGCTGGCGCTGGCCGCCCGAGAGCTGCTCGGGGTAGCGGCGGGCCTGTCCGTCCAGGCCGACGAAGCGCAGGACCTCCCCGGCCCGTTCGCGGGCCTCGGCGCGGCTCAGCCCGGACAGCCGCAGCGGGTAGGCGACGTTGCCGAGGACGGTGCGCGAGCGGAACAGGTTGAACTGCTGGAAGATCATCCCGATGGAGCGCCGGACCTCGCGCAGCCGCCGTTCGCCCAGGGCGCCGAGGTCCTGGCCGTCGACGAGCACGCTGCCGGAGGTGGGGGTCTCCAGGTGGTTGACGAGCCGCAGCAGGGTGCTCTTGCCGGCGCCGCTGTGGCCGACGACGCCGAAGACGCCGCCCCGGTCCACGGTCAGCGAGACGCCGTCGACGGCGCGGAGGCCGGCGCCTCCGCTCCTCCTGGCGGCCGGGAACACCTTGGTGACATCACGGAGTTCGATCACGGTTCAGCCCCGGTCCTGGCGCGTGAGGCGGTCGAGCTCGTGCCGCAGCTCGCCCTGGGGGATGTCGAGGACGTACCGGGCGCCGTGGGCCGACTTCCTGACGGCCTCCTGCACCGTGCGCGAGCGGTAGAGCTCGACGACCTTCCGGATGTTCTTGTTGTCCTTGTCCTTGGCGCGGGCGGCGATGACGTTGACGTAGGGGCGGGCGACGGCGCTCTCGGGGTCGTCGTGGAAGACGGCCTGCTCGATCCGGTAGCCGGCCTGTTCGGCGACTCCGGCGTTGATGACGGACGCGGCGGTGTCCTTGAGGGTGCGCGGGGTCTGCTGGGCGTCGACCGGTGTGATCTTCAGGTGCTTGGGGTTGTCGGTGATGTCGTCGGGGGTGCCGTAGATGCCGGCCTTGTCCTTGAGGCCGATGAGCTTGGCCTGGCGGAGCACGAGCAGGGCCCGGCCCTGGTTGGAGGGGTCGTTGGGGATCGCGACGCGCGCGCCGTCGGGGATGTCCTCCACCTTCTTGTGCTTGAGGGAGTACAGGCCCATGGGTGCCACGGAGGTGGAGGTGACGGGCACGATGTCGGTGCCGTTCTGGCCGTTGAACTTGCTCAGGAAGGCGAGGTGCTGGAAGGCGTTCAGTTCGATGTCGCCGTCGGCCAGGGCCTTGTTGGGCAGCTGGTAGTCGTCGAAGTTGACGATCTTGACGTCGATGCCCGCCTTCTTGGCCTCCTCGGCGAGGACGTCCCACTCCGGGTCGGCGCCGTTGACTCCGATGCGCACCCGGTCGCCGCCGGCCGCGTCCGGCATGCCGCAGGCCGACAGCAGGAGCGCGAGGGCGGCGGCGACGGAGGCCGCGGTGGCGCGGCGGCGGGAGAGGGAGATTCTCATCGGAGCTCATTCCAGGGAAGGAAGTACGGGGTGCTGTGCCGTTGATCGTAGGCACTCAACCCCAATTCACCTGGAAATGAAAGGAGAGATTCATATTCTCGCAATAGAAACAAGGAAGGGCCCGCCGTGGCGGGAACACCTCCCTTGCCGGGCGCGGCGCGCGGCGCTGCAATCGCCTCATGGTGACGACCCGACACAGACACCGCCCCCTCAACCATCCGAAGATGGCCACCGGGTTCGACCAGTTCCTCCACGCCCTGCGCGGCCGGAAGCCACGGCGCGCCGCCGGGCTGCCGGGCGAGCCGCGCTGGCGCCCCGAGTTCGTGGCACGGGACGCCAAGGGGCCGCGCCTGGGGCTCCAGGACTTCGGCTACGCCTCCCACGAGCTCAGCCGCGGCTACGGGGCGGTGGACGACACGGCGCTGGTCGGGCCGGTGCGGATCCTCACGCCGGAGGGCCTGGACTGCCTGACCGAGGTGTGCGACCGGCTGGAGAGCTCGGCCGGCACCGCCCGGTTCATCACCACCCGCCGGGTGCGCAACGCCGATCTGATGTCGGCGTTCATCAACAACATGATCCGTGACCGGGGCTTCCTGCTGACCTGCTCCCGGCTGGCGGGGGTGCCCCTGATCCCGCATCCGCTGCGGATCCCCACCGTGCAGATCAACTACTTCGAGGCCGACGGCCGCGCGGACATCGTCAAATGGCACCACGACGGCATGGACCACGTCCTCACCATCCAGCTCAACGGCTACGAGGACTACGACGGCGGGCGCTTCGGCTACTTCATGGGCCGCGCGGACGAGTTCACCGGCGCCCGGGAGGGCGATCCCCGGATCAGGGAGGCTCCCTGCGGGGAGCGCGGGGCGGCGCTGTTCCTCCACGGCAGCCGGATCTACCACGCCGTCACCCCGGTGACGCGGGGCCGGCGGGTGACGGTCGTCGTCTCCTTCCTCTGCCCGTACTTCGCCCGCCAGGACTCCAACACCTTCTGGCACCTGGCGGCCGACGACGGCATCCCGGCGACGATCCCGGGCTGGCTCCGGCTCAAGTGGCCGGTGCGGGACCCCGCGATGGACTACAGCCTGCGCGCGGGCAGCCCCGTCATCACCTGGGAGGACCTCCAGGGGTAGCGGGCCTCACACCCCCTTCCCCCGCGGCACGTGCCGCAGATAGGCGAGGACGGCGCTGACGCGCCGGTGCAGCTGGGGCTCCTCCGCGAGGCCGAGTTTGGCGAACGTGGAGTTGACGTGCTTCTCGATGGTCGACTCGGACAGGACGAGCTCCGCGGCGATGGCGCGGTTGGTCTTGCCCTCGGCCATGTGCCGCAGGACGTCGAGCTCACGGCGGGTCAGGCAGGCCAGCGGGGCGTCGGCCGCGCGGGTGTGGCTGCCCATCAGGACCTCCACGATGCGGGGGTCGACGACGGAGCGGCCCGCGGCCACCTCGCGCAGGGCGCGCAGGAGTTCGTCGAGTTCGCCGATGCGTTCCTTGAGGAGGTAGGCGAGGCCGTCGGTGCCGCGCCGGAAGAGGTCGAAGGCGTAGTTCTCGTCGGCGTGCTGGGAGAGCATGACGACGCCGATGCCGGGGTGGCCGGCGCGGATGGCGTGGGCGGCGGCGATGCCCTCGGTGTGGTGGCCGGGCGGCATGCGGATGTCGGCGATGACCGCCTCGGGGCGGAGCTCCTCGACGGCGTCGAGGAGCTCCGCCGCGTCGCCGACGGCCGAGACGACGGAGACGTCGCCGGTGTCCTCCAGCAGCCGGCGGGTGCCCTCCCGTACCAGGTAGTGGTCCTCGGCGATGACGACGCGCATCGGTCCCTCAGTCACGGATCTCCTCTCTGAGCCGCTCGGCCAGCCGGGAGCGGATCGTGGTGCCGCCCCCGGCGCGGCTGATGATGCGCAGGTCCCCGCCGACCGCCTCGATGCGGTCCCGCATGCCCGTCAGTCCCGAGCCCCGGGTGGTGTCGCAGGGGAAGCCCACGCCGTCGTCGACGACCTCCACCACCAGCCAGCCGTCGGAGCGCGTTATGCGGATGGTCACCCGGCCGGCCCGGGCGTGCTTGAGGACGTTCGTCAGCGCCTCCGAGACCAGGTAGAACGCCGACTCCTCGATGTCCAGGGCGAAGCGCACCTGGTCCAGGGAGTCGTCGACGCGCACGGTGACGGGGATCGGCATCCGCCGGGCCCGGGAGGTGACGGCCGCGACCAGGCCCTGGTCGGTGAGGACCGGCGGGTGGATGCCGTGGGCGACCTCACGGAGCTCGTCGATGACGCGGTAGGCGTCGTCCTGCACCTCGGTGAGCACGGGGTCGGCGTCGCCCCCGCGGGCCAGCCGGTTGCGGGCCAGGCGCAGTTTGGCTACCAGGGCCACGAGGTCCTGCTGGATGCCGTCGTGCAGCCGCCGTTCGATGCGGCGGCGCTCGCTGTCCTGGGCGTGGACGATCCGGGCCCGGGAGGCGTCCAGCTCGCCCGCCTGGCGCTGCACCTCCAGGACGCGGGTGGAGAGTTCGGCGGCCAGGCGCGCGTTGTGGACGGCGAGGGCGGCCTGCCGGGCCAGGGTCTCCACCAGGTCGTGGTCCTCGGGGGTGAAGCGGCCCGCGGCCTTGGGCCCGTACTCGATCAGGCCCAGGACGTCATTGCCGTAGCGCAGCGGGAAGCCGCCGCCGGCGCCGGCCGGGCGGTACCGGCCGGGGAGTTCGCCGGCGGTGCCCAGGTGGACGGGCAGGTCCCCGCCGCCGAGCCGGACCCGGGTCCAGCTCAGGGTCAGCCCCTGCTGGAGACCGGCCGCCAGCTGGGGCGCCAACCGGCTGAGGTCGTAGGCGTGTTCGAGGGCGCTGCCGAACTGGACGAGGAGTTCGAAGCCGCTGAGCCGCTCGCCGAAGACATGCCGCTGGGCCAGCCGGTTCAGCCGTTCCCGGACGGGCTGGAAGAGGGCGGTGGCGGTGACCGCGACCAGCACGGACAGCCCGATCGGGAAGTACTGGCCGGCCGTCAGCCCGAGCGTCATCGCCATGCCCAGGTACCAGCCGCTGATGATCAGCCACAGGGTGCCGTAGACGACCGAGCGCCGGATGACGATGTCGACGCCCAGGAGCCGGTAGCGGAAGGCGGCGTAGACGACGGACAGGGAGATCAGCACATAGGGCAGGGCCCCGAGCGCCGAGCCGACGAGGTAGAGGATGCCCGTCTCGCCGTGCCAGGGCCGGAACAGCCGCGAGGTGGCGCGGCCCAGGAAGAGGACGGCGGCCACGGCGGCCACGGGCAGCACCCCGGTGAGGTCCCGGTCCCCGGCGGCCCGGGCGCGCAGGCAGCGCAGCACCAGCAGCGCGGCGCCCACACCGGGCAGCCAGGCCTCGGGGTAGTAGAAGACCACGTACTCCACGATCCGTGTGGGCACGCCCGCCAGCGGCAGGGCGAACGGCAGGGCCAGCAGCGCCCACAGCGAGCGCAGCACGGGGCGTTCGTAGCGGAACCGGGGGCGGCCGTCGGGCAGCAGGGCGAGCAGGTGGACGACGAGGATGCTGACGGCGAGGTTGTCCCACTCGGTGGGCAGGACGAGGCAGGAGGCCGTCAGGGACGGCAGGCCGTTCTCGGGCGCGGTGAGGTCCCAGCCGAACGAGGTCGTCAGCAGCGCCGAGGTGCAGCGGATGCCGATGCTCACCGCCAGCGCGGCGCCGATCAGCAGCAGCCGGCGGGCGACCGGGCTCGTGGGGGCGTGCCACCACGCGAACAGGCCGGCGCAGTAGCACGGGAGGACGGAACCGAGGATCCACGGCAGGGTGACGGTGTTGTTCCGCAGCAGAAACGCTCCGGTGGTCACCGCCCACAGCAGGCACAGCCCGCCGGAGAACGCGGCGACCTGTATCGCACGGCCGTTACCCCTCACACGCACCCCTCACGCGCGACATTATCGAGGGCGCCCGGGTGCCAGTCCAGACGATCCCGTTCGGCGCGTATAGCGGAAAACCCCCAGTGGGATCGGAGGATTCCGGGGTACGCGCGGCGCTCCCGGCACGGCAGACTCGGTATTCCGGCCTTTACCGGCCCCGGCGGTCCCGGTAAGACGATCGACTGTGCGATTCAAGGAAAGCCGAAAGGGAACCATGAGCGTGTCTTCCGGTCCCGAGGTGGTCGTCTGGGACACCACCTATGCCTGTCCCCTGCGTTGCTCGCACTGCTATTCGGAGTCCGGCAGGCGGGCGCCGCGGCAATTGAGCCACGAGGACATGCTGCGGGTCGCCGACGCCCTGATCTCGCTGAATCCCCGGGTGGTCGCGCTCTCCGGCGGGGAACCCCTCGTCGTCAAAGGGATCTTCGAGGTCGCGGGGCGGCTCTCCCGGGCCGGGGTGCGCACCGCCGTCTACACCAGCGGCTGGATCATGGAACCCTGGATGGCGGCCGAACTCGGTTCGGTGTTCGACGAGGTGATCGTGAGCCTCGACGGGGCGACCGCCCAGGTCCACGACCGGATCCGGGGCCGGCGCGGCTCCTTCGACCGGGCGCTGAGCGCCCTCACCCAGCTCGACGGGGTCGCCCGGGAGCGCGCCCGGCGGGGGCGCTCGCCGCTGTGGTTCGGCATCGACTGCGTCGTCGTGCGCAGTAATTTCCCGCAACTGGACGAATTCTGCACGGCCATCGCCCCGCGCTTCCCGGAATTGCGCACGCTCACCTTCAACGCGGCCGTGCCCGAAGGGCTCGCCAGCCGCCCGGAATTCTGCCGCTTCGAACTCCTCGACGACGACCGGGTCGCCGAGTTGACGAGCGACGAACGGCGGGCCCGGCTCCAGCGGCTCGCGCCGGCCGGGGTACGGGTCTTCACCACCGACAATCAGAACCTCGTGATGCGCCCGGACCGTTTCGCCAGTGGCGTCGACACACTGGTGATGCAGATCGAACCGGACGGCGATGTCAGGGCACTGCCCGTGTACGAGGGCACGGTGGGAAACATTCTCCACGAATCCCCGCTGGATCTGTGGCACCGGGGTGTCTCCCGGCTCAGCGATCCCTTTGTCGTGGAAACGCTGTCGGCGGTGCGCACCATGCAGGACTGGGCGGCGGCCGTGCGCCGCATGGACTACCACTTCGGCTCCCCGGAGGTCCGTTCCCGTATCGAACGCCGCGCGGTCCGCACCAATCCCCCGGAGTTCAGCGCCCTCGCCCACTGACCCCCGGAAGTCCTCGCCCCGAAAGGGACGCGCCGTGCTGACCCCCAAGGCCGTGCTGACGCTCAAGGACTACGACCGCTTCTGCCTCGCCGACCCCGTCTTCTACGAGGTGCCCGAGCGCTACCCGGACGAGCACGAGAGGTTCGCGGCGGCCCGCCGGGAGCCGCCGAGGGGCTGGGAGCGGGGCGAATCCGGCTGGTGGATCACCCTGCGGCCCGGCCCGGCGGTACCGGAGGCGGGCTGGCGGATCCATGTGTCGGTGGCGCTGCCGGAGCTCGCCCGGGCCATCGAGATCGTCTGGGGGCACTGTGCGGCGCACACCCTGCCCTTCGACTTCATCCGCAGCCGCGCCACCGCCCGTGAGCTGGGCGGCGACCGCGCCGAGCCGCTGCCGGGCAACCGGCTGATCACCGTCCACGCGGGCGACGGGGCGACGCTCTCCCGAAGCCTCGACGAGCTCGCCGTCCTCCTCGCCGGGCTGCCCGGCGCGTACGTACCGGGCGCGCTGCGGCACGGCCCCGGCCCGCTGTATGTCAGCCACGGCCCTCCGGGCCGGGCG
>NZ_JAILXP010000293.1 GCF_020740895.1 Streptomyces sp. UNOB3_S3 | reverse complement strand
GCTCTTCGCGGTGCCTGCTATTGCTGCGCCGGTCGCCCCGCATTCGGCTCCAGCGGCGAAGAGCTCTTTACGCCCCTACCAGGGCCCGTCCGCCCCACCCCGCCCCCTCACGCCGGTGGGCTACCGCAGCGCGTCGGCCACCTCCTTCGCGGCCTCCATCACCCGCGGCCCGACCCGCGGGGGCACCGAGTCGGCGAGCATCACCACTCCCACGCTCCCCTCTATCCCGGATACCCCGAGCAGCGGCGCGGCGGCCCCGCTGGCCCCGGCCTCCAGTTCACCGTGGGTGAGCGCGTACCCGGGGTTGTCGACCTCGCCGCGGCGGGCGGCGAGGATGGCCCGGCCTGCGGCGCCGCGATCCAGGGGGTGACGGAATCCGGCGCGGTAGGCGACGTGGTAGTCGGTCCAGGTCGGCTCGACGACGGCGACCGCGAGCGCCTCGGCGCCGTCGACGAGGGTGAGATGGGCGGTGGCTCCGAGGTCCTCGGCGAGCGAGCGCAGGGCGGGCAGGGCCGCTTCCCGCACGAGCGGGTGCACCTGCCGCCCGAGCCTCAGCACCCCGAGGCCCACCCGGGCCCGGCCGCCTATGTCCCGGCGGACGAGCGCGTGCTGTTCCAAGGTGGCCAGGAGCCGGTAGACGACGGTCCGGTTGACGCCGAGCCGGGTGGACAGCTCGGTGACGGTCAGTCCGTGGTCGGTGTCGGCGAGCAGTTTGAGGACCTTCAGTCCCCTGTCGAGCGTCTGCGAAGTCTCCGCGGTCACGACGCCCCTCCTCCGATGAGTGGCGGCTCCCTTCGCGGTGGGGTCGCGGCGCCGGTCCCGTTCCGGCAGCGCGCGAGGAGAGGCCGCCGGCGGCTTGTCGTTATGGTCCGGCTGCGCTCCGCGGCGGCGCTGCCACGGGGCGTGTGCGTGACCGGCACGGTAGCGCCGCCGGTCCGCTCAGCGGAAGAGTCTGCCCACAATCCGGGCACCAGGGAGGGGAATTGCGCAATCCACTTTGTGGACGGGGCAATCCAGGGGGGCCATTGGCATTGCGGGGCTTTAGTGTGATCGCCATGCAGATTTCCCGAATAGCCACGATCGTGGCGGCCGGTGTCATCACCCCGGCCCTCCTCCTGGCCACGCCGGCGATCGCCGAGGAGCAGCCGGCCACGACGGGACAGACGACGGTCGAGCAGGGCACTCAGACAGTTGAACAGCCGGGTACGGTCCCGGCCGAGAAGACCGACAAGGACAAGACCCCTTCTCAGATCCCGGTGTCGGTGCACGGGATCCCGAATTCGCTCCGAGCGGGCGCGGACAAGCCGCTGACGTTCCAGATCTGGTACGACAACCAGAACGGGGACAAGGACGTGACCTTCACGCCTCACGTCCTCTACCTCCCCGCCAAAGCTGATGCCAGCAAGGCCGATGACTACGCCATCGAGCTCTGGCAGCCCCAGGCGGGCACAGACCCCGGCTGGTTGCGGGTGACGCTGGACAAGAGCTACAGCCCGGACAACAAGTCCTTCACGCGCTCCGGCTCGCTCGGCCGGCACGTGCTGAAGAAGGGTCAGATCGCGAAGTTCGACGTACAGCTGAACTTCGGCAAGCAGACCCCGGCCCACACGGCCCGCCTTCGGGTGACGGCCGAGAACAACCTGGCCGCCACCGCGGAGCAGGAATTCTCCGTACTGGCCGTCAAGCCCAAGCCCGACCCGAGCAAGAGCGCGACCGCCTCCGCCTCTCCGACCGCCACCGCGACCGCGTCCGGCAAGGCGACCGCCAGCGCCAAGCCCTCCGCCAGCGCGAGCGCCTCCGCGTCCTCCTCGGCGAGCCCGAGCGCCTCGTCGTCCACCGCTGCCGCCGGCACGGTGTCCGGCTCGGGCGGTACGACCGCCAACGGCGGCCGTACCGAGCTCGCCGCGACCGGCTCCGACCCGGCGACCCCGTGGATCGCCGGGGGCGGCGCCGTGGCGATCGTCGCGGGCGCCGGCCTGGTCGTCGCGACGCGCCGCCGCGCGAACGCGCAGGGCTGACACGCGAAGGGGTGCCGCCCCGGTAGGGCGGCACCCCTTCCTCGTGTCACCTCATGCGCGTGGCCCACTCGCGCACCTTGTTGATGCGGTCCGTGAGCTGTCCCGCCGTGGCCTCCGCGCTCGGCGGGCCGCCGCACACGCGGCGCAGTTCCGTGTGGATCACACCGTGCGGCTTGCCGCTCTGGTGGACATACGCGCCGACGAGCGTGTTGAGCTGCTTGCGGAGCTCCAGGAGCTCCTTGTGGGTGACCACCGGTCGCCGCTCGGCGGGGATTTCGAGCAGGTCGGCCTGCTCGTCCGGCTTGCGGCGGCTGTGCGCGATCTGCCGGGCCTGCCGCTTCTGGAGCAGCAGTTGGACCTGCTCGGGCTCCAGCAGTCCGGGGATGCCGAGGTAGTCCTGCTCCTCCTCGCTGCCGGGGTGGGCCTGCATGCCGAACTCGGCGCCGTCGTAGAGCACGCGGTCGAAGACGGCGTCGGACTCCAGCGCCTCGAAGGGCAGCTGGTCCTGCTCGCCGGTGTCCTCGTCCTGCTCCTTGTTCGCCTCGTCCATCTCCTTCTCGGACTCGGCGTAGGGGTCCTCCTCCTCGCCCTCCTTCTTGGGCTTGTCGAGGACGTGGTCGCGCTCGACCTCCATCTCGTTGGCGAAGGTCAGCAGCGTGGGGATGGTCGGGACGAAGACGGACGCGGTCTCGCCGCGCCGGCGCGAGCGCACGAAGCGGCCGACGGCCTGGGCGAAGAACAGCGGGGTGGAGATCGTCGTGGCGTACACGCCGACCGCGAGGCGGGGGACGTCCACGCCCTCGGACACCATGCGGACGGCGACCATCCAGCGGGAGTCGTCCTGTGAGAAGTCGTCGATGCGCTGGGAGGCGCCGCTGTCGTCGGACAGCACGAGCGTCGCGCCCTCGCCGGTGATCTCGCGGATCAGCTTGGCGTAGGCGCGCGCGGACTCCTGGTCGGAGGCGATCACCAGGGCGCCGGCGTCGGGGATGGACTTGCGGACCTCGGTCAGCCGCCGGTCGGCGGCGCGCAGCACGTTCGGCATCCAGTCGCCGCGCGGGTCCAGGGCGGTGCGCCAGGCCTGCGAGATGGCGTCCTTGGTCATGGGCTCGCCGAGCCGGGCCGCCAGCTCGTCGCCCGCCTTGGTGCGCCAGCGCATGTTGCCGCTGTAGGAGAGGAAGATCACCGGGCGGACGACGCCGTCGCCCAGCGCGTTTCCGTAGCCGTAGGTGTAGTCGGCGGAGGAGCGGCGGATGCCGTCGTTGCCCTCTTCGTAGGTGACGAAGGGGATGGGGTTGGTGTCGGACCGGAAGGGCGTGCCGGTGAGGCAGAGGCGGCGGGTGGCCGGTTCGAAGGCCTCCAGGCAGGCGTCGCCCCAGGAGCGGGAGTCGCCGGCGTGGTGGATCTCGTCGAGGATGACGAGCGTCTTGCGCTGCTCGCTGCGGTTGCGGTGCAGCATGGGCTTCACGCCCACACCGGCGTAGGTGACGGCGACGCCGTGGTACTCGCGGCCCAGCGGCCCGGCGCTGTACTCGGGGTCGAGCTTGATGCCTATCCGGGCGGCGGCCTCGGCCCACTGCTTCTTCAGGTGCTCGGTCGGCGCGACGACGGTCACCTGCTGGACGACGTGGTGGTGCAGCAGCCAGGAGGCCAGGGTCAGGGCGAAGGTGGTCTTCCCGGCGCCCGGGGTGGCGACGGCGAGGAAGTCGCGGGGCTGCGTCTGGATGTACTTCTCCATGGCGCCCTGCTGCCAGGCACGCAGCTTGTTGGCGGTACCCCAGGGCGCCCGGCCGGGGAAGGCGGGTGAGAGATGGTGATTCGCGGTGGTGGTAGTCACGGTCTCCGTCGGCGGGGTCGGCGGTCGGCAACCGCGTCAGCCTACCCGCGTCGGCAACGCCGTCCGTGTGCTACGTGCCGGGTCCACCCGGCGGTGGGACGGACCTCACAGTCCGGGCGACAGCTCCGCGGCCTGCCCCCGCGGCCGCAGCCGCGTGGCGACGTACGCCCCCGCCAGCGCCGCCCCCGCCGAGAGCACGAACACCGCCACGAACGCCCCGGCCGGCGCGACCGTGTCGTGCGCGGCCGCAGACGAAGACCCCCCGCCAAGAGCAAAAAGCACCCCCGCCAGCCCCACCAGCACCACGCTCCCCAGTGCGTCCGACACCTGGAGCGAGGACGCGTTCGTGCCCTCCTCCCCCGGCCGCGACAGCCGGAGCGTGAGCACGCCCACGCTGGAGATCGTCAGCCCCATCCCGTAGCCGACGAGGAGCCAGCAGACGGCCACCAGCCACACCGGCACCGCGTCGATCAGCACCAGCGGCACCGCCGCCACGGCGATCGCCTGTACCGCCATGCCCAGGCCCATCAGCCGCTCCCGGTGGGGTTCCAGGCGGGCCCGGCTCAGGGTGTACGAGCCGAGGGCCCAGGTCAGCCCGCCTCCGGTGAGCGACAGCCCGGCGAGCGTGGCCGACAGCCCGCGCTCGGTCACGAGCATCAGCGGGACGAAGGTCTCGGCGGCCAGGAAGGAACCCTGCGCGAGGCCGCGCAGCAGCACGACGGAGGGCAGCCCGCGCCCGGCCAGGAAGGTGCGGGCGGGCAGCAGCAGCCGTACGCACGGTACGAGGAGGGCGAGCCCGGCGACGGCGGGGACGGCCGACAGCGGGCGGAGGTCCTGGCCCGCGTACTGGAGCAGCCCGGCCCCGGCGGCGACGCCGAGCGCGAGAAGGATCCGGCGCCGGTTCATCGTGCCCGCGTTCTTCCCCGGCGGCAGCGCGCGCAGGGCGGGGAGCATCACGGCGAGCGGCAGGAGTATCAGCACCGGGATGGCCAGGAACACCCAGCGCCAGCCGAGGTTCTCGGTGACCGTTCCCGCCACCAGCGGTCCCACGATCACGGGGACCACCCAGGCGGCGGAGAAGGAGGCGATCACAGCGGGCCGCAGCCGTTCCGGATAGGCACGCCCCACGACCACGTACAGGGCGACGATCACGAGCCCGGAGCCGATGCCCTGCAGGCCGCGCGCGGCCACGAACATCCACATCCGCTGCGCCGCGCCCGCGCCCACCAGCCCGGTGCCGAAGGCGGCGATGCCCGTGAAGAGGGGTATGAGGGGGCCGGAGCGGTCGCACCACTCCCCCGACAGCGCCATCGCGAACAGGCTCGCCGTGAAGAAGGCGGAGAAGGCGAAGGCGTACAGCCCGATGCCGTCGAGCGCGCGGGCCGCGACGGGCATCGCGGTGTTGACGGCGCTGGCCTCGAAGGCGATCAGGGAGACGACGGAGACGATGCCGAGGGTGAGGGCGCGGTGGCGGCGTCCTAGAACGCCTTCCTCCGGGTCCGTCGCGGCCTGGGTGGCGGAGATGGGATCAGCGGCGGTCATGGCCTTCAGAGTAAGTGGCGAAAGCCGGTTTGACCCCTGTCGCGCGAAGGAGATCCACTCGGCCTTGAGGCCTAGTCGCGCGGTCGGGCCGGGGCTCGGCCACAGGTCGGACACGGGTCCGTCGTCATTCGGTCGCGGTTTGATCATGACCGAGCAAACGGCCGATTTTCGCCATGGCCATGCCCATAAGCTTCCGGCCGGTTCGTACGTAGTTCACTGTTCAACCCCGGCGGTCGACGCCGGGCTGCACCAGGGGGATCCCTATGTCCATTCGCCATGTCGTCGCGGCCGCGCTGGTCGTCTCCGGCGCACTCGCACTGACCGCCTGCGGGCCCACCGAGGACGGCGGCAAGGACGGCGGCAAGGACGACGTCAAGGGTTCGGCGAGCGCGGCGCCGTCGCAGCAGCCGGGCGGCGACAAGGGCAAGGGCAAGAGCGACTACAAGGACCCCTGCGCGCCGCTGCCCAAGGGCCACAAGCTCATCAAGGTGAAGAGCGTCGAGGGCGCGATGAACAACATCATCGCGCAGGACGCCGCGGTGTCCTGCAACACGAAGATGGACGAAGGCGCCTTCTACCGCAACGAGGGCCCGACGAACACCTACGCCTTCGACAACGAGAACGCGAAGGTGACCGTCATCAGCCTGGACGGCCCCCAGGTCCGCCCGAACCGGCCCACCGACAAGACCCTCTCGGGCATCGGTCACGTCAAGGAGTGCGCGGACCCGAACCACCAGCAGTACGACAACCAGAGCAAGGCGGACCACAAGGAGTGGTGCGCCGGCCAGAACTACTACAACGTGACGCTCGGCCCGGGCAACAAGATCACCGAGATGGTCGAGCTCTCCGGATCGTGACGCCCCAGGGGCGTGGGGCCCGGCTCCAGCCGGGCTCCGTACCCCTCACGTCGTGAGCAGCACGCCCCCGTACGACACGCCCGCGACGACCACCCACGAGCACAGCCCCAGCGCCGCGACCCGCCCGCCCGTCCGGACGAGCGAGGGCAGGTGCACCGCGCTGCCCAGCCCGAAGAGGGCTGCGGCGAGCAGCAGTTCCTGCGCGTGCGCGGCCGCGTCCAGCGCGCCGCCCGGCAGCCACCCGGTGGTCCGCAGCGCCACCATGGCGAGGAAGCCGAGGACGAAGAGGGGGACGAGCGCGGGCCGTTTGCCCGTGGGGAGCGCCTGGCGGCGCTGTCGTACGGCCACGGCCACCGCCGCCACCAGCGGCGCCAGCAGGGCCACCCGCATGAGCTTGACCAGTACGGCGTCGCCGAGGGCGGCGGGCCCGGCGGTCTGCGCGGTCGCCACCACCTGCCCGACATCGTGGACGCTCGCGCCCACCCACCGTCCGAACTCCGCGTCGCCGAGCCCCAGCGGATGGTGGAGCAGCGGCAGTACGGCGATGGCGAGCGTGCCGCACAGCGTCACCAGCGCCACGGACGTCGCGACATCCTCCTCGTCGCTGCCCGAGACCTCGCTGACCGCGCCGATCGCGGAGGCCCCGCAGATGGAGTAGCCGGTGGCGATCAGCAGCGGCTGGTCGCCGCGCAGCCCGAGCCGGCGGCCGAGCCACAGCGTCCCGAAGAAGGTCGCGGCGACCACCGCGAGCACCATCGCGACGGTGGCCCAGCCCAGCCCCAGCACGTCGTCGAGGCTCAGTTTGAGCCCCAGCAGCACGATGCCGACGCGCATCAGCCGCTTCCCGGCCAGCGTCAGCCCCGGCTTGCCGACGCCCCGCACCCGGGCCCGTACGCCGGGCAGATGGGCGGCGGCGATGCCGAGGACGACGGCGGCGGTGAGCATGGGGACGGCGGGTACGAGCCGGTGCGTGCCCCAGGCGAGGGCCACGCCGGTGGCGGCCATGGCGAGCCCGGGCAGCTTCCCCGGCGCGGCCTTCTTCCGGGGAACGGACGTCGGCCGGGCGGAGGTCCGGGAGTCGACGACCGCCATCAGAACTCGTCGGCGGGCAGGTCGTACACGCGCCGCACGCTGGAGCCGAGCCGGGAGACGTCGGCACCGTAGACGTGGAGGGAGATGGCGACGGTCGAGCAGGCGTTGCGCACCCGGTGGATGTCACCGGGCGGCGCGAAGCCGCAGACGTCGCCCTGCCGGTTGACCACGTCCTCGGTGGCGACCAGGCGCGCGGCCGGGACGTCGGGGACGAGGCGGTAGCGGCGCTCGCTCTCGGTGCCCTGGTGGACGCCGGTGACGCACCAGGAGACGTGGTCGTGGATGGCGGTCCGCTGTCCGGGCATCCAGACGAGCGCGACGACGGAGAAGCTGCCGTCGGTCTCGGCGTGCAGGATGTGCTGGCGGTAGCGGTCGGGGTCGCCTTCACACTGCTCGGGGGTGAGCAGGTCCGGGGCGCCGAGGTGGGCCGCGAGCCGCTCGCCGACGAGGTAGGCCGTCGCGTCGGGCGCCAGGCCGCGGCCGACGGTCTCACGGATCTCGTCGACGAGCCGGCCGAGGCGCGCGGTCGTCGCTGTCGTCGGGGGTGCGGTGGGGGTGGTCATGGGTGCAGCGTCGGGGCGCCCGATCCATCACGTCCAACGACAGTTTTTAACCCGGCCGCCAACACCCGCTTATAGGTGCGCGGACATCCGGAACGGGAACTCAGCACCCGACCCGCCGCGCCGCGACGGCCTTGAGCTCGTCGAGGACGAGCGCCGTGGCGGGGATGCGCAGGTGCTCGCGGAGGACGTAGGCGGAGACGTGCCGCCGGCAGGCCGGGTCGAGGGCCCGTCCGGTGATCTTGTCGTGCCGGAGGAAGGACAACACCAGCCCCGGCATCATCGCGACCCCCAGCCCCTCGGCGACGAGCGACTGCACGACGAGGTTGTCGTCCGTTGTGAACGCGATGTCCGGAGCGAAGCCCTGCTCGGCGCACTCGTGGAGGAAATTGGTGCGGCAGCGCAGACAGCCGGCGATCCAGCGCTCCTCCGCCAGGTCGGCGAGTTTGACGGCGCGGCGGCGGGCCAGCGGGTGGCCTATCGGCAGCAGCACCGTCAGCTGGTCCTCGAACAGAGGTATCTCGACGAGCTCGTCGGGGACCTGTTCGTGCAGGCCGGGGTAGGTGAAGGCGAGCGTGATGTCGCACTCGCCGCGCACCAGCCGGCGCAGCGAGTCCGGCGGCTCGCCCTCCTGGAGCTCGACCCGCACCCCGGGGTGGTCGGCCGCCAGCCGGGCCAGCGCCTCGGGTATGAGGGTGGCTCCCGCGCTGGGGAAGGCGCACACCCGTACCCGCCCGGCGCGCAGCCGGGTCAGGGAGCTCATTTGCCGTTGCGCAGCGGTCAGGCTGTCGAGGATGACCTCAGCATGCCGCGCGAGGGCCTCGCCCGCCTCGGTCAGCCGCATCCTCCGCCCGACCCGGGTGAACAACGGCGTGCCGACGGCACGTTCGAGGGCCTTCATCTGCTGGGTGATCGCGGGCTGGGTGTACCCCAGGGCCCGGGCGGCGGCCGAATAGGACCCCGCGGTGACGACCGCGTGGAAAGTCTTGATGTGCCGGGAGTCGAACACGCCGGAATCATAAGCGGAATTTGGGATAGGGGGGCGGGGAGGGGTGGCTTACTTCTGGATCACTCAACATTTCCGGCATGGTGGACTTATGCACCGTTACACCTCATACGACTCGGTGGAACTGGCCTACCGGGTCCTCGGCGAGGGCGCCGGACCACCCGTCGTCTGCCTGGCCGGCGGGCCCGGCCGCGACGCCGCGTACCTCGGCGACCTCGGCGGACTGGACGCCCACCACACCCTCGTCGTCCCCGACAGCCGCGGTACGGGCGC
>NZ_JAILXP010000292.1 GCF_020740895.1 Streptomyces sp. UNOB3_S3 | reverse complement strand
CCGGCACCACCTACGTACGCGAAGGCGGATTCCTCCACAACGCCGCCGACTTCGACGCCGCCTTCTTCGGCATCTCCCCCCGCGAAGCCCTCGCCATGGACCCACAGCAGCGGCTACTCCTGGAGACTTCCTGGGAAGTCCTCGAAAACGCCGGCATCGACCCCACATCACTGCGCGGCAGCCGCACCGGCGTCTTCGCCGGCGCGATGTTCCACGACTACGCCACCCGGCTGGGCCAGGTGCCGGAGGGCGTCGAGGGCTACTTGAGCACGGGGAGCGCCGGAAGCGTCTTCTCCGGGCGCATCGCCTACACCCTCGGCCTCGAAGGCCCCGCGATCACCGTGGACACGGCGTGCTCGTCCTCGCTGGTCTCCCTGCATCTGGCCGCCCAGGCGCTGCGTCAGGGCGAGTGCGACCTCGCCCTCGCCGGTGGCGTCGCCATCATGTCGACTCCCGAGCCGTTCATCGAGTTCAGCCGGCAGCGCGCCCTCGCCCTCGACGGCAGGTGCAAGCCGTTCGCTGCAGCGGCCAACGGCACCGTCTGGGGCGAAGGCGTGGGCATGCTGCTGCTGGAGCGGCTGTCCGACGCCCGGCGCAACGGCCACCGCGTACTGGCCGTCGTACGAGGCTCGGCCGTCAACCAGGACGGCGCCAGCAACGGCCTCACCGCCCCCAACGGCCCCTCCCAGCAACGCGTCATCCGCCAGGCCCTGGTCAACGCCGGCATCCGGCCGGCCGACGTGGACGCCGTCGAGGCCCACGGCACCGGCACCCGCCTCGGCGACCCCATCGAAGCCCAGGCCGTCCTCGCCGCCTACGGCCGGGACCGGCCGGCGGACCGGCCGCTGCGGCTCGGCTCCGTCAAGGCCAACATCGGCCACACCCAAGCCGCCGCAGGTGTCGCCGGCGTCATCAAGATGGTCCTGGCCATGCGCCACGGGGTGTTGCCGCCCACCTTGAACACCGACGCGCCGACACCCCATGTCGACTGGTCCGCCGGCGCCGTGGAACTCCTCACCGCCCTCACCCCGTGGCCGGCCGAGGACCGCCCCCGGCGGGCCGGCGTCTCCTCGTTCGGCGTGAGCGGCACCAACGCCCACGTCATCCTCGAGCAGGCGCCGCCCGCGCCGGCCGACGACGCCCCGGCCGGTGACGGCCCGCCCGAGGACGGTGCCGCCGTCGCGTGGGCGGTCTCGGGCCGTACGGACGAGGCACTGCGGGCCCAGGCGCGACGGCTGCTGGCCCATGTCACCGCCCGGCCGGAACCACGCCCCGCCGACGTGGGCCTGGCGCTGGCCACCGCCCGGACCGCCTTCGAGCACCGCGCCGTGGTCGTCGCCACCGACCGCGAGGGCCTCCTGCGGGGGCTGGACGCGATCGCCCACGAGGACGCCGCGCCCGGCACCGTGGAGGGCACGGCCCGCGCCGAGGGCGCCGTGGCGTTCGTCTTCCCCGGCCAGGGGACGCAGTGGGCCGGCATGGCGCGGGAACTCCTGGAGACCTCGGCGGTCTTCCGTGACAGCGTGCTGGCCTGCGACGCCGCCTTCGCCGAATTCCTCGACTGGTCCGTCCTGGACGTGCTGCGCGGCGTGGCGGACGCGCCGTCGCTCAGCCGCGTCGACGTGGTGCAGCCCGCGCTGTTCACCATGATGGTGTCGCTGGCCGCGCTGTGGCGCTCGCACGGAGTGCTTCCGTCGGCGGTGGTCGGGCACAGCCAGGGCGAGATCGCCGCGGCCTACGTGGCCGGGGCCCTGACGTTGCGGGACGCCACCCGGATCGTCGCCCTGCGCAGCAAGGCGTGGCTGACCCTGGCCGGCCGGGGCGGCATGGCGTCCGTCCTGCTGCCGCCCGGGGACGTCGCCGCGCGGCTGACGCGCTGGGGCGACCGGCTCGCGGTCGCCGCTGTGAACGGCCCCCGCTCGGTGGCCGTCGCGGGCGATCCCGAAGCCCTCGACGAGCTGGTGGCCGGGCTGCGCGAGGAGGGGGTACGGGCCCGCCGTATCCCCGGCATCGACACGGCCGGTCACTCGGCGCAGGTCGACACCCTGCACGAGCACCTCCTCGAGGTGCTGGCCCCCGTCCGCCCGCGCTCGGGCTTGATCCCGTTCTACTCCACCGTCACCGGCGGCCTGTTCGACACGGCGGGGCTGGACACCGGGTACTGGTACCGCAACATGCGCCGGACCGTGGAGTTCGAGCAGGCCGTGCGGGCCCTGACCGAGGCCGGGCACGGGGTGTTCGTCGAGGTCAGCCCGCATCCCGTGCTGAACCTCGCCCTCCAGGAGACCCTCGACGACACCGGGGCCCCGGCCACCGTGCTCGCCACCCTCCAGCGCGACGAGGGCGGTACGACCCGTTTCCTGACGGCGCTGGCCGAGGCGCATGTGGCAGGCGTCGACGTGGACTGGCGGCCGGTGTTCCCCGGCGGCGCGCCGGTGGCGCTGCCCACCTACGCCTTCCAGCGCCGGCCGTACTGGCTCGACGCCCCTACGGCCACGGGTGACGCCGCCGGACTGGGCCTCGCGCCGGCCGGGCACCCCCTGCTCGGCGCGGCGGTCGAGCCGGCCGGCGGCGAAGGGGTCCTGCTGACCGGGCGGCTGTCCGCGCGTGCCCATCCGTGGCTGGCCGCCCACGTGGTCCACGGCACCGTCCAGCTGCCCCCGGCCGGATTCGTGGAACTGGCCGTCAGGGCCGGCGACGAGACGGGCTGTGACCGGATCGAGACGCTGACCGTCGGGACGCCCCTGGTGCTGCCCGCCGACGGCGCGCTGAGCGTCCAGGTCACCGTCGGCGCGGCGGACGCCGCCGGCCGGCGGCCCCTGGCCGTCCACTCGCGCCCCGCCGACGCCCCCGTCGGCGAGCCGTGGACGGCGCACGCCCACGGCACGCTGAGCGAGGGCGGCGCGCCACGGCCGGCGGGTCCGGCCGAGTGGCCGCCGAAGGACGCCACGCCACTGTCCGTCGAGGACCTCTACGACCGTCTCGCCGACGGCGGCCTGGGCTACGGGCCGCTCCTGCGGGGCCTGAGCGCGGCATGGCGGCGGGGCGAGGAGGTCTTCGCCGAGGTCCGCCTGGCCGAGGAGGCGGCGGCGGACGCCGGCCGGTACGGCATCCACCCGGCCCTGCTGGACGCCGCGACGCACGCGCCGGCCGCCGACGGGGCTTCCGGGGAGGTGCGCACGCCGGTCTCGTGGCACGGCGTCACGCTCCGGGCGACCGGTGCCTCGGTACTGCGCGTACGGCTGGCGCCGAACGGTCCGGACAGCGTGAGCCTGGAGGCGGCGGACGGCACCGGCGAACCGGTCCTCACCGCCGACTCGGTGACCCTGCGACCGGTGGCCGAGCAGCGGCCGGCCGCCGGGACGGGCCTGCCCCGGGACGCGCTGTTCCGGCTCGACTGGACACCACCGGCCACGGCCACGGAAGCCGGGGGCTCCTCCTTGAGGTGGGCCGCCCTGGGCGAGGACGTCCTTGATCTGGGCGTTGAGGAGCGGTACGCCGACCTCGCCGCGCTCGGCGAGCGGCTCGCCGCCGGCGGGGCGGCGCCCGACGCCGTCGTCCTGGCCTGCCCGCCGCCGGCGGACGACGACGTCCCGGCGGCCGTGCGGGCCGCCACCCACCGGGCGCTGGCGCTCATGCGGGCGTGGCTCGCGGACGAGCGCCTGGCCTTCTCGCGCCTGGTGTTCGTCACCAGGGGCGCGATGGCGACCGCCACCGACGACAGCGCCGTCGACACGGTGAACGCCGCGGTGTGGGGGTTCGTCCGCTCGGCCCAGTCCGAGCACCCCGACCGCTTCGTGCTCGTCGACCTCGACGGGCGGGAGGCATCCCGCCGGGCGCTGCCCGCCGCCCTGGCCTCGGGCGAGCCCCAACTCGCCATCCGCTCGGGCACCGTGTCCGTACCCCGCCTCACCCGTGCCCTCCCGGCGTCCCCCGGGGACACGGCGCCCTTCGCGCCCGGGGGCACGGTGCTGATCACCGGGGGCACCGGCACCCTCGGCGCGCTGCTGGCCCGGCACCTGGTGACCCGGCACGGCGTGCGCCACCTGCTGCTGCTCGGCCGCCGCGGCCCCGACGCGCCGGGGGCGGCAGAACTCGAGGCCGAGCTGACCGGCCTCGGCGCCGAGGTCACCGTCGCGGCCTGCGACGCGGCCGACCGCCAGGCGCTCGCGGCCGTGCTGGACCGGCTGCCCGAGGAGCACCCGCTGACCGCGGTCGTGCACGCGGCCGGTGTGCTCGACGACGGCGTGGTCGCGTCCCTGACGCCCGAGCGCGTCGATCCGGTCCTGCGGGCCAAGGTGGACGCCGCGCTGAACCTCCACGAACTGACGCTGGCCCACCGGCCCGCCGCCTTCGTGCTGTTCTCCTCCATCGCCGGCACGGTGGGCACCCCGGGGCAGGCCAACTACGCCGCGGCCAACGCCTTCCTCGACGCGCTGGCCCACCGCCGCCGCGCACTCGGCCTGCCCGCCCTCGCGCTGCCGTGGGGCCTGTGGGCCGAACGCAGCGGAATGACCGGGCACCTGACCGACGACGATCTGCGGCGCATGGGCACCGGGGGCATCGCGCCGCTGTCCTCCGAAGAGGGCCTGGCCCTCTTCGGCGCGGCCCTGGCCGCCGACGGGGCCGTGCTGATCCCCGCGAAGGTCGACGTGGCCGCCCTGCGGGCCCAGGCGGTCGCGGGACCGGTCCCCGTGCCGATGCGCGGCCTGCTCGGCGGCCGTCCCCGCCGTACCGCCGCGACCGGCGAGGCCGGGACGGGCGAGCCGGCGCTGGCGCGGCGGCTGGCCACGATGACCGCGGAGGAGGGCGACCGGCTGCTGGAGGAGCTGGTGCGCGAGCACGCCGCGACCGTCCTCGGTCACGGCTCGGCGAAGGACGTGTCGGCGGGCAAGGCGTTCAAGGAGCTGGGGTTCGACTCGCTCACCGCCGTACAGCTGCGCAACCGGCTCCAGAGCGCCACCGGCGTCCGGCTGCCCGCCACGGCGGTCTTCGACCATCCGACACCGGCCGCACTGGCCGCCCACCTCAAGGCCGGGCTCGTCGGGGAGGAAGGACCCGGCACGTCCGGCGCGGCGGAGCCCGGCGCGCCGGCCACCGCGGACGAGCCCCTCGCGATCGTCGGCATGAGCTGCCGCTTTCCCGGCGGTGTGCGCTCGCCGGAGGAACTGTGGCAGCTGCTGGCCTCGGACGGCGACGCGATCTCCGGCTTCCCCACCGACCGGGGCTGGGACCTCCGGCGGCTCTACTCGCCCGACCGCGAGCAGTCCGGCACCACCTACACCCGCGAAGGCGGATTCCTCCACGACGCCGCCGACTTCGACGCCGACTTCTTCGGCATATCGCCGCGCGAGGCCATGGCGATGGACCCCCAGCAGCGGCTGCTCCTGGAGACCTCGTGGGAGGCCCTGGAGCGGGCCGGGATCGACCCGGCGTCGGTACGGGGCAGCCGGACGGGTGTGTTCGTGGGCACCAACGGCCAGGACTACGTCACCCTGATGGACGGCCCGGCCCGGGGCGGCGAGGGCTATCTCATCACCGGCAGCGCCTGCAGCGTGATGTCCGGCCGCGTCGCCTACAGCCTCGGCTTCGAGGGACCCGCCGTCACGGTCGACACCGCCTGCTCCTCCTCTCTGGTGGCCCTCCACCTCGCCGCTCAGGCGCTGCGCCAGGGCGAGTGCTCGATGGCCCTGGCGGGCGGGGTGACCGTGCTGTCGACGCCGGGCGCGTTCGTCGAGTTCAGCCGGCAGGGCGGGCTCGCCCCCGACGGCCGGTGCCGGGCGTTCGCGGCCGCCGCGAACGGCACCGGCTGGGGCGAGGGCGTGGGCATGCTGCTCGTCGAGCGGCTCTCCGACGCCCGGAAGAACGGCCATCCGGTGCTCGCCGTGCTGCGGGGTTCGGCCGTCAACCAGGACGGTGCCAGCAACGGCCTCACCGCCCCCAACGGCCCCTCCCAGCAACGCGTCATCCAGCAGGCGCTGGCCAACGCACGGCTGACCACCGCCGACGTGGACGCGGTCGAGGCGCACGGCACCGCCACCACCCTCGGCGACCCCATCGAGGCCCAGGCCCTGCTGGCGACCTACGGCCAGAGGCGCCCGGCCGACCGGCCGCTGTGGCTGGGGTCGATCAAGTCGAACATCGGCCACACGCAGGCGGCGGCCGGCGTCGCCGGTGTCATCAAGATGGTCCTGGCGCTGCGCGAGGGTTCGCTGCCGAGGACCCTCCACGTGGACGAGCCCACACCGCACGTGGACTGGTCCTCCGGTGCGGTGAGCCTGCTGACCGAGCCGGTGCCCTGGCCGCGGACCGGCCGGCCCCGCAGGGCGGGTGTGTCCTCGTTCGGGATCAGCGGCACCAACGCCCACGTCATCCTGGAACAGGCCCCGGCGGAGGAAGCGGCCCCCGCCGAAGACGCCGCGCCGCGCCCGCTGCCGCACGTGGTGTCCGGCAGGAGCCCGGAGGCGCTGCGGGACCAGGCCCGCCGGCTGCTGGCCCACCTCACCGCGCGCCCGGAGGCGGACACGGCGCGGATCGCCGCCGCCCTGGCGACCACGCGGTCGGACTTCGCCCACCGCGCCGTGGTCGTCGCCCAGGACCGTGACACGCTGCTCACCGGGCTGGGGGCGCTCGCCCGGGGCGAGCGGGCCGGCCACCTCGTGCGGGGAGTCGCCGAGGAGGAGCCCGGCGGGCTGGCCGTGCTGTTCACCGGGCAGGGCAGCCAGCGCCCCGGCATGGGCAGGGGGCTCCACAGCGCCCACCCCCCGTTCGCCCGCGCCCTCGACGAGGTGTGCGCCCATTTCGCCGGCCACCTGGAACACCCTCTGCGGGACGTCATGTTCGCCGCCGAGGGCTCGCCCGAGGCCGCGCTGCTGGACCGTACGGAGTACACACAGCCCGCGCTGTTCGCCTTCGAGGTCGCGTTGTACCGGCTGGTCGAGCACTGGGGGCTGCGTCCCGGCCACCTCGCCGGCCACTCGATCGGCGAGCTCACGGCGGCGCACGTGGCCGGTGTGCTCACCCTCGCGGACGCCGTCACCCTCGTGGCGGCCCGCGGCCGGCTGATGCAGGCCCTGCCGGCCGGCGGCGCGATGGTGTCGGTGCGGGCCACCGAGGAGGAGGTACGGGCATCGCTGGCCGGCCGGGAGCACGAGGTGGCCGTGGCCGCGGTCAACGGCCCGGTGTCCACGGTGATCTCGGGGGACGCGGACGCCGTGGACGCGGTGGCCCGGCTGTGGGCCGCCGAGGGCCGCAAGACCCGGCGGCTGAGGGTGAGCCACGCCTTCCACTCCGCCCACATGGACGGCATGCTCGACGCGTTCCGCGAGATCGCCGCCGGCCTCGACCACGCCCCGCCGACGATCCCCTTCGTCTCCAACCTCACCGGGCGGCCGGTCACCGCCGAGGAGGTCCGCTCGCCCGACTACTGGGTGCGCCACGTACGGCAGGCGGTGCGCTTCTCCGACGGCGTACGCGGCCTGGCCGCCGCCGGTGCACGGGCCTTCCTCGAACTGGGCCCCGACGCGGTGCTGTCCTCGATGGCCGCGGACTGCCTGGCCGACCGGGCGGAGGAGGACGCCGTCACCGTCGTGGCCGCGCTGCGCCGCGACCGGCCCGAAGAGGCCGCGCTGGCCACGGCCCTGGCGCGGCTGCACGTCCACGGCGTGGCATGGAACCGCCCGGCGGTGTTCTCCGGCCTCGCCCGTCCCGGCGACCGGCCGGCCGAGCTGCCCACCTACGCGTTCCAGCGCCGGCGCCACTGGTGGCCCGCGCCCCGGGCACACGCCGCGGCCGAGGCGCCGGCGGCGGACTCCGGGCTGCGCTACGAGCCGGTCTGGCGCCCTGTGCGGGAGCCCGGCGCGGCGGCGCTCGACGGGACATGGCTCGTCGCGACCGCGGCCGGTCACGCGGAGGACGACCTGACGACGGGCGCCACCGCAGCCCTGGCCCGGCACGGTGCCACCGTGCTCACCGTCCCCCTCACCGCCGCCGACTCCGACCGCGCCGTCCTCGCGGAGCGGCTGCGGGCCGTGCTCGAGGGCACCGGCGCGCGCGAACCGCGCGGCGTGCTCTCGCTGGTGGCCGTCGCCGAGGAGCGGGACGCGGCGCACCCGTCGGTGCCCGCCGGCCTCGCGCTGACCGCCGGCCTGGTGCAGGCGCTCGGCGACCTGGGCGTCGAGGCCCCGCTGTGGGCGGCCACGCGAGGCGCCGTGGCCGTCGACGCGTCGGACCGGCCGGGCTCACCGGTCCAGGCACAGGTGTGGGGCCTCGGCCGGACCGTGGCCCTGGAACACCCCGAGCGGTGGGGCGGACTCGTCGACCTCCCGGCCGCCCCGGACGACCGCGCCTGGGCCAGGCTGACCGGCGTCCTGGCCGGCGGGTCGGGGGAGGACCAGCTCGCCGTGCGCGCCTCCGGCCTCTTCGCGCGCAGGCTGAGCCGGGCGCCACAGGCCCCGGACCCGGCGCGGCGGTGGACCCCGCACGGCACGGTGCTCGTCACCGGCGGCACCGGGGCGCTGGGCGCGCGGGTCGCCCGGTGGCTGGCGCGCGACGGCGCCGAGCACCTCGTCCTGCTCAGCCGCGGCGGACCTCAGGCGCCCGGGGCCGCCGCCCTGGAGGCGGAGCTGACCGGGCTCGGCGCGTCCGTCACCGTCGTCGCCTGCGACGCGGCGGACCGCGCGGCCCTGGCCGGGGTCCTGGAGGGGATCCCGGACCGGCACCCGCTGACCGCCGTCGTGCACGCGGCGGGCGTCCTCGACGACGGCGTCGTCGAGGCACTCTCCCCGGAACGCTTCGCACGCGTGCTGGGCGCCAAGTACGAGGCGGCGCTCCACCTCCACGAGCTCACCGAGGACCGTGACCTGTCGGCGTTCGTGCTGTTCTCCTCCTTCGCGGGCGCCGTCGGCGGCGCGGGACAGGGCAACTACGCCGCCGCCAACGCCTGCCTGGACGCACTGGCCGAACACCGCCGCGCACTCGGGCTGCCGGCGACCTCGCTCGCCTGGGGGCCGTGGGCGGAGGAGGGCATGGCCGCCTCGGCCACCGTCGAGGAGCGCCTGCGGCGCGACGGCGTACGGCCCATGGCGGCGGAGACCGCCATCGAGGCACTGGCCGCGACGGTGGGCGGCGACGCCGCGACGACGGTCATCGCCGACATCGACTGGGAACGTTTCACGGCCGCGTTCACCGCGCCCCGGCCGAGCCCCCTGCTGGCCGAACTCGCAC
>NZ_JAILXP010000291.1 GCF_020740895.1 Streptomyces sp. UNOB3_S3 | reverse complement strand
CCGTCGAACTGCGCCGCGTCACCTTCGGCTACGGCACCCACGCCGAACCCGTCGTCCGCGACCTCGACCTCACCCTCCCGCCCGGTGCGCGGCTGGTCGTCGTCGGGCCGAGCGGCGTGGGCAAGTCCACGCTGGCGGGCCTGATCGCGGGGCTGCTGGAGCCGTCGTCCGGCGAGGTGCGGGTGGGCGGCGCGGCGGCGCGTGCCGAGGGGGCGGCGGCGCGGCGCGTGCTCATCCCGCAGGAGGCGTACGTCTTCTCCGGGACCGTCGGCGACAACCTGCGCTATCTGCGCGAGGACCCCGTGGGCGAGCGCGAGGTCCTGGCCGCCGCCGAGGCGATCGGCGCGGACGCGCTCGTGCGGAGGCTGGGCGGGCTGGACGCCCCCGTGACGCCGGACGAGCTCTCCGCGGGGGAGCGGCAACTGATCGCGCTGGTCCGCGCGTACCTCTCGCCGGCCCCCGTGGCGCTGCTGGACGAGGCGGCCTGCCATCTGGACCCCGCCGCCGAGGCGCGCGCCGAGGGCGCCTTCGCGGCGCGCCCCGGCGGCACCCTCGTGGTCGTCGCCCACCGCGCGGGCTCGGCGCGGCGCGCGGATCGCGTGCTGGTCATGGACGGTCCCGGTACGGTCGCCGGTACGCACCGGGAGCTGATGGCGCGTTCGGCGCTGTACCGGGAGCTGATGGGCGGGGGACAGCGTTCCTCATACCCAGCCGGCGCCGCGCGAGATGCGGATCGCGTCCACCCGGTTGCGGGCCCCGGTCTTCCGGGTGATGGCGGCCATGTAGTTGCGCACGGTTCCGTTCGACAGGTGGAGGCTGCGCGCGATCTCGCCGACGGAGGCCCCCTCGGCGGCGAGTGAGAGCACGCTCAGCTCCCGCCGGGTCAGGGGTATCTCGGCCGCCTGGAGGAAGCCGAAGCCGAGGGTCTCGTCGATGTAGCGCTCGCCTTTGGCGACATGCCGTATGCCCTCGACGAGCCGATCAGGAGAAGCGTTTTTGCTGAGGTAGCCCAGGGCGCCCGCCTCATAGGCGCGACGCAGCGGGCCGGGGCGCCCGGCGGTCGTCAGCGCCAGCAGCACGGGCCGGCCGTCACCGGGCTTGCCGTCGCCGGGCCGGGCATCGCCGGGACGGCCGCCCACGGGCCCGTTCGTCCGCGCGGCGGCCCGTTCGCCGCCGCCTTCAGGACATCGTCCGCCCCCCGGCCGGAGGTTCACGCACTCGCCCGCGTCCGGGCTGTCCATGTCGGCCACGCACACATCGGGCCGTGTCGTCCGGGCCGCGGTGGCCGCGCCCCGCCAGGAGGTCGAGGACACGTCGAGATCCGGCTCTCTGCCGAGGAGTGCCGCCAGCGCCATGCGCAGCAGATAGGTGTCGTGTATCAGAAGAACCCGTATCACGGTCTGCCTCTCCCGCTCCGTGTAGCGAAACGCCTCGGACACGTCGGTAAATTCATACCGGCGCGAGCCACCGCTCCGGGTGCAGTTACCCGCTACCCGGGGGGCGTAAGGGCGTGGGGAGCCAGCCGGGCCCGCCTCAACTGCGAACGGCATACGCCTGGCGTGACGGCCGTCAGCGGGCGATGAGCCGGCAGACCGTCTCGATATCGATCTTCACCTGCGCGATGGACGCCCGCCCCGACAGCCAGGTGATCAGCGCCGAGTGCCAGGTGTGCTCGATGACGCGGACGGCCGACAACTGGGCCGGGTCGGGCGGGCCCGCCGGGCCCATGGCGTCCAGGATGATCGTGGTGGTCAGCCGGGAGACCGTGTCCACCTCGGCGCTCACCGACCGGTCGGCGAAGGTCAGGGCGCGCACCATCGCGTCGGCCAGATGCGGCTCGCGCTGCATCGCGCGGAACGCCCGCATCAAGGTCTGGGCGACGCGCGCGGCCGGGTCCTCCTCCGTCGGGGGGCGCTCGCGCAGCGCGGTGTGCAGCTGCTCCAGCTGGTCGCGCATGACGGCGACCAGCAGATGGACCTTGGAGGGGAAGTAGCGGTAGAGCGTGCCGAGGGCGACGCCGGAGGACTCGGCGACCTCCCGCATCTGGACGGCGTCGAAGCCGCCGCGGCTCGCCAGCCGGGTGGTGGCCTGGAGGATCCGGCGGCGCCGGGCCTCCTGACGTGCCGTCAGGGCAGGGGCGGCCGTGGACACGAGGGGCGGCACGGCCGACGTGGATTCCGGCGTTCTGGATTCCGTAGCCATATGTCCTGTTTCATCGTGCCGTGCAACACTCCGTCCGGCGGCTCCCGGGGGGCCTTGGACGGCACAGCATGACAGGGGTCGGGCCGTGGCGCGAATCACCCGGCGGCGCTCTTTCGGTCCCCTGACATCCCGGTAGATTCAAGCTTCTGACGACCCAGTCTGAAACTTGTTCTAGATTAGCGCGACCCGTTACGCTCCGGCGGAACAGCCAGCGAGAAGGAGGCCGGAGTGACCGCTGAGGCCACGGAGGCATCGGTCACGCGAGCCCGCAGCAGTCTCCCGGCCGGGGGCGACCGCGTCGACGGCGAACCGCCGCTGCGCATCGCGATGCTCACCTACAAGGGCAACCCCTTCTGCGGCGGCCAGGGCGTCTACGTCCGCCACCTCTCCCGCGAGCTCGCCCGCCTCGGCCACTCCGTCGAGGTCATCGGCGCCCAGCCCTACCCCGTCCTCGACGAGGGCGTGCCGCTCACCGAGCTCCCCAGCCTCGACCTCTACCGGCAGCCGGACCCCTTCCGCACCCCGCGCCGCGAGGAGTACCGCGACTGGATCGACCTCCTGGAGGTCGGCACCATGTGGGCCGGGCGCTTCCCCGAGCCGCTGACCTTCTCGCTCCGCGCCCGCCGCCATCTCGCCGCCCGGCGCGGCGACTTCGACGTCGTCCACGACAACCAGACCCTCGGCTACGGGCTCCTGGGCGGCCCCGGCGCCCTCGGCGCCCCGCTGGTCACCACCGTCCACCACCCCATCACCGTCGACCGGCAGCTGGAGCTGGACGCCGCGGAGGACTGGAAGCGCCGGGCGTCCGTCCGCCGCTGGTACGCGTTCACCCGCATGCAGAAACGTGTCGCCAGGCGGCTGCCGTCCGTACTCACCGTCTCCGGCTCCTCCCGCCAGGAGATCGTCGACCACCTCGGGGTGCGCCGGGACCGCGTCCACGTCGTCCACATCGGCGCCGACACCGACCTCTTCTCGCCCGATCCGGCCGTCGCGGAGGTGCCCGGGCGGATCGTCACCACCTCCAGCGCGGACGTCCCGCTCAAGGGCCTGATCCATCTGATCGAGGCGCTCGCCCAGGTCCGCGCCGGGCACCCGGACGCCCATCTGGTCGTCGTCGGCAAGCGCGCCGAGGACGGGCCGGTGGCGGCGGCGATCCGGCGCCACGGCCTGGAGGACGCCGTCGAGTTCGTCAAGGGCATCACGGACGAGGAGCTCGTCGACCTCGTCCGCTCCGCGCGGATCGCGTGCGTGCCGTCGCTGTACGAGGGGTTCTCGCTGCCGGCCGCCGAGGCCATGGCCACCGGCACCCCGCTGGTGGCCACGACCGGGGGAGCGATCCCCGAGGTCGCCGGCCCCGACGGCGAGACCTGCCTCGCGGTGCCGCCCGGCGACGCGGGCGCGCTGGCGGCCGCCCTCTCCCGAATGCTGTCGGACGACGCTCTCCGCCGTCGCCTCGGCGCGGCCGGGCGCGAGCGGGTACTGGCCAAGTTCACCTGGCGGCAGGCGGCGATCGGCACGGCCGAGCACTACCGGGAGGCGATCGCGCGGGCCGGGGCGGCGAGCCGGGCCGGGGGCCCGGGCAGGTCCGGCACCGCCGGGCCGCGCCGCAGTGGCTGAGCGCACCGCGAGGTGCCCGGCGGTGCCGAACCGAGCGAAACCCCAACCCGCATCCGAACTCGGACGAAAGTAAACAGCCGTGCTGACCGTCGATTTCTCCCGCTTTCCGCTCGCCGCAGGCGATCGCGTCCTCGACCTCGGCTGCGGCGCCGGCCGCCACGCCTTCGAGTGCTACCGGCGCGGTGCCCGGGTCGTCGCCCTCGACCGCAACGGGGACGAGATCCGCGAGGTCGCCAAGTGGTTCGCCGCCATGAAGGAGGCCGGGGAGGCCCCGGAGGGCGCCACCGCCACCGCCATGGAGGGCGACGCCCTCGCGCTGCCCTTCCCCGACGCGAGCTTCGACGTCGTCATCATCTCCGAGGTCATGGAGCACATCCCGGACGACAAGGGCGTCCTCGCCGAGATGGTGCGCGTCCTCAGGCCCGGCGGCCGGATAGCGATCACCGTGCCCCGCTACGGCCCGGAGAAGATCTGCTGGACGCTCAGCGACGCCTACCACGAGGTCGAGGGCGGCCACATCCGCATCTACAAGGCCGACGAACTCCTCCGCAAGATGGAGGAGGCCGGCCTCAAGCCCTACGGCACCCACCACGCCCACGGCCTTCACAGCCCCTACTGGTGGCTCAAGTGCGCCTTCGGCGTCGACAACGACAAGGCGCTGCCCGTCCGCGCCTACCACAAGCTGCTGGTCTGGGACATCATGAAGAAGCCCGCGGCCACGCGCGTCGCCGAGCAACTGCTCAACCCCGTCATCGGCAAGAGCTTCGTCGCCTACGCGACCAAGCCGCACCTGCCCGAGGACGCCGCCGAGTGACCGCCTTCAGTGGCCCCGGCCGCACCGAACGCCTCGTCCTGCCCGGCGTCCTCACCGCCGAGGAGGCGGCCCGCACCGTCGCCGGCATCGCCGCCGTCCAGCGCCCGGACGGCGCCATACCCTGGTTCACCGGCCACCACCTCGACCCCTGGGACCACGTCGAGGCCGCCATGGCCCTGGACGCCGCTGGCGAGCGCTCCCGCGCCGAGGCCGCCTACCGCTGGCTCGCCGACCACCAGAACCCCGACGGCTCCTGGTACGCCGCCTACGCCGACGGCGACGCCGCACGGCCCACCGACCGCTCCCGGGAGACGAACTTCGTCGCCTACGTCGCCGTCGGCGTCTGGCACCACTACCTCTCCACCGGCGACGACGCCTTCCTCGACCGCATGTGGCCGACCGTCTTCGCCGCCGTCGAGTTCGTCCTGCGGCTCCGGCAGCCGGGCGGCCAGATCGGCTGGAAGGCCGAGGACGACGGCACGCCCGTCGCCGACGCCCTGCTCACCGGCTGCTCCTCCATCCACCAGGCGCTGCGCTGCGCGCTCGCCATCGCCGAGCACCGCGAGGAGCCGCAGCCGGACTGGGAGCTGGCCGCGGGCCTGCTCGCCCACGCCATACGCCACCACCCCGAGCGCTTCCTCGACAAGAGCCGCTACTCCATGGACTGGTACTACCCGGTCCTCGGCGGCGCCCTGACCGGCCCGGCCGCCAAGGAGCGCATCGAGGAGCGCTGGGACGACTTCGTCGTCCCCGGCCTGGGCGTCCGCTGCGTCGTCCCCAACCCCTGGGTCACCGGTGGCGAGAGCTGCGAACTGGCGCTGGCCCTGTGGGCGATGGGCGAGTCCGACCGCGCCGTCGACATCCTCCAGTGGATCCAGCACCTGCGCGCCGAGGACGGCATGTACTGGACGGGCTACGTCTTCGAGGACAAGGCGGTCTGGCCGGAGGAGCGCACGACGTGGACGGCCGGCTCCCTGCTGCTCGCCGTCGCCGCCCTCGGCGGCGACGAGGCGACGACGGCGGTCTTCGGCGGCGAGCGGCTGCCGTCCGGGCTGGAGCCCGACTGCCACTGCGGGTGAGCGGGCACTGCGGGTGAGCGGGCCGGCCTCCGCCGGCTGACCGCTTCGGTCCCCGGCCGGTGGCGGAACGGAGCGGGCTGGGCGACCCTGGGGAGGACTACCCCCGGGAGGTACCCGTGTCCCAGCGCGCCCGCCGGGCCGCCGTCGCCCTGCTCCTGGCCTGCGGTCTGCTCCTCGCCGGCACGGCCTGCGGAGGCAAGAGCGAGAAGAAGAGCGGCGCCGAGGCCACCCCGACCGCCACCGGCTCGGCGGAACGCCAGAAGTTCGCCAAGACCCGCTTCGTCGCCAACGCGGGCCTCGCCGCCGGCGCCACCTACCAGTGGATCGTCAAGCCCTTCCGGAACGGCTCCTTCAAGAAGGGCGCCGACGGCCGTACCAGTGCGCTGATCAAGGCGGGCCTGGCCGGTACGTTCGCGTACAACCGCCTCAAGGCCGCCGCCGACAACGCCAAGGGCGACCCGACGCTCACCAAGGCCCTGGCCCCGGTGACCGCCGGCATCGAGTCCCTCAAGGGGATGGGGACCAAGCTCCGCAAGGGCGAGGCCGGGGACGCCGACATCAATGCCTTCGACAACGTCATCAACAGCGTCAAGGACGCGGGCAAGAGCGCGGGCGCCCCGGTCACCGACAAGGTGCCGTCGTTCTCCGACGTCCAGAAGGGCGGAGGGGGCTGACGCCCGAACGGGACGACGCACCATGGGCGTTGTCGTACCCACGCCCTAAAGTGGCGCCATGACGCTTTTGAGCCACGAACGCTACTGCCAGGAGATCCTCACCCAGACCGAGCTGATGCGCGCCACCCTGCGTGGCGTCGCCGTCGGCACCGTCGTGCCGACGTGCCCCGACTGGACCGTCGCCCAGCTGGGCCGGCACCTCGGCAACGCCCACCGCTTCGCGGCGGGGCTGGTCCGGGAGCGGACCGTCGACTTCACCCCGGACATCTCCGGCGACTCCACGGCCGGGGCCGAGACGCTGGACGCCGCCGGGCTGGACGCGTGGCTGGCCGAGGGGGCCGAGGAAGTGGTCGCGGCGCTGCGGGAGGCGGGGCCCGACGTCCCGGTGTGGACGTTCGGCAGGCAGCAGAAGTCGTCGTTCTGGGCCCGCCGGATGACGCACGAGACGGTGATGCACCGCGCCGACGCCGCCTCCGCCGCCGGCGTCCCGTTCACGGTCGAGCAGGACGTCGCCGCGGACACCCTCGACGAGTGGCTGGACATCGTCACGTCGCCGCTCGCGCAGGCATGGAAGCCGCAGCTCAAGGAGGTGCTGGGGGACGGGCGCACGCTGCACCTCCACGCCACGGACACCCCGCCGGAGCTGAACGCCGAGTGGTTCGTCGACGCCACCGGCGAGAGCATCGAGTGGCGCCGGGCGCACGAGAAGGCGGCCGTGGCCGTGCAGGGCCCGCTGACCGAGGTCCTGCGCGTGTTCTACCGGCGGCTCCCGGCCGACACTGGTCTGGTGGAGGTCGTCGGCGACCGCGCGGTGCTGGAGCACTGGCTGGAGCGGGTCTCGTTCTGATGAGGGCCCGTCGATGAGGTCGCGGCCATGGCCGGGCCGTCTGCCGTCGGCGCGTGCCGCGCGGCGGCCCGTCGTGTCGGCCCTGCTGGCCCTGCTCGCCGCCACCGCGTGCGTCGGCGGCGGCGAGCAGGGCCCCCGCCCCGGCGCGGCGGGCGTGGGCGACCCGCTCTTCCCCCGCCTGGGCAACGGCGGCTATCACGTCCGCCACTACGGACTCACCCTCGACTACGACCCCGGCACCCGCCGCCTCGCGGCCACCGCCGTCATCAGCGCCCGTGCCACCCAGGACCTCGGCTCCTTCAACCTCGACCTCAAGGGCCTGACCGTCCGCGCCGCCCGCGTCGACGGAAAGCCGGCCCGGACGCGGCGCGCCGGCTCCGAGCTGACGGTGCGCCCGTCCGCTCCGCTGCGCAAGGACACCGCCTTCGAGACGGTCGTCGAGTACGACGGCGAGCCGGCGGAGATCAGGGACGCGGACGGGTCGGTGGAGGGCTGGGTCCGCTCGGAGTCGGACCACGGCGTGGCCGCCCTCGGCGAGCCGTCCGGCTCGATGGCCTGGTTCCCCGGCAACAACCACCTCTCCGACAAGGCCGCCTACGACATCACCGTCACCGTCCCCGACGGCTACACCGCCGTCGCCAACGGCGAGCTCACCCGGACGGAGCACAGGCCCGGCGGCCGGACCGCCTTCGTCTGGCACAGCGCGGAGCCCCTGGCGAGCTATCTGGCGACCGTCGCCGTCGGCCGGTTCACGGTGACGACCGGCAGGACGCCGCGCGGGCTGCCCTACTACATCGCCGCCGCCCCCGAGGAGACCGCGGCCGTGCCGGGCATGGTGAAGCTGCTGCCCGAGGTCGTCGAGTGGGAGAGCGGGCTGTTCGGCCCGTTCCCCTTCTCCTCCACGGGCGGGGTCGTCGACCACAACGCCCGGGTGGGCTACGCCCTGGAGACCCAGCCCAAGCCGTACTACCAGGCCGCCCCCGGCGACACCACGATCGTGCACGAGCTGGCCCACCAGTGGTTCGGCAACGCGGTCACCCCCAGCACCTGGCGGGACATCTGGCTCAACGAGGGCTTCGCCACCTACGCCGAATGGCTGTGGGAGGAGAAGCGGGGCGGCCGCACGACGCGGCAGATCTTCACCGACTACTACGACGGCGAGGACCCGAACAGCAGGGGTCCCGGTGGCAGGACCATCTGGGACTTCCCGCCGGCCGCCCCCACCCCGCGGACGCTGACCGACCCGCCCGTCTACGGCCGGGGCGCGATGGTGCTCCAGAAGCTCCGGGAGGCGGTCGGCGACCGGGAGTTCTTCGGCATCCTGCGCGCCTGGGTCCGGGAGCACCGCTACGGGAACGCGGACACGAAGCAGTTCATCCGGCTCTGCGAGAGCAGGACGGGCAGGGATCTGGGCGCGCTCTTCGACACCTGGCTCCGGAAGAAGGGCAGGCCGGCGCCCGCCGGGTAGGCCGCCGGCCGTTCAGGAGTTCAGCTCGGCGAGCAGGGTGAGGGTGTCCGGGTCCGGGGCCATGACCAGGAGGTCGGTGACCGGGCCCGCACGCCACCGCGCCAGCCGCTCGGCGATGCGTTCGCGCGGGCCGACGAGCGAGACCTCGTCGGCGAAGGCGTCGGGCACGGCCCCGACCGCCTCCTCCCGCCGCCCGGCCAGGAACAGCCGCTGGATCCGGCGTGCCTCCTCGGCGTATCCCATCCGGCCCATCAGGGCGGCGTGGAAGTTGCGGGTGGCGGCGCCCATGCCGCCGATGTAGAAGGCGAGCATGGTCTTCACCGGCCGCAGCCCCTCGGCGAGCTCGCCCGCCGGGCAGACGCGCACCTGGGCCATGGGGGCGACCATGAAGCCCTTCGGCGCCTCGGCGAGGGCGTCGGCGTGGAGCCCGGTCCGGTCCGGTGACCAGTACAGGGGGAGCCAGCCGTCCGCGATGCGCGCGGTCTGGGCGACGTTGCGGGGGCCCTCGGCGCCCAGCAGGACCGGCAGGTCCGGGCGGAGGGGATGGGTGACGGACCGCGGCGGCTTGACGTGCCCCGTCGCACCGGGGCCCGGGTGGGGGAGGGG
>NZ_JAILXP010000290.1 GCF_020740895.1 Streptomyces sp. UNOB3_S3 | reverse complement strand
GGGCGGAGGCCGCCGGCGCGGCGACGGGTGGGGCGATGACGGCGGCCAGGCCCAGGACAGCGGCGGCGGCGCTCCGCCAGGCGCGAGAAGTGATCATGCGCAAACACTTAGTGGCCGTACCGTGCCCGCCCGGTCCATTCGACTGTCCGAGGGCGCGCTGACATGTTCAGACACATCGTCACACCGCGTACGATGCAGTCGTGATCGCGTATGCCCCCGCAGCCCTGTTCCTCCTCCTCTTCGGCATCGGCGTATTGCGCGACCGACGACGCTTCAGCAACGCGGTCCACTTCGGGCTCAGTTGTATATTCCTGCTGTTCGGTCTGCTGTTCAGTCTGCTGCGCGCGGCCGCGGCGGGCGGCGACCGCGGTGTGCACGCCCTGGAGTGGATCGCGGCCGGACTCCTCCTGATCCCCTTCCTCGGCGCCCTCGTCCTGCCGTCGCTCCTGCTGGCCAACGGTGTGAAGATGATCCGCAAGGAGGGGCGGCGCCCGGCCAACCTGCTGTCCTTCCTCGCCGGTCTCGGCATCTTCGGCCTCATCGGCCTGACGATCGCGTCCGCCGTCACCCGCTCCCGGAATTTGACGATCGCCACGGGCACCACCCTGATGATCGCCGCCTATGTCTCGTTCCTGTTCTTCTGTTTCATCGGTTACGCGTTCCTGTACGGCTGGATGCGGCCGCGCCGGGACGTCGACTTCGTGGTGGTGCTCGGCTCCGGGCTCATCGGCGGGACGAAGGTGCCGCCCCTGCTCGCCAGCAGGCTGGAGCGCGGGCGCGCGGTGTACGAGCGGCAGGCGGCGCGCGGCAATCCGCCCGTCCTCATCACCTCGGGCGGCCAGGGCCCGGACGAGCGGCTCCCGGAATCCCACGCCATGGCCGACTACCTCACCGAACGCGGCTTCCCCGCCGAGCACGTCCTGCGCGAGGAGGCGTCCCGCACCACCGAGGAGAACCTCCTCTACAGCAAGGCGATCATGTCGGAGGCGAAGCCCGGCTACCGCTGCGTGATCGTCACCAATAACTTCCACGCCTTCCGGGCCGCGCTCATGGCCCGCAAGACCGGCGTCAACGGCCAGGTCGTCGGCTCCCCGACGGCCGCGTACTTCTGGCCGAGCGCGACGATCCGCGAGTTCGTCGCCGTCTTCCTCAACCACAAGCTCGTCAACTTCACCATCTGCGGCCTGCTCGCCCTCTTCGGCCTGGCCGCCGTGTGGATCCGCTGAGCGGAGCGCCGGCGGTCAGTCCCAGTCCTCGGCGGGCCGGGCCTCGTGGAGGACGGCGTGGTAGTACCCCTCCGCCTCGCGCCCGGCAGGGTCCAGTCCGGCCGCCACGACGCTCTCCAGGGTGCGCCGCCGCTCGTCCGGGTCGGTGAAGCGGCGCTGCCGGTGCGTGATCCCGGACGGCCGTGTGACCAGTCCGTACCGCCGCAGCACCGCCGCGACGGGCCGGAAGTCGACGGGCCGCACCACGAACGCCGCCACCCAGGCCCGCCCGCCGGACGGCGCGAGGACGGTGTCGAACGTGCGCGGCCCGATGTAGCTCAGCCCGCCCGTGACGGTGACCAGGCCCGCCGGGGCGAGCGCCTCGGACAGGGCGGCGCCCGCCGGTACGGTCTCCAGGTTCGCGGCGAAGGCGGCGTCCAGCAGGCCGACGGCCGACGCGTAGCCGACGGCCCGGGGCGAGGCGTCGACGCCGACGACGGGGACCGCGTCGGCGCGGCGGCGAGCGGCGTAGAACTCCTTGTCCTCGGCGATGAGTTCCTCCAGGGACAGCCCCGCCGTACGCGGGCCCGTGTAGTGCTCGTAGAGGTCCCGCAGCGTGAGGTCGTGGTTGACCAGGGCGGCGTTGATGCCGTACGAGCAGCACAGGTCCACCAGGGTGACCGGCTCGCCGGGGTGGACGCGGGCCCGGTCGGCGAGCAGGGCCCGGAAGACGGGCTGGGCGTGGTGGGGGATCTGGTACCGCAGTGGCGCCAGCCGGGTGAAGTACGCGCGGGGGTCGGGCCGGTCGTAGATGTCGTCGAAGCTGCTCTTGCCCCAGTCGCCCGCCCCGCCGTCGGTTCCTGTCGCCATGCCCCGGCCTTCCTGTCGGCTTCCGGTCCGCGTCATGCCTTCCCCGGGACCGCGCGGCACCGAACACACCGGGGGGTGATTCCGGCCGTCCGGGTCATGCCCTCGCCGCGGGGTCCGGTCAGTTGTCGTCGCCCGGGAGAAGGTCGGCGGCGCGCACCTGATGGAGGTGGATCAGGGCGTCGTAGCTGCGGCCCAGGGCGACCGGTTGCCGCGGCCAGGGGTAGGCCGTGCCGATGGTGTAGGTGGGCCGGGCCCGGCGGAGCCAGTCGCGGGCCGGGGCCGGTGCGGTGCGCAGGTCCAGGAAGTAGTCGCGCTCGCGCACCCGGTCGAGGGTGTGCTCGTTGCTGCCGGGGGCGGCGGGCCCCACGGTGAACTTCTTGACGTTCTTCCCCAGCGGCTTGTCGTCCGGTCCTGTCGCGTTGAACGACCCCTGGTCGAAGGAGAGCCCGACCGCGACATAGCGCTCCCCGAACCGGTCGTGCAGGAACGCCCCCTGCGACTTCGGGTAGTTCGCGGGGTCGTCGCTCACATAGGTGATGTGCCCGTTGTGGGCGGAGAGCAGGACCTTGTCGCCGGTGTTCCGCTGCCACCACGCGGTGTTGTCAGCCATGACCTGGTCGCGGAAGCGCATGGCCGCCGCGACGCCCTCCTGCTTGCCGAAGTCGAAGGCGTACTGGTCGGCGGTCAGCCGCAGTGTCAGCGCGTTCTGGACGGCCCATCGGTACGCCTCGCCGGCCGCGCGGCCCGGGGCCGGTCGCTGCTTCCGCAGCAGGTCCAGGGCCCGCCGGGCGCAGGCGGCCTTGTCCTGCCGTTCGGCGAGCGGCCGCTCCAGGTAGGCGCGCATGTACGGGCCGGTGGCCGTCGTCGGGCGCAGGTCGCGGTAGAGCCCGGTGAGTTCGGGCAGCAGGGCCGGGTGGGCGGTGCGGACGTAGTCGAGGACCCGGTCGTAGAGGTCCGGGCCGGCGTAGGAGACGTCGTTGCCCATGAACCGGACGGGGTCGCCGGGGTGGGCGACGTTCCAGGAGCGCATCCACCGGACGAGGGAGAGGTATTCCCGGGTGTTCCAGAAGAGGTAGGCGTCCTGGAAGTCCTCGCGCAGCACGCGCTCCGGGTCGCCCTTTCCGTGCAGGACGTAGTCGTTGAGCCGGAGCCCGGTGCTCCAGGGGGCCTCCAGGGCGTAGGTCCGGAAGCCGCGTTCCTCCACCAGGTGGCGGAAGACCCGCTGCTTGAGGGCGAAGAACTCATGGGAGCTGTGGGTGGCCTCGCCCATTCCCACGACGCGCGCGTCCCCCACCATGCGGTCCAGGGGCCGCAGATCGTCCGAGGGCCCGGACGGCTCGGTGGACCGGAGCGGGTGCGCGACGCGCTCGACGGCCCGGACGACGCCGTCGTCGTCATGGGCGGGGGCCGCGAGGGCCGGGGTGGTGGCCGCGGTCGCGCCCAGACAGAGAAAGAGGGTCAGGAAGGCGGTGGCCGGGCGTCGTTTGGTGTGCTTCATACGGTCCAGCCTCGTCGCCGGGAGGACGGGGTCCCATCCGGCGGGTCCCCGTCTTCCGGGTGGGGCTGGCCCCACCCTGCACCTGGGGAACGCGGGACGGCCGCCGACGGGATCAACCGCCGGTACCAGCCGACCCAAGAGCCTCAGAAGGCAACCTGTATAACAACGTGTATGAGACATATGACCTTACGCCGTTCCGCGTCCCTGGCCCTCGCCGTCACCGCACTCCTGGGCCCGGCCACCGCCGCCGGCGCGGCCGCGCGGCCGCAGGCCGCCCCGTCCTCCGCCGCTGCCGCCGCCGCGACCACGGCGCCGGACCGTGCGGTGGTGGCCGGGCTGGACCGGTACGCCCACCGGCTGCGCGGCACCCGGCCGGGCGGGTCCAGTGCGGACCTGGAGGCGTTCGGGAAGGCCACCCGGGGCGCCTCCGTCGTCGGGGTCGGCGAGGTCTCGCACGGCTCGGGCGACGTCTTCGCCCTCAAGGACCGGCTGCTGCGGCACCTGGTGACGCGCGAGGGCTTCTCCGCCTTCGCCATGGAGATCAACTGGTCCGCCGCCGCGCGCATCGACGCCTATGTCCGCACCGGCGAGGGCGACCTGCGGCAGATCATGCGCGACGAGTTCCAGGACGCGTACGGCCTGTTGGACACCGAGGAGTACCTGCGGCTCTTCAGCTGGGTGCGCGAGCACAACCGCACCGCCGCGCAGCAGGTCCGGATCGTCGGCATGGACTTCTCCGACGTCGACCCGGAGCAGTACGACCGCCTCCTCGCCTGGGCCGAGCGGAACACGCCCGCGCTCGTCCCCGAACTGCGCGAGCGGTACGCGGCGCTCCGCGCGCTGCGCGGCGGGGTCGCCGAGCGGCTGGCCGCGTACGGCGCCCTCCCGCTGGCCGAGCGCAAGAGGATGGCCGAGGACGCCGGGGCCGCGTACCGGCTGCTGGAGGGGGCCGGTACGCGGGATCCCCGGGTGCTCCAGGACGCCCGGGTCATCTCGCAGATGGCCACGTCCTACGCCTTCGACAGCGACGACCCGGCCCAGGCCCTCGCCGCCAACCGGCACCGGGACCGCACCATGGCCGAGAACGCCGTCTGGTGGCAGCGGAACACCGGCGGCCGGATCGTCGTCTCGGCACACGACGGGCACATCACCTACGAGGCGGCCCTGCCCCACGTCTACCCCGTCACGATGGGCGCGGACCTGCGCGAACTCATCGGCAAGGAGTACCTCGCCGTCGGCACGTCCGCGTACGGCGGCGCCTACCGGGCCCGGACGGCGACGGGTGTGGGGACGTTCACCTTCGCCGCCGCGCCCGGCAGCAACGAGTACGTCCTCGACCAGGTGCGCCACCGCGACTTCTACGTCGACCTGCGCGAGGCGCGCCGCGACCCGGCGCTGACCGGCTGGCTGGACACGGCCCGCCCGACGTTCATGATCCCCGGCCGGTACCCGTACCAGACGGCGTGGCCGCTCGCGCTGGGCCGGGGCTACGACATCGTCATGCACCTCCACGACGTGGGGGCGTCCGTCCCGGTGCCGCGCCCGTAGCGGCCGGCGGGAGGCGGGCGGCTTACATCGCGGGCGGTCCGTCCTCCTCCCCGGGAACGGTGTCCCCTACTCCCTGCGGACGATGTCATCCGTCTTGTGGTGCACCACCGTTGGGGCATGCGCTTCTCCTTATCGACCAGTGACGGGAGCATGCCTTGACGGACGTGACACGACGCGGAGTGCTCGCGGGCACGGCGGCGCTGGGGGCGACGGCCGTGGGGCTGTCCACGCCGGAGGCCGCCGCGACACCCGCCGGCCGGGCGGCCGCCGCCGTACCGGCCCGGTCCGGCCCCGCCACCGTCGGACCCGACGACACGCGCTACCCGTCGCTCACCCGGCGCGGCACCAACGCCCGCTTCGTCGGCAAGCCCGACTACGTGCGGGTGGCCGACACCACCGAGCAGGTCGTCGAGGCCGTGCAGCAGGCCGTGCGCGAGGGCAGACGCGTCGCCGTGCGCAGTGGCGGGCACTGCTTCGAGGGCTTCGTCGACGATCCCTCCGTCAAGGCCCTCATCGACCTCTCCCCCATGACCGCCGTCCATTACGACGCGTCGCGGCGGGCGTTCGCGGTCGAGCCGGGTGCCCTGCTCGGGCAGGTGTACCGGCGGCTGTTCACCGAGTGGGGTGTGTCCATCCCGGCGGGCGCCAGCGCCGAGGTGGGAGTGGGCGGGCATGTGCTCGGCGGCGGGTACGGCGCCCTGTCGCGCCGGCACGGGCTGTCCGTCGACCATCTGTACGGCGTGGAGGTCGTGGTCGTGGACGCCTCCGGGAAGGCGTCGAGCGTCGTCGCCACCCGGGACTCGTCCGGCCCCCTGCGCGAGCTGTGGTGGGCGCACACGGGCGGCGGGGGCGGCAACTTCGGCATCGTCACCCGCTACTGGTTCCGGGACCCGGCGGCCACCGGGTCGGACCCCACCCGTCTACTGCCCCGCCCGCCCGCGTCCGTCCTCACCTTCAGCGCCTCCTGGCCGTGGAAGGACCTGGACGAGCGTTCCTTCGCCCGGCTGGTGCGCAACCACGGCACCTGGTACGAGAACAACAGCGCGCCCGGCTCGCCCTACGCGGGGTTGTTCAGTGTGCTGATGCTGAACACCCGCAAGGTCGGCACCCTCGACATGATCGGCCAGCTGGACTCCACCGGATCCGGGGCGGAGCGGCTCCTGGACGACTACCTTGCCGCGGTCGGCCAGGGGACCGGGGCCCGGCCCACGGTGACCCGGCGGGCCCTGCCCTGGCTCCAGGTCAACGCGAACGTGTCGGAGTCCGCGCCGTCGTTCTTCAAGGCCAAGTCCGGCTATCTGCGCAAGCGCCTCACGGACCGTCAGATCGATGTGCTCCACGAGCACCTCACCGGCAAGGCGGGCGGCGAGCTCGGCGGTTCGCTGTGGCTGGTCTCCTACGGCGGGAAGGTCAACACCGTCCCGGCCGACGCGACGGCCGTCGCGCAGCGGGACTCCATCCTCAAGGCGGTCTACCTGACGGCCTGGGAGGACCCGCGGCACGACGGCGGGACGGAGCTCGCCTGGCTGCGCGACCTCTACAAGGCCGTGTACGCCGACAGCGGCGGTGTGCCCGCGCCCGGCACCAACAGCGACGGGTGCTTCATCAACTACCCCGACGCCGACCTCGCCGACCCCGCGCCGGGCGGGGCCGGGACTCCGTGGCACACCCTCTACTACAAGGGCCACTACGCCCGGCTCCAGCGCGTCAAGGCGCACTGGGACCCGAGGAACGAGTTCCGGCACGCCCTGTCCATCCGCCCGCCCCGCTGACCGGTCCCTCGCCGGCGCCCGCGACCACGTACCCGTATTCGTAGGCCAGGATCACGGCCTGGGTGCGGTTGCGGGCGCCGAGCTTGGCCAGGAGGTTGCTGACGTGGGTCTTGACCGTCTCCAGGCCGACGATCAGGTGACCGGCGATGTCGGTGTTGGACAGGCCCCTCGCCATGAGACGGAGGATCTCCCGCTCGCGGCCGGTGAGGGCGGGGGTGCCGCGCGGAGGCCGTGGCGGCGGCCCGGGCCGGGCGGCGACGAGCCTGCGGACGCTGTCGGGGAAGAGGAGCGAGTCGGTCGTGGCGACCAGGCGCAGGGCGTGGGCGATCTGTTCGGACGGGGCGCGTTTGAGGACGAAGCCCGCCGCGCCCGCGCGCAGGGCGTCGTAGACGTACGCGTCGTTCTCGAAGGTCGTGATCACCACGACCTTCGGTGGTGGTCCGGGCAGGGCCGTCTGGAGCCGCCGGGTGGCCTCGATGCCGTCGATGCCGGGCATCCGGACGTCCATCAGGACGACGTCCGGGCGCAGTTCCCCGGCGAGGGCCAGGGCCCGGTGGCCGTCGCCTGCCTCTCCGACGACGGCGAGCCCGGGCAGCGCCGAGAGCAGGGTCCGCAGGCCGGTGCGGGTGAGTTCCTCGTCGTCCGCGACGAGGACGGTGACGGTCGTGGTCACGGCGCCTGCCTCAGCGGGACGCGCACGGCGAGCAGCCAGCCCGTGCCATCGGGGTCCGGTCCCGTCACGGCCTCGCCGTCGAGGAGGTCCACGCGTTCCAGGATGCCGGTGAGTCCCCTGCCGCGCCGTGCCGCGCGGGCCGGCCGGGCGCGCCCCGGGAGCGGGTTGGCGATCTCCAGCTCCAGGAGGGCGGGGGTGACCGTCACGCGCAGGCGGACCGGGGAACGGCCGCCGTGCTTCAGGGCGTTGGTCAGCCCTTCCTGGACGATCCGGTAGGCCTCGCGGGAGACGGTCGCGGGGACGCCCGCCGGGTCGCCGGTGACGTCCGCGCGGACGTCGGTCCCCGTCCGGCGGACCCGGTCGACCAGCGTGTGGAGGTCGGCGAGGGTGAGCGGCGGGGCCGTGGCCGTGCGTTCCTCGCGGAGGATGCCCAGGGCGTGGTCGAGGTCGTCCATGGCGGCGCGGGAGGCCTCCTCCAGGCCGGTGAGGGCGCGGCGGGCGGCGGCCGGGTCGGTGTCCATGAGTCTCCTGGCGACCGCCGCCTGGATGGTGGACGCCGTCAGGGTGTGACCGATCGAGTCGTGCAACTCCTGCGCCAGCCGGTTGCGCTGGGCCATCCGCCGCATCTGCGACTCGAGCGCGGCGAGCCGTTCGGCGGGGCCGTGGCCGAGGAGCGCGGGGGCGGCGCGCCGGAGGAGGGCGGAGACGGCGGCACAGGCGTGGCCCGCCAGGAGGAGGAGCGCGCCCGCCGCCGGGAGCGTCCACAGCCCGCCCGCTCCCCCGGGCACGTCCAGGGGACGGAACACCGTGATCCGGTCGCCGCCGTTCAGCCACACGGCGGGCAGGGCGAGAGCCGTCGCCGTCGCGAGGACGGTCACGGCCGTCAGTACACCGCCCACCACCGTGTGGAGGACGAGCCACGCCCCCGTGCGGAACCGGTCGGCGCCGCCTGCCCGCGCCGCCGCGACGGGGGCGGGAAGGGCCGTGCCCAGCAGGCGGTTGGCCAGGCGGACGGAGGCGCCCCGCGCCGGTCGCGGGCAGCCGGCGGCGACGGTGAGGGCGGCCCACGCGGTCAGGAGCACGGCGGTGCGGGCCGGTGCCGGCCAGTCGCGCGGGACCGCCGCGGTCACGAGCGTGGCGGCGGCGAGCGGCAGGAGACCGAGGGCGGCGCCGAGCAGCCCGTGGAGCCAGGTCCGGAGGGTGTCGCCGCTCGTGGGCGGACGGAAGGGACGTATCAGGAGACGCACGCCCGGGAGTATCGCAGCGGCTTGCGGTGGCCCGCCTCCCCCGCGCGAGCGATACACGGTCTCCCCCGTGACCGGGATGTGCCGGCCGGTCAGGCGCACGAGGCTTGCCGGGACTTCGGCACCTGCTTCGTACGACGGGGGTTCTTTCATGGCAGCGCAGATCACGGTGGGCACGACGGCCGACGGGGGGCCGGGTGGTGACACGGGCGGCCGGAACGGCGTGGCGGCCTTCAACGGAGTGGCGGCTTTCCTGGTCATCTGTTTCACGGGGAGCTGGCTCTATCTCTACGCCGCTCATTCGCTGTGGGGGCTGTCGCTGGTCGATCCGCTCGTCCAGCTGCCCTTCGCCCTCATGCCCGCGCTCGCGGCGGTGGCCGTGCGGCGCCGGGTGACCCGGGAGGGCTTCGCCGGGGCCGGGCTGAGGCCCCGGTTCCGGGGCGCGTGGCCGTACTACCTCGCCGCGTGGCTGGGGCCGCTGGTCTTCGCCGCCGCGGCCGTGGGGCTGGCGTGGGCGCTGGGGTGGGC
>NZ_JAILXP010000029.1 GCF_020740895.1 Streptomyces sp. UNOB3_S3 | reverse complement strand
GGTAAGGGGGCGGTGGCATTTCGCCCGGGTACGCCGGTCGGGCGGGCAGAGGCTTCTCGTCCGGGTACGGCGGTGCTGCCGTGGCCTGGCCCGGGTACGGCGGAGGCGTTGAGGTTTCCCCGGGGTAGGAGGGCGGCGTCTCACCCGGGTACGGCGGTGGCGTGGGCATCTCGCCCGGGTACGGCGGCGGGTACGCCGGTGGTGCCGATGCCCCCGGGTGCGGGGGCGGGCCCTCCGGTGGGAGCGGTGCGGTGGCGTGGCCCTGGTCGGCGTGGCCTTGGTCGGGCATGGCTGTACGTCTCCTGGGTCGTTTCCTGGGGCGTTGTCCAAAGGCGTGGTGGCGGTCCGCGCGCGTCAGCCGACGAGGAGCGCGACCGGCAGCAGCACCATCGCGGCCGTGAAACACGCCATGCTCGTCCGCAGCCACGCATACTTGCCGGTGACGATCCGGCTGTTCTCTGTGAGCGCCGACAGGAGCGCCGCCGCGGGAGCGCGCTCGGTCTCGCGTAAGGCCTCCTCCAATGCCGTCGGCCCATGGCGGGCCGCACGGTGGATGTCGGCGAAATGGGTCAGCGGCAGACCGGGCCGCCAGTCGTGCGACCGGTAGCGCGGGACCACCGTCATCAACAGGGCCAGCAGCGATCCGATGAAGCAGGCGACGCCCGCCCACCACATCACCTGCCCGAGCGCCGAGAGGGATGACGGCTGCCAGCCCGGGGCGGCGACGAGTACGGCGATGAGGGCCGACGCGGACATGCCCTGCGCGGCCACCAGGACCGAACCCTTGGTGTCCGCCCGGGCCACTTCCTGGCGGAGCTCCTTCAACAGGCGCTCGGCCGTTCGTGGTTCGGCCACTGATGCCGGAGTGGTGGGTTCCGGGAGGCCGGTGCTCATTGGCCCGGGGGAGGAGTCGAGGGCCGGTACCCGAAGACCGGACCCGCGTCCTTCGGGGCCGCGCCTCCCCCGGGGTGCCCCGGAGGAGCGGGCGGCGGCGCCATCGCGTCGCCATCGGCCGGCCGCGCCGAGTCCTCGGGCGCGGCATCGGGAGCCACGGCCTCGACCGCCGGCAGGTCCCCCGGTACACCCCCCGGTACACCCCCTGGCGGGTCTCCCGGCAGGGCGGACGGGCGCTTGGCGCTGAGGAACTGCTTGGCCAGGTTCACCGCCATCCTGCGCGGCTCGTCCAACTGGTGCTCCTCGAGACCGCCCGGCCCGCCGCCGAGCGCCTGAAGCACGAGCTGCATCTGGCTCTGCATGGTGCGCATCTGGTCCTCCCGGAGGTTCTCCATGACCAGACGGGTGTCCTCGGGGTGCTTGGCGAGCTGGAAAGCCATGGCGGTGGGGCCGCCCTGCTCCAGGTAGTACGCGTAGTACTGGATCTTCTGGGCCTCGATCTCCTGAAGCTCCACTTCCTGCCGGCCGCGGATCAACTGCCGCTCGTGAACGAGGTTCTGATTCTGGAGCTCGACTTGGTGCTGCTGCTGTCCCTGGACGAGGGCGCGCTCCGCCGCGAGCTCGTCCTCCCGCATGAGCAGGGCGTGCCGGGGTTCGAGCTTCTCCCGTGCGAACTGGATCTCCCGCAGCTCGTGCTCGTGCGCCAGGGCGGCTTCGTCCCGGCGGATCTGGAGGACGCAACCGATGTGCAGCCCGGCCGCCGCGCCCAGCGGTTCGGCGGCGGCGAGCGCCCACTGCGCCTCGTGCTCCGCGGCGGCGCTGTCCGTCATCGCGTACCGGCGCAGCACGGGCCGTACGGCGTTGTCGACGAGCCGCTGGATCATGGCGGGCACGTTGCGTTCCCCGCTGGCGACGAAGAGGGCGGGGTGGAGGACCTGCCAGCTGCAGCTGAGGGACACCTCGAAGAGGAACGCGTCGTTGCCGCTGGGCAGGGCCAGGACGGCGTCCGCGTCGTGCAGCCCCATGTCGACCTCGTACACGCTGGTCCAGCGACGGGTGGCCAGCTCGGTGCGGCTCGGGCGGTTCGGTGGCAGATAGGGGTCGAGCCCGCCTTGGGCCGTGGTGAAGACCAGGGCGTAGTCGATGCGGGTGGTGCGGAGGGGCTTGAAGCGTGACAGCTCCTGGATCGTGACGACCGGGTCGACGAGCCGCGAGTGGCGGTCGGCGTCCTGCTGCCACTGGGGTTGGTTGCCCATCATGGTGTTGCTACTCCTTGGAACAGGCCTTGAACTCGTCGGGAAGCGCTCGGGACAGTCCTCGGACAGCTCCCGGGACAGTTTTCGAAACAGTGCTCGTAACGGTGCTCGGGAGTGCCCTTCGGATCAGTCCGAGCGGCGGCGTGGAGAGGCGGTGATCACTGGGGTGCCGGGGCCGTCGGGGTGGGCGAGAGGGACAGGACCGCGCGCAACCGGACGGCCGCGGCGAGGGGAGTGGAGCCCGGTTCGCCACGCAGGTTGTCCAGCAGATAGGCGAGCCGTTTCGTGTCCTCGACCGACACGGCCAGGAGGGGGAGCAGCTCCGAGAGCGCCTGCTCCGCTTCCGGGTCGGCCTCGGCCGCCCGGACCCAGCGGCGCATGGTCTCCAGACCGGACGTCGAGCACAACGGGTCGTTGAGGACACCGCGCCACAGCGCGGCGAGCGACTGCCGGAGCAGCCCACCGGGAGTGCCGGCCGTGGCGTCCGCCCGGCCGAACAGGTCGAGCAGCAGCGGGCGTCCGGCGTCACCGGAGGTGTCCGTGGGGCCGCAGGCGTGGACGACCGTGCGCAGGACGAACTCCCGTGTCGCGCCGCCGCGCATCAAGGGTACGAGCGCGGGCCACAGTTCGGCCGCGGCGCCGCCGGCCTCCCGGCCCCCGCCCCCGTTCTGGCCGGCCGCGAGCAACAGCGTGGCCGCGGACTGGGCGATCTCGTCGAGCTCGTCCGGCCAGCCCGGGGCGGGGCCGCCCCGGGCCTCCACGCCGCGGACCGCTTCCATGAGCGCGTCGAGGGCCTCCGCCGGAAAGGCGTCGCCCACGAGCGCGTAGGTGCGCACAGCGGTCCAGCGCGGCCGGTGGTCGGAATCGGCGCACCACTCCCGCAGGACGCGCGGCACGTGGGGCGCGCCCAGGTGATGGGCGAGGGCGAGGGCGCTGGCCGCCGCCAGCCGGGCGCGGAGCTTGGGCTGCAGGGCCCAGGGCCGGACGAGCAGGGCCATGGTCGACGGGAGGTCGGTCTGTGCCAGCACCGCGGCCGTGGAGGCGGCCCGGGTACGGACGACGGGACGGGGGTCGAGCGCCAGACGGCGCAGCCAGGCCACCAGCGCGGGGCGCGCCGACGGGTGGCCGGTCCAGACCTCGCGGAGCAGGGTGATGGCCGTGAGCGGATCCCGGAACTGCACCTTCGTCTGGAGCACCGGCCCCCATTCGGTCTCCTCGGCCTCCTGGTACCGGTCGGCCTGGGCGTGTTCGACGCGCTGGGCGCTGGAGGTGCCGAAGACGGGGATGCGGGCGGGCTCTCCGGGGTTCTCGATGCGTTGCAGGAAGCCGAAGAGGACGTCGCTCAGCTCGGCCGTGAGGGGGTAGGGGGCCTCGTCGAAGGTGGCGAGCGCGATCAGGAACGCCTTGTCGTGCAGGGTCTGTTCCGTGCTGTCGAACCAGGCCCGTACCTGCCGTTCGGCGGCGTAGTGCCCGAAGGCGGCGAGGTCGGCGAGGGACAGGGTCCCTTGGGCGTACGCGGCGATCCGGTCGGCGAAGCGGGCCAGCTCGGCGACCGGCCTGCGGTGCCCGAGGGCCGACCGCACCTCGGTGAGCGCGAGGAGGTCGTCGACGCCGTGACCGGCCAGGTCCTTGTGGCGCAGGTGCCCCCGGAGTAGCGCGGCAGGCTCGGGCGGCTGCCACGCCACGTGCCCGACGGAGCCGTGGACGACGGGATGCGGCCCGACGACGATGACGAGATGGCTGCCGGAAGCCTGTAACTTCTCGCTCAGGGCACGTAAATGATGCTCGCGCAGGGGGCGTTCGGCCGTGGTGGGGAAGTCGGCGACGAGGTGGCCGCACCCGTCGCGCAGCTCCCCGGCCAGGCGCCCCGGTGACAGCGCCGGGTCCAGGGCGCGGTACGAGGTCGAGCCCACCGCGCGCAGCAGCATGAGAGCCGCGGCACTGCGTCCGGTCGTCGCGGGGCCGGAGATGACGGCGACGCGGTGCTCCTTGAGCCTGGTGAGCGCGAGGTCGAAGGGGCTGCCGGGCTCCCAGGCGCGGGCTTCCGCACTCTCGTCCGCAGCTGTCGATTCGGCTGGCGCGTCCACGGCTGGGTGACGCTCCTCCCGGCCCGGTGCGGCGCCTTCGGCGCGCTCGGGGAAGACGAAGCGGAGGGCGAGCGCGGCGACCTCGGCGGCGGGGATCTCGCCGGACCTCTCCTCGGCGTCGCCGCCCAGGTGGTACTCGATCTTGCTGCCGCCCAGAATCACGTCGCCGGTGACCTGACCGCCGCTGACCCCGTGCTGGTCACCGCCGACGAGCGAGCCGCCCAGCTGCGCGGAGCGGCCGAGCATGATGCCCGGGCTGTGACGGTAGAGGTCCCGGCGGGAGTCCCAGGCGTGTTCGGCGGCGGTGTCGTCGGCCTCGGTGCCGTCGTCGGCCGGGTCCGGGCCGAGGCCGGGGTCCGGTGCGGGAAGCACGTCCGGGGACGGCTCTGCCGGGGCCACCCCCGTGGGTCCCGGCAGAGCCGTGGCACCGGCGGCGTTCTGGTGCTCGTGCGGTGTGCTCACGACCGGTCCCCGTTCTCGGACCGGTTCGCGATCTCGGACCGGTCCCTGTTCCCGGACCGGTTCGCGTTCTCGGGCCGGGCGTCGTGGGCGCGCGGGGCGACGGGTGGCTCGGCGAAGGATCCGCCGAGGATCACATGGCCGGTCACCTGACCGCTGCTGACCCCGTGCTGGTCTCCGACGACCAGCGAGCCGTGGATCACCGGGGCGTCATGGAAGTGGAAGACCGCGCCACCGCGCTGCTCCTGCTGGGACCGGCCGGACGTGGGGCGCGGCTCACTCGCCGCCGTTTCCTGTGCCTGTGAATGTGCCCCTGTCCCTGCTCCTGCCTCTGCCGAATCCGGCACCGACAGCATCCCGCCGGGATGGATCCAGGCGGACAGCACACCGTCCTTGACCGCCACTTCCGTGCGCCGGAAGAGCTCCGGCCGTACCCCGTGGTGGCCGTGGCGGACGATCCCTTCGTAGACCGGGTCGCTGACGGCCAGGACGCAGCCTTGGTCCGGCCGTCCGGCGAGGGCTTTGCGCAGGGCGTCCGAGTCGAGCAGCCGGAACGCCTGGTTGAGGTCGTGCCCGACGAGTCCCCCGGTGGTGCCGGCCTGGGGGTCGTGGGCGACTTCTCCCGCGGCGAGCACCATGCGCAGCCGCATCTGCGCGCTGCTCGAGGCCAGCCGGTTGTGGTCGTGGAGGAGTTCGGGTGTGACGGTGAGGAGCGAGCGCAGGACGGCGGTCTTGGCCACGTCGCCGCTGATGAGGACGATCAGCCCGTCACCGCGGTCCTCCCGGTACTGCTGGGTGGCCTCCACGCCCGCCGCCCCCAGTAACTGGTCCACGACCGTGTTCAGAGTGCGTCGGAGCGCGGCCTGCACCACGTCGTCGCGGCGGCTGAACCGCTCGATGTCGAGGAGCAGGATGGTCCGGTTGACAGGCTCGCGCATGGCCGCCTTCCGCTGGAGAGATGGGCCGGTGAAGGCCGTCTTGACACCCAAAAGATGCCACCGGGAGGGAGTTTGAGGCGATGGAACCTAGCACACTCGCTGTGTGACCACGTACACACAGCGACACTTGTGCCCGGGCCCGTTCGCACGGTGCCGGACGCCTCTCACCGGTCGCCCTGGCATGCCATCCTCCGCAGTACTTCCGGCCGCACCACCACCAGGCCCCGCCGCCCGGTGCGCACGATGCCGCGCTCCCGCAACCCCTTGAGCAGCCGGGCCACCGCTTCCCGGGAGGCGCCCACCGAACCGGCCAGTTCGCTCTGGGTGAGCCCGGGCGTCAGCTGCACCCCGTCCTCCGTATCCTCCCCGTGGCTGTCGATCAGCTCCAGCAACAGCAGGGCGAGCCGTTCCTGCACGTTCAGGGCCGCGTACTGAACCCTTCGGCGGTCGCTGTCGCGCATGCGGTCGGCGGCCAGTGCCAGCAATTTGCGGGAAATGCCCGGCCGTTCGTCGAGAAGGCCGCTGAACTGTTCCGCGTTGATCGCCAGGGTCTCGACCCGCCCCAGCGCCGTCACGGTCGCTCCCCTGGGGCGCCCGGTGAGCACGGCTCCTTCCCCGACGATGTCACCCGGGCCCCGTAGGGCCAGCAGCGCCTCGTAGCCGTTGGCGGCCGCCGAGACCACCTTCGTCCAGCCGGAGAGCAGGATCAGCACGTGCGCCGAAGGCTCGTGCTCATGCAGTAGTACCTGTCGCGCCGCGAAGGCGAGAGGGGTACCGCTCTCGAACAGCGCCTGCCGGTCCTCGGCCTCCAGCCGTACCACGAAGGGAACGCGGTCCTCGAACTTCATCACTGGCATCTCCCACCCCATTCGGCTTTCGCTGCCGCCGGAATATCAGGGCAGACTTGTACCGCACGCCACAACTATTCGCCCCGGGCCTCCCCGCAAGAACGTTTTTCCACAAGGGAAAACATGTTCGATCCCGGTGGGCCTATCGTCTGTGCTCCTTCCGACCCGAGAGGGAGCGAATCATGGACGCTCTACGGCACATCGTCGCCGGCCTGGCGCTGGACCTCGCTGCTGTCTGTCTGCTGGCCTTCGCGATCTACTATCCGCGGCATCGCCGCCGTGACCTCGTACCGGCCTACCTGGCCCTGAACACCGGGCTGTTCACCGTCGTCGCGGCCCTGGCGACGGTGGGCGGCAGAGGAGCGGCCGCGCTCGGCTTCGGGCTCTTCGGGGTGCTGTCGATCGTGCGGCTGCGCTCGGACGCGGTGCAGCAGGAGGACGTCGCGTACTACTTCACCACGCTCGTCCTCGGCCTCGTCTGCGGGCTGCCGGAGGTGATGGTCCCGGTGAAGGCCGGGCTGAGCGCGGTGCTGCTCCTCGTCCTCTGGGCCGCCGACAGCCACTGGCTTCTGGCCCGCTCACGCCGCGCCGTCGTCACTCTCGACCGGGTGCACCGTGACCCCGTCGCGCTCCGGACCGACCTGGCCAGGCGGCTGGGCGAGCCACTGCGGTGGACGATCACGGAGGTGGACTACGTCCGCGACCTGATGGTCGTCGACGTCCGGTACCGCGAGCCCGACCCGGACGAGGGCGCCTACCTCGGCGCGGAGGCCCTGATGGGGCTCCGGGTCGCACCCGCCTGCGAGCCGGTGTGACCGCCGCCATGGCAGCCCACGTGACAGCACCCATGACAGCAGCTCGGGCCGTCGTCCTGGCAGCGCAGACCGCGGCACCCATCTCCCTGGCCGAGGTGAACGAACGGGCTCAGCTGCTCACCCGTTTCGACCGCAAGTACCTCGTCCCCGCACCGGTCTTCCTGAGCGTGGCCGGCCGCCTGACGGATTCCCGGCGACCGGGTGGCCCCTTCCGGGCGCTGGCCATCGGCGGGCGTCGAGCCTTCCGCTATCACTCCGTCTACTACGACACCCCGGGACTCGGCTCCTTCCACGACCACCGCCAGGGCCGCCGGCTCCGTTTCAAGATCCGTGAGCGGGTGTACGAGGACTCGGGGGAGCGGCAATTCGAGATCAAACTCAAGGGGAGACGCGGTGCCACGGTCAAACACCGCCGCCCTCTGACCGGCGTGGACACCCCGCTCGACCCCCACTGCCGCGCGTATCTCGCCGAGACCCTGCAGCGGACCCATGGCATCGAGGCGCCCACGACCCTGTCCCCTTCCCTCACCACGGATTATCTGCGCACGACCCTGGTGGCCGACGGCGAGCGCATCACCTGTGACGTGAGCCTGGTCTGCGGCGACCCGAGCACGGGACGTGCCGTACACGGTGACGCCGCGCTCGTCCTCGTCGAGACGAAGTCGGCGAGCCATCTCAGCGACGTCGACCGGCTGCTGCACGCCCATGGTGTGCGCCCGGCCGTCTTCACCAAGTACTGCGGGGCCTTGGCGGCTCTTCGCCCCGCCCTCCCGGCGAACCGCTGGCGGAGGGCGGCCCGGCGGGTGTTCGGGGAGGCCGGATGAGGTGGAAGGCGACGGTGGTCGTGACGAAGGCCATTGTCGTACGGGGTCTCTCAGGCCAGCGGCCGGTACGCCGTCAGCGTGACCGACAACGTGACCTCGTACGGCTCCGGGAGCGCCGCGATCCGTGCCGCCAGGGCCTCGCCGTCGCGGTGCCAGGCGTTGGGACCCATGCCGACCAGCTGGGCCAGGGCGTGGTGGTCCAGCGTCATGGTCGTCGTCAGGGCGCGCGAGGTCGTGGTCGAGAAGTGCGGGGCCATCTGGTCGGAGAGGCGCTGGTCCTTGCGCTCGTCCACGCGCATCAGGCCCAGGACGTCGATCAGCTCCCCCAGGTGGTCCGGGCGGGGGGTGACGACCAGGAGGGTGCCCTGAGGGTGGAGGATCCGGCGGAGTTCGGGACCGTTGCGCGGGGCGAAGGTGTTGACGACGAGCGCGGCGGAGGCGTCCCGGAGCGGCAGCGCCTGCCAGGCATCGGCCACCACGGCGCCGATGCGCGCGTGCGCCTTGGCGGCGCGGCGGGCGGCGAACTTCGAGATGTCGAGGAGGACTCCCTCCGCCTCGGGGAAGGCGTCCATGACATGGGACTGGTAGTAGCCTGTGCCGCCGCCGATGTCGACCACGCACCCCGCGGCTCGCGAGTCGGCCGTCTCGTGGGCCAGAGCGACCAGCGCGTCGGCGATGGGGGCGTAGTGGCCGGCGCCCAGGAACTCCGCGCGGGCGTCGACCATCTCCCGGGTGTCGGCGCTGTACTTGACCGCCCCGGGCAGGAGGTTCACATAGCCCTGCTTCGCCACGTCGAAGGAGTGGCCGTTCGAGCAGGCGAGCGTACGGTCCTCCATGGCCAGGGGGGCAGTGCAGTGGGGGCAGCGCAGGTACCGCGCAATATGGTTCAGCATCGCGTACCGATCGTACTGTTATGCGTGGCGGTTCAGGCCCGGGGACGCAGCCCGGCGAGGGCCATGTCGACGAGGCTGTCGGCGAACGCATGCGTCAGCGGCTGGCTCCGCAGCAGCCAGCGCTGGGCGAAGGGGCCGAGGATCAGCTCTGCGGCCAGGCGCGGGTCGACGTCCTCGGCGACTTCCCCCGCGTCCTGTGCGGCGCGGATCCGGTCGACGTAGGCCTGGGTGCCCGGTTCCATCACCTTGCTCGTGAAACCGGCGGAGACCTCGGAGTCGTTCACCATGGCCACGTAGAGCGCGCGGTACGGGGCCTGGAACGCCGGGTTGTTGAACTCGTCGACCGTCGCCCGCAGCACGGCCTTGAGGTCCGTCGCGAGGTCGCCGGTGTCGGGCAACGTGCCCGCGCCGGCCTCCGCGGTCTCGGTGAAGGCGTCGAGCAGGACGGCGCCCTTGGACGGCCACCAGCGGTAGATCGTCTGCTTGCCGACGCCGGCGCGCGCCGCGATTCCCTCGATCGTCAGTTTGTCGTAGCCGGTCTCGCCCACGAGGGAGAGGGCGGCCTCGCAGATCGCCTGGCGTGAGCGCTGGCTGCGCCGGGCGGCGTCGGGTGCTGTCTTGTCGGGCATGACACAGGAGTGTAGCGAGTGATCGAGGCGATACGTATCGTTTCGCCGACGATGGGCCGAGGAGCCGGGTCCTTGGGCCGATCGGCCCCCTCGGGGCGCGTGTCATTGGGCCTAACGGGGGTTTTTATCCCTAGAATCGCGGGATGTACATACCCAGCACGTTCCCCGGAGGGGTGATCCGGTGAACCGGTCCGAGGCCACCGATGAGCAGTGGGAGGGGCTTGCCGAGGTCGTCCCGCTGAGGGGCCACCAGGCATGGCCGTCCTGGCCCGACCACCGGGCCCTGCCCGAGGAGGAGCCCGCGGAGAAGCAGCGACGGCTCGTCGTGCTCCGGGTGCAGGTCTTCGCGGACGCCCGCGAGGTCGCCGAGCACCTGATCGCCCGTGTCCCGGTGCTGCTCGACCTCACGAGCGCCGACACCGACGTGGCCAAGCGCATCCTCGACTTCTCCAGCGGTGTCGTCTTCGGGCTGGGCAGTGCCATGCACCGGGTCGACACCAATGTCTTCCTGCTGGCCCCCGAAGGGACCGAGGTGGCCTCCGGGTACCCCGATCGTAGGAAGAATGATCAGATGAAACGGTTTGGCTGACGATCCGCCGCCTACGGTCCTCAGGCATGGACGCCGCCAACCCGCACCCGCGCCCCGCCGTCACCGAACTGCGGCTTTCCGCTTTCAAATCGCACCGCAACGCTGTCTTCCCCCTCGGTCCGCTGACCCTGTTCAGGGGTGGCAGCGGCAGCGGCAAGTCCAGCGCCCTGGAGGCGTACGAGACCCTCGCCCGGCTCGCGGGCGGTGACACCCTCGACGAGGCGCTCGCCCCGGTGGCCGGCGGCGCCCAGGCGTGCGTACCTCAGCAGGCCAGGCCCGACGCCCAGGGGAGACGGGGCTTCCGGATCGGGTGCACGGTGGAGGGCCCGGTGGGGCCGGTCCTGCTGGACGTGGCCGTCCAGGCCGAGCCCGAACTGCGCGTGGTCGGCGAACGGCTGACGGGGTCGGGGCGGACACTGCTCTCCACGGCGCTGCGCGACCCGGGGCTGCCAAGGGTCGAGGCCGCCTGGCACACGGCGGGTTCCGTGCCCGTCACCCGCGCGCCCCTGCCCGACGACCGGCTGGGCACGGCGTTGCTGCCGCTGCGGGTCGCGGGGAAGACCGCCGGGCAGCGGATGGTCCTCGACGCGGCCGAGCAGGTCGTGATCGCCCTGCGCTCGGTCTTCCCCTGCGACCCCCGGCCCGAGCTGATGCGCGCGCCGGTCGCCGCGCGCGACGGGCGGCTGCGGGGCGCGTGCGACAACGTTGCCGCGGTGCTGGGGCGCACCCGCAGCGAGTGCGTCACCCGGCACGCGCTGCTGGTCGCCGCGGCGGGCGCGGGCTGCCGGGGCCCCGTCGACGGGCTGTCGGTGGAGGGCCTCGACGGTGGGTTCGTACGGGCCGTCCTGGCGCGGCAGGCCGGGGCGACCACCCCGCTGGAACGGCTGGGAGACGGCGAGCTGCGCTATCTGGCGCTGTGCCTGGTGCTGCTCACGGGGCCCGGGGTGCTGGCGGTGGATCCGGCGGCCGAGGTGCTGCCGGCCCGGCAGGTGCTCACGATCCTGGCGGACGGGCTCGACCGGTGCCTCGACGCGCGGCAGGCCCGGGAGCTGCTGGGGCTGGCGGCGCGGATGTGTGAGCGGGGGCACATCAGACTGGTGGGGACAGTGCGAGGAGAGGCAGCGGAAGCGGCCGACGAGGTGGCAGGGGCGTCGATGGTAGACCTGGGGACGTGAGTGAACAGCCTGAACACCTTGAACATCCTGAAGAAGGCCACGGTGGCCACCACGAGCCCGCCGCGGCGCCGGCTCTCGACGTCCGGGCGTTGCAGGACCGGCTGGCGGCCTTCGCCGCGGCACGCGACTGGCAGCGGTTCCACACCCCCAAGAACCTGGTCGCGGCGCTCAGCGTCGAGGCGTCCGAACTGGTCGAGATCTTCCAGTGGCTGACGCCGGAGCAGTCGGCCCGGGTGATGGAGGACCCCTCGACCTCCGCGCGGGTCGAGGACGAGGTCGCGGACGTCCTGGCCTACCTGCTCCAGTTCTGCGAGGTGCTGGGGATCGACGTTCTGGCGGCGCTTTCGGCGAAGATCGACCGAAATGAGCGGCGATTTCCGGCACCGCAGGAGGCCGGTGACGGCGTCGACGATCACAGGGGTCGTCACTCTCCGGAGTGATTGAGTTATCCACACCGCATTTGGTATCCACAGATTTCTGAATTCCCCTGGCTTTTCCGGCGGTTAGTCATCACTCTGGGTAGTGAGAGCGGGCAGACGGAAAACATGGGGGACGGTCATGGAGGCAGTGCGGCTCATCGTGGCCACCCGGCACGCCCTGGCGCAGGCCAGGGAGGTGCGGGACATCGTCGTGGAGGCATGGCAGGCGCAGGCGCTGGCCGAGGCCATCGGTAGCCATCTCGCCCTTCACGGACCCTTCGAGGCGCGCGCGGCGGCCCTCGGCCTCAGCGAGGCCGGGGCCCGGGCCTCCGGCGCGCTGCGCCAGACCGCGCTGCGGTCCGGAGGCTTACGGGCGGCGCAGCTCGCCGAAGTACGCGACCCCTGGGCGGCTTTGACGGACCTCGGCGAGCTCCTGGGCGAGGTCGGCATCGCGCTGGTGGGCGTCGCCGGCGCCTGCGAGGAGGACGCCGTCTACTGGCAGTGCATAGAGGCGATCGACGCCGCCGACGAGACCAGCGACAGGATCGGAGGGCTGCTCAGACGGCTCGCCCTGCGGACGCGAGGCGGTGCGGCATGAGGGGCCCGGGGAAGTGGAGGTCAGCCCGTGCCGGTGCCGCCCTTGGGCGAGGCGGACTCGGCGGGCTCCTCGGGCTCGTCGACGGCTCGCCGCTCCGACGACTGAAGGTCGGCGTCGAGCTGCGTCAGATCGGCGTTGAGCGCCGCCATCAGCTCCTCCATCTGTTGCAGCAGGCCCTTGGGTGCGCCCTGCTGTGGGGAAGCGGCCTGGGTGGGCATGGCCTCGTCGGGCGCGGCTTCCTGGGTCATGGTGGCCTCCTCGGCCCTCGCCCTCCCCGTGCGGTCGGGCGGCGTTGCGGTCGTCGCCTCCGGCAGCGGACACCGGTGCGCGGGCCGGGCGGTCCGGCTCCGCCCGAGCCAACGATCAGCCGGACGCGCCGGACACTGGCGGAGGCTCCGTGGGCCGTCCGGCGTGGGGGAATTTCACCCGGCCGGAGTGAGTAGGGGAGGGCATGAGGCGGCCTGTTGACGTCTGTTCGAGCAGGCGGGACGGAGGTGCGGGGAGAGGGGCGCGATAGTGGTGGGGAGAGGCCCGCCCAGCCGCTGGAGGAACACCCTGATGTCCGCCCCCGATACACCGCCCGGTACGCAGCACGGCACCTCGCCTGCCGTGCCACCCGACGCGTTTGACCTGCCCGAGGTGCCGGGCGCACTGCCCGTCGGACCGCTCGCGGCCGCGCTCGCGCGAGGGCCGCTCGTCCTGGACGGTGGGCTGTCCAATCAGCTGGTGGCCCAGGGCTGTGACCTGTCCGACGAGTTGTGGTCGGCGCGGCTGCTCGCCGACGATCCCGCGCAGATCGAGGCTGCGCACTCGGCCTATGTCCGGGCGGGCGCCCAGGTGCTCATCACGGCCAGCTATCAGGCGACCTTCGAGGGGTTCGCGAAAAGGGGTCTGGGGAGAGAGGAGACGGCCGCACTGCTGCGGCGGAGCGTGGAGCTGGCGCGCCGGGCGGCCGCGCGGGCGGAGCGGGAGGTCTGGGTCGCCGCGTCCGTCGGGCCGTACGGGGCGATGCTCGCGGACGGCAGCGAGTACAAGGGGCGGTACGGGCTGAGCGTCGCGGAGCTGGAGCGGTTCCACCGGCCGAGGATCGAGGTACTGGCCGGGGCCGGGCCGGATGTGCTGGCGCTGGAGACCGTGCCGGACATGGACGAGGCGCGGGCGTTGCTGCGGGCCGTACGGGGCTACGGGGTGCCGGTGTGGCTGTCGTACAGCGTCGAGGGCGAGGCCACCAGGGCGGGGCAGCCGCTGGCGGAGGCGTTCGCGGTGGCCGCCGGGAACGATCAGGTGATCGCCGTCGGGGTCAACTGCTGTGCGCCGGGCGATGTGGACCGGGCGGTGGAGATCGCCGCCCGGGTGACGGGGAAACCGGTCGTGGTCTATCCGAACAGTGGGGAGGGATGGGATGAGCGAGCAAGGGACTGGCGGGGGCGTGCGACATTCGATCCCGCGCGGGTCGCGGCCTGGTGGGCCGCCGGGGCCCGGATCGTCGGCGGCTGCTGCCGCGTCGGCCCGGAACGGATTGCGGAGTTGGCCGAGCTGCTGGAAAACCAGTAGGAATCAGGACAGTCGGGCTTGGATAATCGACCGCGTGTTCCTGACGATCAGTACTTCCGGTGACGCCGAGAATCCCGCGACCGACCTCGGATTCCTGCTGCACAAGCACCCCGACAAGGCGCAGCGGTTCTCCACTTCCCATGGCACCGCGCATGTCCTCTACCCCGAGGCCGGCGTGGCGCGCTGCACGGCGGCGCTGCTGCTCGAGGTCGATCCGGTGGCGCTCGTCCGGCGCGGCAAGGGCCGTGGCCGGGGCGGCGCCCCCGACTCGGCGCTGGCGCAGTACGTCAACGACCGTCCCTACGCGGCTTCCTCGCTGCTGGCAGTGGCGATCGGCAGTGTGTTCTCCAGCGCCATCAAGGGACAGTGCGCGGCCCGGCCCGAACTGCCGGGGCGGGTGCGCCCGTTGCGCATCGAGATCCCGGCGCTGCCCGCCCGGGGAGGCGCCGCGCTCGTGGAGCGGCTCTTCACGCCGCTGGGCTGGACGGTGACCGCCCGTCTGGTGGCACTGGACGAGCGGTTCCCCGAGTGGGGCGACTCGCGCTATGTGTCGCTGACGCTGGAGGGGGAGCTGAGGCTGGTCGAGGCGCTGCGGCAGCTGTATGTGCTGCTGCCGGTGCTGGACGACGCCAAGCACTACTGGGTCGCGCCCGACGAGGTGGAGAAGCTGCTGCGCTTCGGCGAGGGCTGGCTGGAAAACCACCCCGAGCAGCGACTGATCACCAGCCGCTATCTCTCCCGCCGCTGGGGCCTCACCCGTGACGCCCTCGACCGCCTGGCGCTGGCCCGGCTGGCCGAGGCCGACGACACCGAGGCCGAGGAGCTGGACAACGCTGTCGACGAGGCGGCGGACACCGAGGAGCGGCCCGTACCCCTGGCGGTGCAGCGCCGTGCGGCGATCCTCGACGTCCTGCGCCGGTCCGGGGCGTCCCGGGTGCTCGACCTCGGCTGCGGCCAGGGGCAGCTGGTGGGGGAGCTGCTGAAGGACGCCCGCTTCACCGAGATCATGGGCGTCGATGTGTCGATACGCGCGCTGAAGGAGGCCTCGCGGCGGCTGCGCCTGGACCGGATGCCGGAACGGCAGGCGGCCCGTGTGGCACTGCTCCAGGGCTCCCTGGCCTACACCGACCGCAGGCTCGCCGGCTATGACGCCGCCGTGCTCAGCGAGGTCGTCGAGCACCTGGACCTGCCGAGGCTGCCCGCCCTGGAGTACACGGTGTTCGGCGCGGCCCGCCCGGCGACGGTCGTCGTGACGACGCCCAATGTGGAGTACAACGTCCGCTGGGAGACCCTGCCGGCCGGGCATGTGCGCCACGCGGACCACCGTTTCGAGTGGACCCGGAAGGAGTTCCGGGCCTGGGCCGAGCGGGTCGCCGAGCGCCATGGGTACACGGTGGAGTTCCTGCCCGTGGGGCCCGACGACCCCGAGGTGGGGCCGCCGACGCAGATGGCCGTCTTCCACCGGGGCGACGCGGACGAGGACACGGCCAGGAAAACGAACAACGATGTGAACGACGTGAATGGTGTGAGTGGCAAGCAGCGCGGCACCGACGAGAGCGCGAAGGAGGCGAGGACCGCATGACCGAGGACCGCACAACGGAGAGCAGTACTGAGAGCAGCGTGGAGAGCCGTACCGCGGAGGGGCGAACGGCTGAGGAACGGGCGGCGCTGGCCGTTCCCGACCTGTCGCTCGTGGTCCTCGTCGGGGCCACCGGATCCGGCAAGTCCACCTTCGCCGCACGGCACTTCAAGCCGACCGAGGTCGTCTCCAGCGACTTCTGCCGCGGCCTGGTCAGCGACGACGAGAACGACCAGAGCGCCAGCAAGGACGCCTTCGACGTCCTGCACTACATCGTCGGCAAGCGCCTCGCGGCCGGCCGGCTGACCGTCGTCGACGCCACCAACGTCCAGCCCGAGGCCCGCAAGCAGCTCGTCGCCCTCGCCCGGGAGCACGATGTGCTGCCCGTCGCGATCGTCCTCGACATCCCCGAGGACGTCTGCGCCGCGCGCAACGCCGCCCGGCCCGACCGGGCCGGCCTGCCCCGGCGCGTCATCCAGCGCCACCAGCGCGAGCTGCGGCGTTCCCTGCGCCACCTGGAGCGCGAGGGCTTCCGCAAGGTGCACGTCCTGCGCGGCACGGCCCGCACGGAATCCGCCGAGATCGTGCGCGAGCGCCGCTTCAACGACCTGCGCCACCTCACCGGCCCGTTCGACATCGTCGGTGACATCCACGGCTGCCGCTCCGAGCTGGAGAGCCTGCTGACCCGGCTCGGCTACGACCTCGTCCGCGACGACGCCGGCCGTCCCGTCGACGCCGCGCACCCCGAGGGCCGCACCGCCGTCTTCGTCGGCGACCTCGTCGACCGGGGCCCCGACAGCCCCGGTGTGCTGCGCCTGGTGATGGGCATGGTCGCCGCCGGGCACGCCCTGTGCGTCCCCGGCAACCACGAGAACAAGCTCGGCCGCTTCCTCGGCGGTCGTCAGGTCAAGGTCGCGCACGGCCTCGCCGAGACGATCGAGCAGCTGGAGCGGGAGGCGGAGCGGGACCCGGAGTTCCGGGAGCGGGTGCGGGAGTTCATCGGCTCGCTCGTCAGCCACTACGTCCTCGACGGCGGCGCGCTGGTCGTCTGCCACGCGGGGCTGCCCGAGAAGTACCACGGCCGTACCTCCGGCCGGGTCCGCTCGCACGCGCTGTACGGCGACACGACGGGCGAGACCGACGAGTTCGGCCTGCCCGTGCGCTACCCGTGGGCGGAGGACTACCGGGGCCGGGCCGCCGTGGTCTACGGCCACACCCCGACCCCCGCGGCCACCTGGCTCAACAACACCATCTGCCTGGACACCGGTGCCGTCTTCGGCGGCAAGATGACCGCGCTGCGCTGGCCCGAGCGCGAGCTCGTGGACGTGCCGGCCGAGCGCGTCTGGTACGAGCCGCTGCGGCCGCTGGCCAGCGAGGCGCCCGGCGGCGCCGACGGCCGCCCGCTGGATCTCGCCGACGTCACCGGCCGCCGCGTCGTGGAGACCCGGCACCTGGGCCGGGTCGCGGTCAAGGAGGAGAACGCGGCGGCGGCTCTGGAGGTCATGAGCCGCTTCGCGGTCGAGCCCCGCCGGCTGGTCTACCTGCCGCCGACGATGGCCCCCTGCGCCACCTCCAAGGAGGAGGGCTACCTGGAGCACCCGGCGGAGGCCTTCGCCGCCTACCGTGCCGACGGCGTGCGTCAGGTGGTGTGCGAGGAGAAGCACATGGGCTCCCGCGCTGTGGTCCTGGTCTGCCGTGACGCGGACGTGGCGCGCGAGCGTTTCGGGGTGCCCGAGGGTGTGCCCGGCGCGGTGTACACCCGTACGGGCCGGCCGTTCTTCGACGACACCGAGGTGGCCACCCGTCTCCTGGAGCGGCTGGGCCGCTGCGTGGAGGGTGCCGGGCTCTGGGAGGAGCTGACCACCGACTGGCTGCTGCTGGACGCCGAGCTGATGCCCTGGTCCCTCAAGGCCCAGGGGCTGCTGCGCAATCAGTACGCGGCCGTGGGCGCCGCCTCCGGTGCGGTCTTCCCGGGCGCGCTCTCGGCCCTGGAGTCCGCCGCGGCCCGGGGCCTGGACGTCGCCGAGCTGCTCGGCCGCCAGCGTGAGCGGGCCGAGGACGCCGAGGCCTTCACGGAGGCGTACCGCCGCTACTGCTGGACCACCGGCCCGGCCGCCGGCACCGACGGGGCCGGCGACGGGGACGGCCTGGACGGGATCCAGCTGGCGCCGTTCCAGATCCTGGCCTCCGAGGGCCGCAGCCTGGCCACTGTCCCGCACGACGAACAGCTCGCGATGATCGACCGGATCGTGGCGCGGGACGCGGGCGCCGGCGACGCCGGCGGGCTGCTCGCCCCCACCCGCCGCATCGTCGTCGACACCGGGGACGAGGCGTCCGTCGCCGAGGGCACCCGCTGGTGGCTCGACCTCACCGCCGCCGGTGGCGAGGGCATGGTCGTCAAGCCGCTCCAGGCGTATGTGCGCGGGGAGGACGGAAAGCTCGTCCAGCCGGGCATCAAATGCCGGGGCCGGGAGTATCTGCGGATCATCTACGGGCCCGAGTACACCCGCCCGGAGAATCTGGCCCGGCTGCGCATACGCCACCTCGGCCACAAGCGCTCGCTCGCCCTGCGCGAGTACGCGCTGGGCCTGGAGGCGCTGGACCGGCTGGCGGAGGGGGAGCCGCTGTGGCGGGTCCACGAGGCGGTCTTCGCGGTCCTCGCGCTGGAGTCCGAGCCGGTGGACCCGCGGCTCTAGCGGCTTGCCTCCGCCGGTCTCGTGGTTCCGGCGCTGCGGGCCGGTGGGGGCTGAGTGCGCAGTTCCCCGCGCCCCTGCCTGCCCCACTGCCCCGCGCCCCTTAAGGGGCGCGGTACGGCACTCCGTGCCCGGGTCGCCGAGTGAACGGGGCAGGTTGGGGTCAGGATGGGGGGATGGGATTCCATGTCGATTCCGAGGCCGGGCGGCTGCGCCGCGTCATCCTGCACCGCCCCGACCTGGAGCTGAAGCGGCTCACGCCCTCCAATAAGAACGCACTTCTCTTTGACGACGTGCTCTGGGTCCGCCGCGCCCGCGCCGAGCACGACGGCTTCGCGGACGTCCTCCGGGAGCGCGGAGTAGAGGTGCATCTCTTCCAGGACCTGCTGGAGGAGAGCCTGCGGTCGCCGGCGGCCCGGGCGCTGGTGCTGGACCGGGTCTTCGACGAGAAGGAGTACGGCCCCCTCGCCACCGATCATCTGCGGGCCGCCTTCGACGGGATGCCGGCCGCCGAGCTGACCTCGTGGCTCGTGGGCGGGATGACCAAGCGCGAGTTCCTGGAGCGGCACGCCGAGCCCGTCTCCGTCCGCTTCCACGTCATGGACCTGGACGACTTCCTCCTCAATCCGCTGCCCAACCACCTCTTCACCCGCGACACCTCGGCCTGGATCTACGACGGGGTGAGCATCAACGCCATGCGCTGGCCCGCCCGTTGGCACGAGACCGTGCACTACGAGGCGGTCTACCGCCACCATCCGCTCTTCGCCCCGGGCGGCTTCCACATCTGGTGCGACGGGCAGGCGGCCTACCCCTCCACCATCGAGGGCGGCGATGTGCTGGTCATCGGCGAGGGCGCGGTCCTCATCGGGATGAGCGAGCGGACCACCCCGCAGGCCGTGGAAATGCTGGCCCGAGGCCTGTTCGCGGCCGGGTCGGCCCGTACGATCGTGGCGCTGGACATGCCCAAGCGACGGGCGTTCATGCACCTCGACACCGTGATGACCATGGTGGACGGCGACACCTTCACCCAGTACGCGGGCCTGGGCATGCTCCGCTCGTACACGATCGAGCCCGGCGTCGGCGAGAGCGAGCTCAAGGTCACCGATCACCCGCCGGAGCATATGCACCGCGCGATCGCCGCCGCCCTGGGGCTCGACTCCATCAGGGTGCTGACCGCGCGGCAGGACGTCCACGCGGCCGAGCGCGAGCAGTGGGACGACGGCTGCAACGTCCTGGCGATAGAGCCGGGCGTCGTGGTCGCCTACGAGCGCAACGCGACGACCAACACCTTTCTGCGCAAGCACGGGATCGAGGTCATCACCATCCCAGGCAGCGAGCTGGGCCGGGGCCGGGGCGGGCCGCGCTGTATGAGCTGCCCGGTCGAACGGGACCCGGTGCCGGGAGCCTAGGCCTTCCCAACAGGGCCGCAGCTCTCTAGGCGGGCTAGGCGGGTGCATAAGAATGTGGCAGGCTGTATATACTTCCGACTTTCGCTACAGCCGCTGACGACGTAGGAGCCCATGTCATGGCGACAGACCTCAAGGGCCGCCACCTCCTCAAGGAGACGGACCTCACCGCCGAGGAGTTCCACGGCCTGATCGAACTGGCCGCGGAGCTCAAGGCCGCCAAGCGCACGGGCGCCGAGGAGCGTCGTCTCCAGGGCCGCAACATCGCGCTCGTCTTCGAGAAGACCTCCACCCGGACCCGCTGCGCCTTCGAGGTGGCCGCCGCCGATCAGGGCGCCCACACCACCTACCTCGACCCGGCGGGCTCGCAGATCGGCCACAAGGAGTCCGTCGGGGACACCGCGCGGGTCCTCGGCAGGATGTTCGACGCGATCCAGTACCGGGGCCATGGCCAGGGCGTCGTCGAGGAGCTCGCCGCCCACGCCGGGGTGCCCGTCTACAACGGTCTCACCGATCAGTGGCACCCCACCCAGATGCTGGCCGACGTGCTCACCATGACCGAGCACACCGCCAAGCCGCTGGAGCGCGTCGCCTACGCCTACCTCGGCGACGCCCGCTACAACATGGGCAACTCCTACCTCATCACCGGTGCCCTCCTCGGCATGGACGTCCGGATCGTGGCGCCCAAGGAGCTCTGGCCCGCCCAGGAGATCATCGAGGAGGCCGGGCGGCTGGCCGCGTCCAGCGGCGCCCGGGTCACGCTCACGGACGACGTCACCGAGGGGGTGCACGGCGCGGACTTCGTCGCCACCGACGTCTGGGTGTCGATGGGTGAGCCCAAGGAGGTCTGGGACGCCCGCATCGCCCTCCTCGCGCCGTACGCCGTCACCATGGACGTCCTGCGCGCGACCGGCAACCCCGCCGTGAAGTTCCTCCACTGCCTGCCCGCCTTCCACGACCTCGGCACCTCCATCGGCCGTGAGATCCACGAGCGCCACGGCCTGACCTCCCTGGAGGTGACCGACGAGGTCTTCGAGTCCCCCCACTCGGTCGTCTTCGACGAGGCCGAGAACCGGATGCACACCATCAAGGCCCTGATGGTGGCCACCCTGGGCCGCTGACCACGCCCCTCGCCCCATCCCGTCACGCGTGCGCGACAGGGCCCCGAGCCGTCCCAAGTCCTATCGCGCACCCGTGACGACGGTCACACAACGGTGATAGCTTCACCGGGCAGGCACCAGCCGCCCGGCTGAAGGAGGCCGCGCTCGATGAGTCCGTTCACCGGCTCCGCGTCCCGCACCGAGGAATGGCGGCACCTGCGCCTGACCCTCGACTCCGGCGTCGCCACCGTCACCCTCGCCCGCCCCGACCGGCTCAACGCCCTCACCTTCGGCGCCTACGCCGACCTGCGCGACCTCCTCCCCGAGCTGGCCCGCGACGGATCCGTACGCGCCCTGGTCCTCGGCGGCGAGGGACGCGGCTTCTGCTCCGGCGGCGACGTCGACGACATCATCGGCGCGACCCTGGCCATGGACACCGCCCGCCTCCTCGACTTCAACCGCATGACCGGCCACGTCGTCCGGGCCCTGCGCGACTGCCCCTTCCCCGTGATCGCGGCCGTCCACGGGGTCGCGGCCGGCGCCGGCGCGGTCCTCGCGCTCGCCGCCGACTTCCGGGTCGCCGACCCGACCGCGCGCTTCGCCTTCCTCTTCACCCGGGTCGGGCTCTCCGGCGGCGACATGGGCGCGGCCTACCTCCTGCCCCGCGTCGTCGGCCTCGGCCACGCCACCCGGCTGCTGATGCTCGGCGAGCCCGTCCACGCGCCCGAGGCCGAACGCATCGGCCTCATCAGCCAATTGACCGAACCGGGCGGCGCGCCCGCCGCCGCCCGCGACCTCGCCCGCCGGCTCGCCGAGGGGCCCGCCCTCGCCCACGCCCAGACCAAGGCCCTGCTGGGCGCCGAGCTCGACATGCCCCTCGCGGCCTCCCTCGAACTCGACGCCGCCACCCAGGCCCTCCTGATGAACAGCGCCGACTACGCCGAGTTCCACGCCGCCTTCACCGAGAAGCGGGTCCCCGAGTGGCGGGGCCGGTGAGCGCCCCGGCGGTGGCCCGCGTCGCGGTCGTCGGCGGTGGCCCCGCCGGCCTCTACGCGGCCGCCCTCCTCAAACGCCAGGCACCCGAGCGCGACATCACCCTCTGGGAGCTCAACGCCCCCGACGACACCTTCGGCTTCGGCGTCGTCCTCTCCGACGAGACCCTCGGCGGCATCGAGACCGCCGATCCCGACTTCCACGCCGACCTGCGCCGCGCTCTCGTCAGCTGGGAGGACGTCGACGTCGTCCACCGGGGCCGCACCATCACCTGCGGCGGCCACGGCTTCGCCGCCCTCGGCCGCCACCGGCTCCTCGCCCTCCTCCACCAGCGCTGCCGCGAGCTCGGTGTCACCCTCCGCTTCCGCGCGCAGGCGCCGTCCGCCGCCGAGCTGGCCCGCTTGTACGACCTGGTCATCGCCGCCGACGGCGCGGGCAGCCGCACCCGTGACACCCACCGCGACCACTTCCGCCCCACCGTCACCACCCACCGCTGCCGCTATATCTGGCTCGCCACCGACTTCGCCCTCGACGCCTTCCGCTTCGAGATCGCCGAGACCCCGTACGGCGTCATGCAGCTCCACTCCTATCCCTACGGGCCGGATGCCAGCACCGTCATCGTCGAGATGCGGGAGGAGGTGTGGCGCCGCACCGGCCTGGACGGACGCGACGAGCAGGCGTCGCTCGACGCCTGCGCCGGCTGGTTCCCCGGGCCGCTCAAGGGCCACACCCTGCGCTCCAACCGCTCCACCTGGAACGTCTTCCGCACGGTCGTCAACGAGCGCTGGTCCCACGGCCGCACGGTCCTGCTGGGGGACGCCGCCCACACCGCCCACTTCTCCATCGGCTCCGGCACCAAGCTCGCCCTTGAGGACGCGGTCTCCCTCGTCGCCCATCTGGACGGTGCCACGGACGTCGCCGAGGCGCTGGCGGCGTACGAGACGGAGCGCCGCCCCGTCGTCGAGTCCCTGCAACGGGCGGCCCGCGCCAGCCTGGAGTGGATGGAGGACCTCGCCGTCCGCGTCGACGGGCCACCCCGCCGCTTCGTCTTCGACCTCCTCACCCGCAGCCGCCGCGTCACCCACGACAACCTCCGGATGCGCGACTCCGGCTTCATCGCCGCCGTCGAGGAGGAGGCGGGCGTCCCGGCCGGCACCCCGCCGATGTTCATGCCCTTCCGGCTGCGCGGGCTGACCCTGCGCAACCGCGTCGTCGTCTCCCCGATGGACATGTACTCCGCCACGGACGGCACTCCGGGCGACTTCCACCTCGTCCACCTCGGCGCCCGCGCCCTCGGCGGCGCGGGGCTGGTGATGACCGAGATGGTCTGCGTCAGCGCCCGGGGGCGCATCACACCGGGGTGCGCGGGGCTCTACGCGCCCGAGCACGAGCGGGCGTGGGGGCGCGTCGTCGGTTTCGTCCATGAGCGGGCCCCCGGCACGGCCATCGGCGTCCAGCTCGGCCACTCCGGGCGGAAGGGGTCGACGCGGCTGATGTGGGAGGGCATCGATCAGCCCCTCCCCGAGGGCAACTGGCCCCTCGTCGCCGCCTCGGCCATTCCGTACCGGCCCGGCGTCAACCAGACGCCGCACGCCCTGACCGTCCCCGAATTCGCCGTCATCCGGGAGGAGTTCGTCCGGTCGGCGGAGGCCGCGGCGCGCGCCGGGTTCGATCTGCTGGAGCTGCACTGCGCGCACGGCTATCTGCTGTCCGGCTTCCTCTCGCCGCTCACCAACCACCGCACCGATGCCTACGGCAGCGGTCTCACCGGTCGGCTGGCCTTTCCGCTGGAGGTCTTCGATGCCGTACGCGCGGTGTGGCCGGCGGAGCGGCCGATGACCGTCCGGATCTCGGCGACGGACTGGGCCGAGGGCGGTACGACCGCGGACGACGCCGTCGTCGTCGCCCGGGCCTTCGCCGAGCACGGCGCGGACGCGATCGACGTCTCGACCGGGCAGGTCGTGGCGGACGAGCGGCCCGCGTTCGGGCGCTCGTACCAGACGCCGTTCGCCGACCGCATCCGTAGGGAGGTGGGGGTGCCCGTGATCGCCGTCGGGGCGATCGCGTCCTGGGACGACGTCAATTCGCTGATTCTGGCCGGGCGGGCGGATCTTTGCGCGTTGGCGCGGCCGCATTTGTATGATCCGAACTGGACGCTCCATGCCGCTGCCGACCAGGGGTACGCGGGGCCTGGCGCCCCGTGGCCACTGCCCTACCGGGCGGGGAGTCGGAGGCCGCCGACCGGGCGGCGGGTGTAGAGGAGGGAGGCCCCGGTCCCGCCCTTTCACCGTTTCCCGGGGCTCCGCCCCGGACCCCGCTCCTCAAACGCCGGAGGGGCTGGATCGGTCGCCCGGAAAGGCTGGACTTCGGCTACGCCAGCGCCGGTGCCACGAACTGCGCGCCCGCGTCCCGCAGGCGCGCGTGGAGGACCGCGAAGACGCGGGCCGCGCGCCCGCCGGGCCAGTCGGCGGGGAGCAGGCCCGCCGGGAGGCCCGGGTCGGCGTACGGCAGGCGCCGCCAGCGGTCCAGGGCCAGCAGATAGTCGCGGTAGGCCGCCTCCGGCGGCACCGGCTTGCGGCGGGTCCAGCGGCGCAGGACCGGTTCGTGGGTGTCCAGGAAGGCGCGGTGCTGCGCGGCCAGCGCGTCGAGGTCCCACCAGCGGGCGACCGACTCGGCGGTCGGCTCGAAGCCCAGGTGGCTGCCACGGAACAGATCGACGTAGGAGGCCAGCCCGAGCCGCTCCAGGGTGTGCCGGGTCTCCTCGTGCACATGGGCCGGGGCGATCCACACACCGGGGGCCGCCGTGCCGAAGCCCAGCCGGGACAGCCGGGAGCGCAGCAGGTGGCGCTTGTGCCGTTCGTGCTCGGGCACCGAGAAGACGGCCAGCAGCCAGCCGTGGCCCGCGCGGGCCGTGGGACGGCCGTAGATGCGCCGGTCGCCGTCGTCCAGCAACTGCCGGGCGCCGTCCGACAGGCCGTAGCCGGCCGCGCCGCCGGGGGTGCGGCCGGCTACGAGCAGACCGCGTCTCTTGAGCCGGGAGACGGCCGACCGCACCGAGGGCGAGTCCACGCCCACCGCGCCCAGCAGCCGGATCAGGGCCGCGATCGGCACCGGCCCGGCGGGGCCGCCGGCGTCCCCGCGCCCGTACGCGCCGTAGAAGGTGACGATGAGGGAGCGGGGGGTGTGAAGCGGTTGCTGGTCAGTCACGGGGAAACTGTAAAGCGCCGGAACGCAGCCTGAATCGCTGCAATTTGCCGGTGGGCGTGCGGGGAAGGGCGGGGAGGAACACGATCTCGCGAGGGCACTTGTACGGAACGATCTCCTTTTTGGTGAACTCTCTTAGCTCCGCGACCGTTTGCGCGGTGGGCGGGACCCCTTCCCGCAGGACGACGTGGGCGACGACGATCTGCCCGCGCCGCTCGTCCGGGCGGCCGACGACGGCCGCCTCCAGGACGTCGGGATGGCGCAGCAGGGCCTCCTCGACCTCGGGTCCGGCGATGTTGTACCCGGCCGAGACGATCATGTCGTCGGCGCGGGCCACGAAGCGGAAGTAGCCGTCCGGCTCGCGGACGTAGGTGTCGCCGGTGAGGTTCCAGCCGTCGCGTACGTATACGCGCTGCCGTTCGTCGGCGAGGTAGCGGCAGCCGGTGGGGCCGCGCACGGCCAGCAGGCCGGGGCGCCCGTCGGGCACGTCCGCGCCGTCCGCGCCGACGACGCGCGCCTCGTAGCCGGGGACGGGCAGACCGGTCGTGCCGGGGCGGACGCGGTCGTCGGCGGCGGAGATGAAGACGTGCAGCATCTCGGTGGCGCCGATGCCGTTGATCAGGCGTAATCCCGTCGCGTGCCGCCACGCGTGCCAGAGGTCGGCGGGCAGGTGCTCGCCCGCCGAGACGCACCGGCGGAGGGACGACACGTCGTACGGGCCGAGGGCGCCCAGCATCGCGCGGTAGGCGGTCGGCGCGGTGAACAGGACGGAGACGCGGTGCTGTTGGACGTCGGCGAGCAGGCGCTCGGGGCCGCTCCAGTCGGTCAGCACGGTGGACGCCCCGGCGTGCAGCGGGAAGACGAGGAGACCGCCGAGGCCGTAGGTGAAGCCGAGCGGCGGGCTGCCGGCGAAGACGTCGTCCGGGCGGGGCCGCAGTATGTGCGCCGAGAAGGTGTCGGCGATGGCGAGGACGTCGCGGTGGAAGTGGACGCATCCCTTGGGGTGTCCGGTGGTGCCGGAGGTGAAGGCGATGAGGGCGACGTCGTCGGCGGAGGTGTCCACCGCGCCGTAGGATGCGGGTTTATTTGCCGAGAGCCGCAGAAGGTCGTCGGGTGCGTTTCCGCCGTACAGGGCGATGCGTAAGTCCGGTATGTCCGCTGCGTTGAGGTCGTCGGCCGACCGGGCGTCGCACAGGGCGTGCCGGACGCGGGCGATCCGGCAGACGGTGGCCAGCTCGTGCGGGCGCTGCGCGGCCAGGACGGTCACCGCCACCGCGCCCGCCTTGAGCACGGCCAGCCAGCAGGCCGCCAGCCAGGGCGTGGTGGGGCCGCGCAGCAGCACCCTGTTTCCGGGCACGACGCCCAGGTCCTCGGTGAGGGTGTGCGCGATCCGGTCGACGCGCTCCTTGAGCAGGCCGTACGACCAGACGCCCCCGGTCCCGTCCAGGACGGCCGGCCGCCGGGGGCCCAGCCGGTCCGCCGTGGCGTCCAGCAGCCGCTCGGCGCAGTTGAGGCGGCCGGGGTAGCGCAGGTCCGGGGCGCCGGGGAGGTCGAAGCGGAGTTCCGGCCACTGGGCGGCGGGCGGGAGGTGGTCGCGCGGGAAGGTGTCGATATGGGCCGATGGCATGAGCTCCATCGCGGATGCGCCCCCTCGTCGGCGGAATCACCGGAGAAATCGGAGGTGAACGGGGGTCTTGCCAGCGACGCGGATCCACTGTCAGCGTAACGAGTCGGTGACGGCAGTCAATAGAGCGCGATAAACCACGCGAGAGAAGGGTGGGTCGGATGGCCACACCGTTCACAGGGGAGGGGGAGCGGCGCAAGGGCTCCGCGGAGCTGCGCGCGCTCGCCGCCCGTCGCTTGCGCCCCGTCGCGGACCGGGGCGCTCCCGGCAGGGTCAACAGGCCGCTCCTCGCGACGCTCGGCGAACTCGGCCTGCTCTCCCGGGTGGTGCCCCTGGCCGGGCCCGTACGCGCCCTGGACCTGTGCCTGTTGCGCGAATCGCTGGCGTACGCCTGCACGGAGGCCGAGACGGCCCTCGCCCTGCAAGGCCTCGGCGCCCACCCCGTCGTCGCCCACGGCACCCGGGCGCAGCGGGCGCGCTGGCTGCCGGAGGTCGCCGCGGGCCGGGCCGTGGCAGCCTTCGCGCTGAGCGAGCCGGGCGCGGGCTCGGACGCGGCCGCCCTGGAGCTGCACGCGGAGCCGGAGCCGGGGGCGGGGTCGGTGTCCGGGCCGGCCGGGGCGGTGGGCTGGCGGCTCCACGGGGAGAAGCGCTGGATCTCCAACGCCCCCCAGGCCGACGTCTACACCGTCTTCGCCCGTACGGGCCCGGGGATCCGGGCCGCCGGGGTCACCGCCTTCCTCGTCCCCGCCGACCGCCCCGGCCTCGGCGGCGAACCGCTGGAGATGCTCGGCCCGCACCCCCTGGGCACGCTCACCTTCGACGGTGTGCCCGTGGGCCCCGGCGACGTCGTCGGGGAGGTGGGCCGGGGCTTCCGGCTTGCCATGGGAACCCTCGATCTGTTCCGTCCCAGCGTCGGGGCCTTCGCTGTCGGAATGGCCCGGGCCGCCCTGGACGCCTCGGTGGCCCACGCGGGCGAACGCCGGGCGTTCGACGGCCCGTTGAAGGACCTCCAGGCCGTCTCCCATCTGCTCGCCGAGATGGCCACCCGCACCGAGGCGGCCGGCCTGCTCGTCCAGGCGGCCGCGGCGGCCTACGACGCGGGGGAGCCGGGCGTGGCCGCGCGCTCGGCGATGGCCAAGCTCTTCGCCACCGAGACCGCCCAGTACGTCGTCGACTCCGCCGTCCAGATCCACGGCGCCCGCGCCCTGGCCCGCGGTCACCTCCTGGAGCACCTCTACCGGGAGGTGCGCGCGCCCCGGATCTACGAGGGGGCGAGCGAGGTGCAGCGCACGATCATCGCGAAGGAGCTGTACCGGTGAGCGGGGACGTGCCCTGGCACCTGGAGCGCGTCGACCCCGCCGGGCTCGCCCCGGCGCGCGGCTTCAGCCACGCCGTCGCCGCCACCGGAGGCCGGCTGGTCCTCCTGGCCGGGCAGACCGCGCTCGACGCGGACGGCGAGATCGTGGCGGGCGGCCTCCCGGAGCAGTTCGAGCGGGCCCTGGCCAACCTCCTGACCGCCCTCGGGGCCGCCGGGGGCGGCCCCGAGCACCTGGCCCGGGTGACGGTCTACGCGACGGATGTGGGCGCGTACCGGGCGCACGCCCGTGAACTCGGCCGGATCTGGCGGTGCTTGGCGGGACGCGACTACCCGGCGATGGCCGTCGTCGGGGTGGTCCGGCTCTGGGACGAGGAGGCGCTGGTGGAACTGGACGGGCTGGCCGTGCTGCCGTGACCATACCACCCGGTGTACGGTTTGGGACGGTTCGCAGAACCGTTCGTGTCGGAGTGTCGGAGTGAGAGCAAAGGCGGCGTGTCGATGGCCCCTCGTCGGAGTGCCGATCACCGGAATTCCGGCCCTGAGGCCCTGACCTTCACCGAGCGGGCCCGGCGGCGGCAGATCGTCGAGTGCACCATCGACCTGATCTCCACCAAGGGCTACCCGGCCACCTCGCTCTCCGCGATCGCCGAGGCGGCCGGCATCTCCAAGGCCGCCGTGCTCTACCACTTCTCGTCGAAGGACAACCTCGCCCGGACCACGCTCGAGCACGTGATGGAGAGCTTCAGGACCTACGTCCACGAGCGGGTGGAGCGCGAGACCGACCCGTGCGCCGCGATCGTCACCTACGTCCGCGCGATGATCTCGTACCAGCGGGACAACCGCCGCCACGTCCGCGTCATCACCGAGATGCTCCTCGACGACGAGGGCGGCACCCGGCTCAAGAATCCCGGCTCCCACGACAGCCACGACCGCCTGGGATATCTGGCCGGCCTCCTGGCCCGCCGCCAGGAGGCCGGCGGGCTGCGCCCCTTCGACCCCCTGACCGCGGGGCTCGCCATCGGCGGGGCGATCGACGGTGTGATCTCCCACTGGCTCGTCCACCCGGGATACGACCTCGACGCCGCGGCCGACGAGCTGGTGGCGTTCACGCTCAGCGCGATCCGGCGCCAGGACTGACCCCCGTACGGTCCCGGCGCCCGCGCGGCCCCGACCGGTTCCCCGCGTGATCCCGTGATCCCCCGGCGTCAGCCCCGGGCGAAGGCGGGCGCGTGCTCCGGCCGTATCCCGATCCCGCCCAGATAGCCGGTCACGGTCCGCAGCGCCGGTACGCGCCGCAGCAGCCGCATCGGCGCGGGCAGCCGGTCGGAGTCGAGCCTGCCGTCGAGGGCGGGCCGCAGCACGGCCTCGTGCTCGGCGATCTGCGACCGTTGCACGACGGCCGCCGGCAGCAGCCGCCGCTTCTGCACCCGCTCCAGGTCGTGCACGCAGGCCGAGCCGTTCAGCAGGGGCCCCGCGAGGATCCGCCCGGCCGCCACGGCGTCCTGCACCGCGAGGTTGACGCCGACGCCGCCCGTCGGCGACATGATGTGCGCGGAGTCCCCGATGCACAGCAGACCCGGCCGGTACCAGCGCCGCAGTCTGCCCATGGTCACGTCGAGCAGCTTCACGTCGTCCCACGAACCGATGGCGCCCGTCAGCTCCTCGTCCCAGCCGAACAGGTCGCCGAGCCGGTCGCGGAACCACTCGATCCCGTTGGCCCGCAGCTCCTGGTCGGTGCCCTTCTTGATGAGATAGGACGTCTGGTAGTACTCGCCCCGGTCCGTCGTCGCCGCGAACTGCCCGCCCTTGGCCCGGAAGAAGATCGCGCCCTCCTTGGCGCCGTCGGGCCGCGCGGGCACCTTGACCTGCCAGACGTCCATGGGGACGTCGAAGAACTCCGGGCGCAGCCCCGCCAGTTCACGGACCAGTGAGTCCCGGCCGTCGCAGGCGACCGTGAGATCCGCCCTGATCTCCCCGGTGGCGCCGTCCGCGTCCTCGTACCGCACGCCGGTGACCCGGCCGCCCTCGGTGAGCAGGCCCGTGACGGCCGTGCGCATCCGCAGGGTGAAGGACGGCTCCTCGGCGGCCGCGCTCGCGAGCAGGTCGAGGAAGTCCCACTGCGGCACCATGGCGATGTACTTGTGCGGGCCCGGGATGCGCCGCAGGTCGCTCAGGGTCACGACCGTGTCGCCGATGTGCGCGCGGACCAGGTCCAGCCGGCGCGCCGGGAGCCGTGCGAACCGTTCGCCCAGGCCGAGTTCGTCGAGCAGCCGCAGCGTCGACGGGTGGACCGTGTCGCCGCGGAAGTCCCGCAGGAAGTCCTTGTGCTTCTCCAGCACGGTCACCTCGACGCCGGCCCTGGCGAGCAGCAGCCCGAGCATCATGCCCGCGGGCCCGCCCCCCACCACACAGCATGTCGTGCGTTCCATGTCTTTTCCGCTCCCCTCACGGTGGACACGCGACTGACCAGGCGGTCATATGTCTGACCGCTCGGTCAGTCAGAGTCTACGCACGCCCCTCGGGGAGCGACAACGGCCCCTCCCGGCGGGCCCTTTCGGGTGCCTGGAGGGGCCGTATCGGCGCGGTGGCGGGGTCAGATGTCCCGGAACGTCTCGATCTGGGCACCGATGGAGTTGAGGCGTTCGGCCAGATCCTCGTAACCGCGGTTGATGACGTAGACGTTGCGCAGCACGGAGGTGCCCTCGGCGGCCATCATCGCCAGCAGCACGACCACGGCGGGGCGCAGCGCCGGCGGGCACATCATCTCGGCGGAGCGCCAGCGGGTGGGGCCCTCGACCAGGACGCGGTGGGGGTCGAGGAGCTTGACGTCCGCGCCGAGGCGGTTGAGGTCGGTGAGGTAGATGGCGCGGTTGTCGTAGACCCAGTCGTGGATGAGGGTCTGGCCCTGGGCGAACGCGGCGATGGCCGCGAAGAACGGCACGTTGTCGATGTTCAGGCCCGGGAACGGCATCGGGTGGATCTTGTCGATCGGCGCCCGCAGCTTGGAGGGGCGCACGGTCAGGTCGAGCAGGCGCGTACGGCCGTTGTCGGCGCGGTACTCGGGGCTGCGCTCGTGGTCGAGGCCCATCTCCTCCAGGACGGCGAGCTCGATCTCCATGAACTCCACCGGCACCCGGCGGATCGTCAGCTCCGACTCCGTCACCACGGCGGCGGCGAGCAGGCTCATGGCCTCGACCGGGTCCTCGGAGGGCGCGTAGTCCACGTCGCGGTCGATGGTGGCGACGCCGTGCACCGTGAGGGTGGTGGTGCCCACGCCCTCGACCCGTACGCCCAGCTCCTCCAGGAAGAAGCAGAGGTCCTGGACCATGTAGTTGGAGCTGGCGTTGCGGATGACGGTCACGCCGTCGTGCCGGGCGGCGGCGAGCAGGGCGTTCTCGGTGACGGTGTCCCCGCGCTCGGTCAGCACGATGGCGCGCGTGGGGGAGACGGAACGATCCACCTGGGCGTGGTACGTGCCGTCGGTGGCCGTGACCTCCAGGCCGAAGTGCCGGAGCGCCGTCATGTGCGGCTGGACGGTACGGGTGCCGAGGTCGCAGCCGCCGGCGTAGGGGATCTTGAAGTGGTCCATGCGGTGCAGCAGCGGACCCAGGAACATGATGACGCTACGGGTGCGGCGGGCGGCCTCGGTGTCCATCGCGCCCAGGTCGAGCACGGCGGGCGGCACGATCTCGAGGTCGTTCCCGTCGTTGATCCACCGGTGCCGGACGCCGATGCTGGCGAGCACCTCGAGGATCCGGTAGACCTCCTCGATCCGCGCCACGCGGCGCAGGGTGGTGCGCCCGGCGTTGAGCAGCGTGGCGCACAGCAGGGCCACGCAGGCGTTCTTGCTCGTCTTGACGTCGATCGAACCGGAGAGCCGGCGTCCGCCGACGACGCGCAGATGCATCGGTCCGGCGTACCCCAGGGAGACGATCTCGCTGTCGAGGGCCTCACCGATGCGGGCGATCATATCAAGACTGATGTTCTGATTTCCCCGCTCAATGCGGTTGACCGCGCTCTGGCTGGTCCCGAGCGCGTCCGCCAGCTGCGACTGAGTCCAGCCACGGTGCTGCCGGGCGTCGCGGATGAGCTTGCCGATACGGCCGAGGTAGGCGTCTGTCATGAGTCAGACGGTATCTCAGATATGAGATTCCTTCCGCATGCGCCATGGCCTCTCCATGCGTTCTACCCCTATCCGAACAATCGGACAAGCATGTGGAAATCAGAAGTCCGACGTGTCGAGCTCCAGGTCGAAGGGGGTGGGGAGGTGGAGGGGCGTGCCG
>NZ_JAILXP010000289.1 GCF_020740895.1 Streptomyces sp. UNOB3_S3 | reverse complement strand
CAGGGGTGGGCGGGGGCGGTGACGACGACGAGGCGGTCGTGGCCGACGACGGCGCCGTCCAGGCCGGCCGGCACGTCCAGGCCCTCGACGAAGCCGAGGTCCGCCTCGCCCGCGAGCAGGCGCTCCGCCACGGCCGCCGAGTTCCCCGTGCTCAGCGAGACCGCCGTGCCCGGCCGCTCCGCGCGCAGCGCGATCAGCCAGCCCGGCAGCAGGTACTCCGCGATGGTCATGCTGGCCGCGACCCGCAGCCGGGAGTCGCGCCGTCCCCGGAGCGCCTGCGCGCCCGCGTCGAGGGCCTCGGCGGCCTCGACGACCCTGCGTGCCCAGTCGGTGACGAGCACCCCGGCGTCCGTGAGGCGCGAGCCGCGCGGGGAGCGCTCGACCAGGGCGACGCCGAGGAGGCGTTCCATGGCGCGTACGCGTCCGCTCGCGGCGGGCTGGGTGATGCCCAGCTCCCGGGCCGCGCGGCCGAGGCTGCCCAGCCGGGCCACGGCGAGCAGCAGCTCCAGGGAGCCGAGGTCGGGCACCCGGTGGGCGAGGGGCACATGGTTCACCTCGGTGCTCATAACTCCAGCTTATGTCCTCATAGACACAAAGGCCCTGGTGGGCGGGGTGCATCCGCGCGACCGTGGGCTCATGAACACCCGTGATCCCCTCCGCCACCTCGGCCCCAACTGGTACGCCACCGTCATGGGCACCGCGATCGTCGCCTCCGCCGGAGCGGCCCTGCCGGTGAGCGTGCCGGGGCTGCGCGGGGCGTGCGAGGCGGTGTGGGCGCTGGCGGCGCTGATGCTGCTCACCCTGGTCACCGCCCGCGCCCTGCACTGGGCCCACCACCCCGACCAGGCCCGGCGGCACCTCGGCGACCCCGCCGTCGCCCCCTTCTACGGCTGTCTGGCGATGGCCCTGCTGGCCGTCGGCGGCAGCACGCTCTCCGTGGGCGCGGGCGTCATCGGCGAGAGCGCGGCCGTCGCCGTCGACGCCGTGCTGTGGACGGCCGGCACCGTCGTCGGGCTGGGCGCCGCGGCCGCCATCCCGTACCTGATGGTGACCCGGCACCGGATCGCGCCGGGCGACGCCTCGCCCGTGTGGCTGCTGCCGGTCGTGGCGCCCATGGTCTCCGCCGCGCTCGGCCCCGCGCTCGTGCCGCACCTGCCCGCCGGCCAGTGGCGGCAGGGGCTGCTGCTGGGCTGCTACGGACTGTTCGGCATGAGCCTGATGGCCACGCTGCTGATCCTGCCGGTGGTCTTCGCCCGCCTCGTCCACCACGGGCCGCTGCCGCTCGTGCTGACACCGACCCTGTTCCTGGTCCTCGGCCCGCTGGGCCAGTCCACGACGGCCGTCAACGCCGTCGCGGGCGCCGCGCCGGGCGTCGTCGCGGAGCCGTACGCGCGGGCCATGGCCGGTTTCGCCGTCCTCTACGGCATGCCCGTCATCGGCTTCGCCCTGCTCTGGCTGGTGCTGGCCGCCGCCATGGTGATCCGCGCCGCCCGCCGGGGCATGGGCTTCGCGATGACGTGGTGGGCGTTCACCTTCCCCGTCGGCACCTGCGTCACCGGCGCCGCCGCCCTGGCCCACCGCACCGGGCTGACCGCCCTGACCTGGCTGGCCGTGGGGCTGTACGCCCTGCTGGTGACCGCCTGGGCGGTGGCCGGGGTCCGTACCGCCGCCGGGCTGGTCAGCGGCCGGCTGCTCGCAGCGCCGCGCCCAGCACCCGTGGCGCCGCCGCGAGAGATGGCCCGTACCACGTGAGATGACGGCCGCTGACGAGCGCCGACGGCAGCCCGGGGAAGCACTCCGGGCCGTCGTCGGCGCCGAAGCGGTACGGCTCGTCGGGCAGGACGACCAGCTCGGCGCCGCAGGCGTTGAGCTCGTCGAGGGGGACGCGCGGATAGCGCTCGGGGTGCCCGGCGTGGACGTTGGCGACGCCGAGCCGGGCGAGGACGTCACCGGCGAAGGTGTCCCGGCCCAGCACCATCCAGGGGCGGCGCCAGACGGGGACGACGGCCGGAATCAGCGGACCGGCGGACCGCACGTCCCGCCAGGCGTCGCGGGCGTCGTCCAGCCAGCCGGGCCGGGGCAGCCCGCAGCCGCGCACCAGGACCCGTTCCAGCTCGGTGAACGCCTGCTCCAGCGTGCGGACTTCCGTGACGAGCACGTCGAGCCCGGCGGCGCGCAGCGCGCCCAGGTCCGCGGCGCGGTTCTCCTCCTCGTTGGCGAGGACGAGGTCGGGCGCGAGGGCGGCGATCCGCGCCACGTCGGGGTTCTTGGTGCCGCCGATCCGGACGACGTCGAGCCCGGCCGGGTGGTCGCACCAGTCGGTGGCGCCCACCAGCAGGCCGGGCCCGGTCCCGGTCCCGGCCACAGCCTCGGTGAGCGAGGGGACCAGGGAGACGACCCGGCGTACGGTCGGGGCCCCGCGCACGGCGGGGCGGCCGCTCGATGAGCTCACCGCCCCACCGTACGCCCGCCGTGCGCCGGTTCGTCAGGCGTCGTCAGGCGGTTCGTCAGGCGGTTCGTCAGGCGCCGACGGGCGCCAGCTTGTCGACGAGGCCCGGGTGGGCGTCGAGCCAACGGCGGGCGGACTCCTTCTCCTTGCCCTTGCCACCGTTCTGGATCTCCGCCTCCAGGGAGGAGAGGTCCTTCTCGGACATCTTGAAGTTCTTCACCCACTCCGCGATCTTCGGGAAGTCCTTGGCGAAGTCCTTCTTGCCGACGGCGTGGATCTGCTCGCCCTCGCCCCAGGCGCCCTTGGGGTCCTTGAGCTTCTTCAGCTCGTACTTCCCGTACGCCCAGTGCGGCGACCAGAGCGTGGTGACGATGGGCTCCTTCTTCTTCAGGGCCCGGTCGAGCTCGGCGAGCATCGTGGAGGTGGAGGACGAGACGACCTTGTACTCGCCGTCCAGCCCGTACTCCTTGAGCACCTTGTCGTTGAGCTTGCCCATCATTCCGGCGCTGGACTCGATGCCGACGATCTTCCCGCCGAACATCGAGGACTTGCCCTTGAGGTCGGCGAGCGAGTCGACGCCCTTGACGTACGAGGGCACGGTCAGCTCCAGGGACGTCGGCCCGTACCAGGAGCCGAGGTCGGTGAGCTTGTCGCGGTAGCGGTCCATGTACTGCTGGTGCGTGGTCGGCAGCCAGGAGTCGAACTGGACGTCCATCTGGCCCTGGGCCAGCGCCGTGTACAGCGGACCGGGGTCGAGCTGCTTGACCTCGGGTTTGTAGCCGCGCTCCTCCAGGATGTTCTGCCAGAGGTAGGTGGAGGCGACGGCCTCGTCCCACGGGAAGTAGCCGAGCTTCACCGTGCGGCCCTGGCCGACGCCCCCGCCCGCGGCGGCGTTCTGCCGGCCGTCGCCGTCGGCCAGGCGCATGCCGCCGGCCACGAGCGCGAGGACGACGACGCCGACGGCGGCGACGGCCGTGCCCGGCCGGTACCGCAGCACCTTGGTGGCCACGGCGGCACCCGCCGCGGCGTCGGCCTTGGCGGCGGCACGGCGGCCCAGCGGGGAGACCCGCCGGCCCAGCGCGCCGGTCATCCGGTCCAGGTACATGGCGAGGACGACGACCGCGAGGCCGCTCTCCACACCGCCGCCGATGTCGACCTGCGTGACGGCCGCGTAGACCGACTCGCCCAGACCGCCCGCGCCCGCCATGCCGGCGATGACGACCATGGACAGCGCCAGCATGATCACCTGGTTGACGCCCGCCATGATGGTGGGCAGCGCCAGCGGAAGCTGGACGCGGACGAGGGTGTCGCGCGGGGTCGTGCCGAAGGCCCGGGCGGCCTCGACGAGTTCCCCGTCGACCTGCCGGATGCCGAGCTCGGTCATCCGCACACCGGGCGGCATCGAGAAGACGATGGTGGCGATCAGGCCGGGGATGGGCCCGATCGAGAAGAACATCACGCCGGGGATGAGATAGACGAAGGCGGGCATCGTCTGCATCAGGTCGAGGACCGGCCGCAGCGCCCCGCTCACCCGGCGGTCCCGGGCCGCCCAGATGCCCAGCGGCACGGCGAACAGCAGCGTGATGAGGCTGGCGACCAGGACGAGCGACAGCGTCGCCATCGCCCGGTCCCACAGCCCGAAGGAGTCGATCACCGCGAGCCCGGCGAAGGCGAGGACCGCGGCGGGCAGGCCGCGCAGCCACCAGGCGACGACGGCGAGGATGCCGGCCATCAGCAGCGCCCCGGGCGCGCCGAGGGCGGCGTGGACACCGTCGTACATGCCGGTCAGGACGGTGCTGACGGCGTCGAAGAGCCAGGAGAGGTGGGACTGGAGCCAGCCGACGGCGGACTCCGCCCAGCCACCGAGGTTGATGTCAGGCATGGGTGGTCACCTCCGGCCCGGACGCCGGCGCAAGGGGGGCGGGGACTTCTTCCGGCGTGACGTCCCTGTCGGCGTTCGGCGCCTCGTCGTCCGACGCCTCGGCGTTCGGCTGCTCGGCATCAGGCTGCTCGGCATCCGGCCGGCCGACGTTCGGCTGGTCGGCCAGGGCCGCCAGCAGGCGGTCGCGTGTGACGACACCGGTCACCTCACCGCTGTCGTCGGTGACGGCCACGGGGGAACCGCTGCGGGAGAACGGGGAGAACAGCTCGGCCACGGGCGTCTCCGCGCTGACGGTCGTGGTGCCGTCCGGCGCGACGGCAGCCGCCGCGCCCGCCGCCGGCTCGGCCATGATCGAGCCGGCCGTGAGGACCCGGGAGCGGTCCACGTCCTGGATGAAGGAGGCCACGTAGTCGTTGGCGGGCCGGACGAGGATGTCCTCGGCGGTGCCGTTCTGCACGATCCGGCCGTCGCGCATGACGGCGATCCGGTCGCCCAGGCGCATGGCCTCGTTGAGGTCGTGGGTGATGAAGACGATCGTCTTCTTCAGCCGCTTCTGGAGGTCCAGCAGCTGATCCTGCATGTCGCGGCGGATCAGCGGGTCCAGCGCGCTGAAGGACTCGTCCATCAGCAGCAGGTCGGCGTCGGTGGCGAGCGCGCGGGCGAGGCCGACGCGCTGCTGCATACCGCCGGACAGCTCGTCGGGCCAGGACGACTCCCAGCCCTTGAGCCCGGCCAGCTCCAGCGCCTCCGCGGCGTGCTCCAGCCGCTCGGCGCGCGGCACGCCGCGCACCTCGAGGCCGTAGGCGGCGTTCTCCAGCACGCTGCGGTGCGGGAAGAGGGCGAAGTGCTGGAAGACCATGCTGATGTTGCGCGAGCGCACCTCGCGCAGCTCGGCCGGGGACAGCCCGGTCAGGTCCCGGCCGTCGTAGAGGACGCGCCCGGACGTCGGCTCCAGGAGCCCGTTGAGCATGCGCAGCAAGGTGGATTTGCCGGAGCCCGAGAGGCCCATCACCACGAAGATCTGGCCGGCCTCGACCTCGAAGGAGGCGTCGATCACCGCCGCCGTGGTGCCGTCGGCGCGCAGCTCTTCACGGCTCGCGCCGTCCTCGAGCCGCTGGACGGCTGCTTCGGGTCGTCTGCCGAACACCTTGTACAGATGCTCGGCCTTCAGCCTGGACACATAAACCTCTCGGGTCGTACTTCGGCCCCACCCGTCCCCTCACGGGCGGAGCCACTCCGGCGTCGCGCCTGCCCGGGGTCATTCGGCGCAAACGGAACAGTGATCCGGTTCACACGTGGGCGGGGTGCGGTCACCGCGTGGACGCGGTGCGTGAGGGGGTCGCTGTCAGTGGGGTGCGGCATGATCGAGCCGTGACGCGACGCCTGATGCTCCTCGACACCGCTTCCCTCTACTTCCGCGCCTATTACGGGGTGCCGGAGTCGGTGAAGGCCCCGGACGGCACGCCCGTGAACGCGGTGCGCGGCCTGCTGGACTTCATCGCCCGCCTGGTCCAGGACCACGAGCCCGACGACCTGGTCGCCTGCATGGACTTCGACTGGCGCCCGCAGTGGCGCGTCGAGCTCATCCCGAGCTACAAGGCGCACCGGGTGGCGGAGGAGGTCGAGGGCGGCCCCGACGCGGAGGAGACGCCCGACACGCTCTCCCCGCAGGTGCCCGTGATCGAGGACGTGCTGGACGCGATCGGCATCGCCCGCGTCGGCGCCGCCGGCTACGAGGCCGACGACGTGATCGGCACGCTGACCGGCCGCGCGGCGGGCCCGGTGGACATCGTCACCGGCGACCGCGACCTCTTCCAGCTCGTCGACGACGCGCGCGGTGTGCGGGTGCTGTACCCGGTCAAGGGCATGGGCACCCTCCAGGCCGTGGACGAGGCCGTGCTCCGCGAGAAGTACGGGGTGGACGGCCCGGGGTACGCGGATCTGGCCCTGCTGCGCGGCGACCCCAGCGACGGGCTGCCGGGCGTGCCGGGCATCGGCGAGAAGACGGCGGCGAAGCTGCTGGCCTCCTTCGGCGACCTGGCCGGGATCCTGGCGGCGGTCGAGGACCCGGCGGCGAAGATCAGCCCGGCGCAGCGCAAGCGGCTGGCCGAGGCGGGGCCGTATCTGGCGGTGGCGCCGAAGGTGGTCCGGGTGGCCGCGGACGTGCCGCTGGCTTCCTTCGAGGCAGCGCTGCCCACAGCGCCCCGGGACCCGGAGGCGCTGGAGGCGCTGGCGGAGCGCTGGGGACTGGGCGGCTCGTTGCAGCGACTGCTGAGCGCTCTGCCCGAATGACCTGTTAGGTTAGGCAGACCTAACTTTACGATCCGGGGATCAGGGGAGACAGCCATGGCAGACCGTCCCGTACGCAAAGCGCCTCGCCTCACCCGCGCGCACGTGCTGCGCACGGAGCGGCTGACGCCGCACATGGTGCGCGTGGTCCTGGGCGGCGAGGAGCTCGCGGAGTTCGGCGCCGGGGAGTGCACGGACCACTATGTGAAGCTGCTCTTCCCCGTCGAGGGCGTGGCCTATCCCGAGCCCTTCGACATGGAGGTCATCCGCCGGGACCTGCCGCGCGACCAGTGGCCCCGGACCCGTACGTACACCGTGCGCTCCTTCGACCGGGCCGCCCGGGAGCTGGCGATCGACTTCGTGGTGCACGGGGACGAGGGCCTGGCCGGCCCCTGGGCCGCGGCGGCGGAGCCGGGCGCGGAGCTCCGCATGCTCGGCCCCGGCGGCGCCTACGCCCCGGACCCCGCCGCCGACTGGCATCTGCTGGCCGGCGACGAGAGCGCGCTGCCCGCCATCGCCGCGTCCCTGGAGCGGATGCCCGAGGGCGCCGTCGTGCACGCCTTCGTCGAGGTCCCGGGCGAGGACGACAAGCAGAAGCTGGAGCTGCCGGACGGCGTCGAGGTCACCTGGCTGACGCGCGACGGCGCCCCGGTCGGCGAGGCCCTGGTCGAGGCCGTGCGCTCGCTCGCGTTCCCGGCGGGCGACGCCCAGGTCTTCGTCCACGGCGAGGCGGGCTTCGTCAAGGAGCTGCGCCGCCATCTGCGCGTGGAGCGCGAGGTGCCGCGCGAGCGCCTGTCGATCTCCGGCTACTGGCGCCGGGGCCATGACGAGGACGGCTGGCAGGCGTCGAAGCGCGAGTGGAACCAGCAGGTCGAGGCCGAGCAGGAGAACGGCGGGGCGACCGGGGCCGCGGCCTGAGGCCCTCCCCTGAAAGGGCGTCACGGATATCCTCCCCGCATGAAACGTGCCCGGACAGCCCTGGCGTCGCTCACGCCCCTCGCCGCGGCGGCCCTCGTCCTGACGGCCGCCGCGCCGGGTTCCGCCGATTCCTCCGACTCCCCCGAATCCTCGGACTCCGAGTCGTCCATAACCGCCGCCGGGCCCACCCAGCGCGGCCGCGAGGTGGTCTTCACGGTCACCACCGGCCGGACCACGCTGGACGCCCACGACGGCTATCTCACGGTCGAGTCGCCCGCCTTCGTCAAGAAGCTGACGCTCAAGGAGAAACGCTTCCGGGAGGGCAAGAACGGCCGGCTGTACACCCGGGTCGCGGGCATGGTCCCCTGCGACATCGCCCCCGGCACCTACGCCGTCGACCTCAAGGACGGTGGCGAGGAGGAGCCGGCCGAGTCCGTCGAACTGACCGTCGTCTCCGAGATGGACCCCGGCAACCGCGAGTTCTGCGACGGCCCGAGGAGCTACGACGAGATCGTCGACAGGACGAGCGAGACGGCACCGGACGAGGACGACGACGGCACCGAGAGCGTCTCCCTCGGCGAACTCGCCGCCGTCATCGCCGGCACGGCCACCCTGGCCGCGATCCTGGCCTCGACGGCGACCTACCTGCTGACCCGGAAACGCAACCGCCGCGACGAGGGCGGGCAGGACGGGGAGGGCCCCGGGCCGGAGGACGCGGCACGTTAGGGAGGGCGTGTCAGGGGGCCGTCTCAGGGCCGGGTGCAGATGGCCTGGGCGTACACGTCCACGGTCCGTGAGCTGACGTTCTGCCCGTATGCCACCCAGGCCCTGGAGCCGCTCTGGTAGGACGAGCTGAGCCGGAGGGCGTACGGGTCGCTCGCGTACCCACCGCCGCCGGTGACGACCTCACCGGCGGGACAGTCGGCGATGCCGCCGAACGTCCCGTTCGGCCCGATGTGCAGCACGTCGCTGTTGACGGGATGAGGAGCGACGGCGACCGCGGCGGCCCTTCCCGCCGCGTCGGACGGCACGGCGACGAGCACGGAAGCGCTCCCGGCGACGAGCCCCACGAGCCCGGCGCCGACCGCCAGGGTGATGCTGCGGCTCAGCGGCATTCTCTTCATACGTACCTTCTCGAACGACGGATTCCGGTCCTCCGGTGCGTTCAGGCTGTCCATCGGACGGCAGGCGTAATCCCGGTAGGGCTTTGTGTCGCCGGGGGGAGCGTCACACAGCGCGCATCCCGAAGGAGACGCCGCACATCTCAAGGGAGGCGCTGTCCCGGCGAGCCGGGGTGCGCCCCCCGCCCCGCAGGCATCAGGAGCCGCCCCTCTTGCCCGCCGCCCGTACCAGCGCCTCCGTCACCCGCAAGTCGTCCCGGGCCTCCGGGTGCCACTGCACGCCCAGGGCGAAGCCCGAAGAAGGCTCCGCGTACTCCAGGGCCTCCACCGTGCCGTCCTCCGCGAAGGCCGAGGCGATGAGGCCGTCGCCCAGGCGGGCCACCGACTGGTGGTGGTGGGTGGCGACGTCCACGGCCGGGTCGTCGGACAGGAGTTCCGCCGTCAGCGTGCCCGGGACCGGTTTGACCACGTGGTCGGCGAAGGTGCCCGGTGCCGGGTTGTGGCCGGTGTGGCCCACCTCGTCCGGGAGGTGCTGGCAGAGCGTGCCGCCCGCGTGGACGTTCATCAGCTGCATGCCCCGGCAGATGCCGAGGAGCGGCACGCCGGCGGCCAGCGCGGCGTCCAGCAGGGCCAGCTCCCACGCGTCGCGTTCGGGCACGGGTGTGCCCGCGCGGGGGTGGGGGGCCGCGCCGTAG
>NZ_JAILXP010000288.1 GCF_020740895.1 Streptomyces sp. UNOB3_S3 | reverse complement strand
GGCGAGGCGGCGGGCCGTGGGGTTGTCCCGGCCCAGGTGGGCGAGCCACTCCCCCAGTCGCTGGTGGTCCGTGCGCGCCGGCGGTTCGTCGGGGGCCAGCAGCGGTTCCGCTCCGGTGACGAGGTGGAGGAGGGTGGCGCCGAGGCTGTAGCGGTCGGAGGCGAAGGAGCTGACGGCGCCAGGCGGGGCGGTGCGCTGCTCGGGGGCGGCGTAGCCGGGGGTGTGGGCCCGGGTGATGGGTTCCCGGTGGCGGACGAGGAGTTCCAGGTCGATGAGGCGGAGTTCGTCGTCCCCGGTGACCAGGAGGTTGCCCGGGTTGAGGTCGCGGAGCACATGGCCCTTGCCGTGCACGTGGGCGACGAGGTCCACCAGCTGGAGGGCCAGGCGTACGGCGAGGTCGTACGGCAGGCCCCACGCGTCGTCGCCGGTGGTGAGCCGGTCCGCGACCCAGTGGCGGAGGGTGACGCCCGCGAGGTCCTCCAGGACGAGGAAGAGGTCCCCTTGCTGCTCGAAGAGGGCGACCGGGCGGGGTGTGAGGCCACTGGCGGCGAACTCCGTCAGCATCGCGTACTCGTGGCGCCGTGTGTCGCGGATGTCGCGCCCGGCGAGGGTGGCGTCCGTGTGGGGGCGGGCCTGTTTGACGACGACGGTCGTGCCGGTGTGCCGGTCGGTGGCGCGGTAGACCCCGCCGGTGAAGGCGTGCCGGATGACCTCCTCGACGACGTAGCGGTCGTCGAGGAGGACGGGCCGGGGCGTGGTGGGGCCGCCGGCCTCGGCGGGCCCGGTGAAGGGGTCACGGGGTGCCCAGTCGGGCGGGGCGAACCACGCGGTGCGCCGGTCCCGGCGCAGTGAGCCGTCGGGGGCCCTGAGCATGGCGGCGCGGGTGGCGTCGTCGGCGAGGGCGGTCACCCCGCGGTGGGCGCCGTAGCGGTAGTGCACGAGGCTGCCGGGGCGGTAGGGGCGGTCGGAGAGGATGCCGGGCCCGGCCAGTCCCCGGGTGGCGTCGTGCAGTTCGGCGGCCAGGGCGCGCAGGCGGGGCCCGTCGTCCTCGGGGTAGGCGGTGAGGAACTTGCCGCCGCCCGCGCGGTCGGCGGCGCGGGAGCACAGCTCCGCCACCCGGGCGGGTGTGGCGGCGAACTTGTACGCGCAGCGGTGGCGGGCCAGTACCTCGGCCGCCCGGGCCAGGACCGTCCCGGCGGACAGCGGGGTGGCGGAGAGGTGGAGTTTCCAGCCCTGGACGCGGGTGGTTCCCCCGGGTGGTGCGACGGAGCACCAGAAGGCTCCGGTGCTCAGGTGCCAGTCGTCGAGCCGGTGGGCGGCGAGGACGGACCGGACGCGGTCCTGGAGCGCGTTCCCGGCGCGCTCCGGTGTCCCCGGGGCGCCGGGCGGGTGTGCCGGGAGGCGGGTCGTGGGGACTCCGGTGGGTGGTTCACCCGTGCCCGTCGTCGTGTGCGCCATCGTCGGGTCCTCCGCCGGCGCCGGCGCTCAGGACCGGGCCGGGGAGGGGGCGGGCAGCAGGTCGGTCGCGGTCCGGGCGGCGATCCTGGCCCGGTCGGCCGCGCTGCCGAAGCGCAGGTCCAGGCGGCGGGCAGCCGCCGCCCACTCCCCCATGGTCCGTACGCCGCCGAGCGTCTCGACGACGAAGGGGTCGGCGCACCGGGCCGCCACGCGCTCCCAGATGGTCTCCGGGGCGTCGCGCAGCACGTTGGCGACGGTGCCCAGGTAGGACGACATGGCGCGGACGTCGCCGTCCGGTTCCACCTGCAGGACGGGCGGGACGCCGTTGGCGGCGATGTCGTCGGGGCGCATGAGCAGCCGCATGTTGTCGTCGACCATGACGCTCAGCCCGGCCGGGGCGAGGGAGCGCAGCTGCCGGGTGCGCTCCCGGCCGGTCAGCCGGGCGACCTGCTCGTCGTCGAGGAGTTCGTGTTCGGCGAACTCCTCCCGGCTGGCGAGCCCGCCGGGCACGGTCAGGCCGAAGACGAGGGTGCGCATCGCGGGGAAGAGCGGGGCTATCCGGGCACAGAACTCGTCGAGCTGGCCGAGGTTGCTGCGCATGACGGAGCAGTCGATGCCGAACGTGCCGTGGGCGACGTCCCGGGCGGTGAGCTCGCGGGAGGCCTCGTCCAGGAAGCGCAGCGCGTTCATGGCCCGGTCGAAGGAGCGGTCGCGGCCCCTGATGCGGTTGTGGACCTCGGCCGTGGTGCCGTCGAGGCTCACGGCGGTGCGCGGAAAGGTCGTCAGGATCGCTTCGGCCTTCGCCCGGTCGATGTTCCACCCGCTGGTGTAGAGGGCGGTCCGCACACCGGCGTCGGTGAAGCGCCGGGCGACGTCGAGGACGCCCTTCACCACGAGGGGTTCGCCGCCCGCCAGGACGACGTTGCGGGGGCGCAGGGCGATCAGGGCGTCGGTCAGCTCCAGGAGCCGCTCGCCCTTGAGGTGCCGGGACGGCCGTCTGCCGGACTCCGAGTAGCAGTGCGAACATCTCAGGGGACACGCGTAGGTGATCTCCCAGATGATGTCCGTGGGGCCGCCGCTGTTTTCCTTCACCGCGCACTCCCGTCCCGTGAGGGCGTGTGGACGGGGTTCACCGTAGCCGCGGCGGCGGCGCCCGGCGACGGCCGTTCCGCTGAGCGGACCGGGGTGAACCGATCGCGCCCGCGAGCCGTCGCCGGTGTCCGGGCGTCCCCGCCGCGGCGGCCGGGTAGGGATACCCGGCTGTCACAGCGGTACCGAGCCGAAGGAGCACCCCATGCCCAAGGTCCTGATCGTCACCGGCGACGCCGCGGAGGACCTGGAGGTCCTCTACCCCTATCAGCGGCTGCTGGAGGAGGGGTACGAGGTGGACATCGCCGCGCCGTCCGTGAAGAAGCTCCAGTTCGTGGTGCACGACTTCGCGGAGGGCTTCGACACCTACACCGAGAAGCCCGGGCACTCCTGGAGCGCCGACGTCGCGTTCGCGGACGTGGCCCCGGACGACTACGCGGCCCTGGTGATCCCCGGTGGGCGCGCGCCCGAGTACCTGCGGCTGGACGAGGACTTCCTGCGGATCGTGCGGCACTTCTTCACCGTCGCCAAGCCCGTCGCGCAGATCTGCCACGGCGCGCTGGCCCTGGCGGCGGCCGGGGTGCTCGACGGGCGTCGCACGGCCGCGTATCCGGCCTGCGCGCCCGAGGTGCGGCTGGCGGGCGGCACGTTCGTGGACGCGGAGGCGGTGGTGGACGGCAACCTCGTCTCCGCCCGGGCCTGGCCCGACCACCCGGCGTGGATGCGTGCCTTCGTCGGGCTGCTGCGCGAGCAGGCGCCCGTCAAGTCCTGACAACGGACGGGTACATTCCCCGTTTTGTCGTGATCACGGTCACGGTTCGGTCCGGTGCCGATCGCCTACAGTGCCCTTCTCCCACAACCTCCCCACCGGAAAAGGGCGTTCCATGGCGGTCAGTCGCAGATCCGTGCTCAAGGGTTCCTCCGCCGCGGCGGCGGCCTCGGTGGTCGGCACCGCCGGGGAGGCCGCCGCCGCGCCGCCCCCGGCGGAGGCCGCCGCGACGGCCTCCGCCGGACAGCCGTCCGCCGGCCCGCTGTTGCAGTCCCGGCCGCACCGGCTGGGGGCGCCCGGCGTGCTGGGGGTGCACCTGCAGTTCGGCACCGATCCCGCCACCGAGATGACCGTCTCCTGGATCACCCCGCAGTCCGTGCGCCGGCCACGGGTGCGGCTCGGTTCGCCCGACGGCGGGCACGGCCGGGTGGCCGACGCCGAGACGAGGACGTACCGCGACGGGCTGTCGAAGGAGGAGGTGTACGTCCACCACGCCCGGCTCACCGGCCTCCGCCCGGCGACCACTTACCTCTACTCGGCCGGCCACGACGGCGCGACCCCGGAGACCGGCTCCTTCACCACCGCGCCGCGCGGCCGCACCGCCTTCACCTTCACCAGCTTCGGCGACCAGGCCACCCCCAACCTGCGCCGGGTCATCCATCTCCCGGACGGCGTCCCCTCCCCCGTCAACCGCTTCCCGCTGTACAGCAGCAGCCAGGTCGGCTCACCCGCGTCCGCGGACATCGTCTCCGCCGTGGAGCGGGTCGCCCCGCTGTTCAACCTGGTCAACGGCGACCTCTGCTACGCGGCCGTCGCGGGCGCGTGGGGCACGAGCCGGCCGGCGACGTGGGCGGACTGGTTCATCAACAACAGCCGTTCCACCCGGCTGCGCCCCTGGATGCCATGCGCGGGCAACCACGAGAACGAGAAGGGCAACGGGCCCATCGGCGCCGCCGGCTACCAGACGTACTTCGCGCTGCCGGGCTCGTCCGCCGCCTCGGACGAGGAGACCCGGGGCATGTGGTACGCCTTCACCGTCGGCGCGGTGCGCTTCATCAGCCTCGCCAACGACGACGTCGCGCTCCAGGACGGCGGCGACACCTACATCCACGGCTACTCCGGGGGCGCCCAGCGCCGCTGGCTGGAGCGCGAGTTGAAGGCGGCGCGCGCCGACCGGGGCGTCGACTGGATCGTGGTGTGCATGCACCAGCCGATGATCTCCAGCACCCGTTCGGCGGGCAGCGACCTGGGGATCCGCGAGGCGTGGGGCCCGCTGTTCGACCAGTACGGCGTCGACCTGGTCGTCTGCGGTCACGAGCACCACTACGAGCGCTCGCACCCCGTGCGCGGCACGCTCCCGAACGACGCCCGCACCCCCGTCCCCGTGTCGACCCGTACCGACGTGATCGACACCAGCAGGGGCACCGTCCACATGATCATCGGCGCGGGCGGGAACATCGCCACCACACAGGACGACATGTTCGACACCCCGCACGCCCGGGTCCTCACGGGCCTGAAGGACGGGACGACGCCCTCCGGCCACAAGCAGCCGGTCTACCTCACCGAGGACGCTCCCTGGGCCGCGGTCCAGGACCGCAAGTACACCCACGGGTTCGCCGCCTTCGACGTCGACCCGGGCGACCGCCGCGAGGGCCGGACCCGCATCCGGGTCACGTACTACACCTTCGGCGGACCCCACGGCGACCTCACCCCGGTCGACACCTTCACCCTGGAACGACCGCGCTCCGACGCCCACCGGCCCTGAGACGGGCGGGCGCCATGGTGAAGAACCGTCAAGGGTGACACCATCGTGCCGAAAAAGCGGGTGTACCTCGGTCAACCCCGCTCGCGGGCCGGTCGGGCTGGGTAACATCCCGCACCAACACCGGCTACGAGGAGAGCGAGCTGCCGTGACCGACGAATCCGGCGACACCAACATCCAGGAGCGGTACGCGGCACGGTTCGCCGCCGACCTGGAGAACAACACCAAGGAGCGGGAGGCGATCCGCTCGAAGATCGCGGAACTGCGGTCGCGCCTGGAGCGGTTGGAGACCGAGGCCGCGTGGCTGTCCACGATGCGGGGCACGGTCACCACGGCCCCCGCCACGGCGCGGGACGAGCGGCCCGCCGGGGCCGCGCCCTCGCCCGACGCCCCGGCCGAAGCCCCGGCGGACACCCCGGCCGAGGCGTCGGCCGAGGGCGCGGAGAGCACCGGGAGCGCCGAGGGCGACACCCCGGCGCCGGAAGCCGCTCCGCAGGCCGTGCCCCGGCCGCGCCGGGCGAAGAAGGCCGCCGCCGGTCAGCGCGCCCGCAAGGCGAAGGCGGCACGGGCCGGGACCACCGCCGAACCGGCGGAGAAGCCGGAGGCGAAGGCGGCGGAGAAGGCGGCGGAGAACGGCAGGAGGACCGGCCCCACGCGCCGGGAGCTGGTCCTGGAGCTGCTCGCCCGGCACCACGAGCCGCGCACGGCCGGCGAGGTCACCAAGGAGCTGGAGGAGGCCCACCCCGGGCGCGCCGCCAGCACCCAGGTGGTGCGCAACGCACTGGAGTCCCTCGTCTCGACGGGGGACGTGGAGCGCGAACGGCAGCAGAAGTCGGTGTTCTACACGGCCCCCGGCACCGCCGGCGCCGCCGCCCCGGAAGCCGTACCCGGTGCGGCCGGTGAGGACGTCGTGGCGGGGGTCTGACCGATGAGGCCGCCGGCGCCGGAGCCCCCGGGCTCCGGCGCCGCGCCGCGCCCGTCGGGCACCCGGAGGCACCTGGCGGGAATCCACGCCGTACGCCGGTGCCCGCGCGTCACCGGCCTGACGGCTGGGCAGGGTGAGAGGCGAGCGGCGAGGCGCGCCGCCGGGTGACTCAGGGAGCCGGTATGACCGACGCAGCCATGGACACACCGCTTCCCCGGCAGGTCGCCGACGCGTACGTCGACGCCCTCATCCGGCTCGACCCGATCGTGGGAACGTTCATGGGCGACCCGCTGAGTTCGGGACGGCTGCCGGACCTCTCCCCCGACGGGCACGACGCCATGGCCGCCCTCGCCCGCACCACCCTGACGCGGCTCTCCGCCGCCGAGGCGCTCCCGGGCGGGGACGGGGGCGTGGAGCGGCGCTGCGCGGGGCTCCTGCGCGAGCGGCTGACCGCCGGGCTCGACGAGTACGAGGCGGGTGAGGAACTGCGCCGGGTCGACAACATCTCCTCACCGCTGCACCGCGTCCGCAAGATCTTCGCCCTCATGCCGACGAACACCGAGGACGACTGGGCCGCCCTCGCCCAGCGGCTGCGGGCGGTGCCCGGCGCGCTGGAGGGGTACCGCGCCTCGCTCGCCGAGGGTGCGCGACGGGGGTTGCCCGCGGGGCCCCGGCAAGTGGCCGCCACCGTGGCCCAGCTGACGGAGTGGCTGGCCATCGGGGGGTTCGCCGTGTTCACCGCCGACGGCCCCGAGTCCCTGCGGGGCGAGCTGGCGGCGGCCGCGGAGGTGGCGACGGCGGCCGCCGCGGAGACGCGGGACTGGTTCCGGGACCGCTACGCCGCCGCGGTCGCCGGCGCCCCGGACGTGGTGGGCCCCGAGCGGTACGTACGGGCCGCCCGCGTCTGGAACGGGACCCGCCTCGACCTCGACGAGGCCTACGCGTACGGCTGGGACGAATTCCACCGGCTGCGGGAGGAGATGCGCGCCGAGGCGGAGAAGGTGCTGCCCGGGGCCGCTTCGCCGTGGGAGGCGATGTCCTGGCTGGACCGGCACGGGCAGGCCGTCGAGGGCGTCGAGGAGGTCCGGGGGTGGCTCCAGGAGCTGATGGGCGAGGCGATCGCGGCGCTGGACGGCACCCACTTCGAACTGGCCGAGCAGGTCAAGCGCGTGGAGTCGCGCATCGCGCCCCCGGGTGGTGCCGCCGCGCCGTACTACACCCAGCCCGCGCTGGACTTCTCCCGCCCGGGGCGCACCTGGCTGCCGACGCTGGGCCGGACCCGGTTCCCCGTCCACGGCCTGGTGTCGACGTGGTACCACGAGGGGGTGCCGGGGCATCACCTCCAGCTGGCCCAGTGGACGCTGGCCGCCGGGAGCCTGTCCCGGTACCAGACGAAGGTGGGCAAGGTCGGTGCCACCGTCGAGGGGTGGGCGCTGTACGCGGAGCGGCTCATGGACGAGCTGGGTTTCCTCACGGACCCGGCGCGCCGGCTCGGTCATCTCGACGCCCAGATGATGCGCGCCGTCCGCGTCGTCATCGACATCGGCACGCACCTGGGGCTGGAGATCCCCCGTCACTCGCCGTTCCACCCCGGGGAGCGCTGGACGCCGGGCCTGGCGCGGGAGTTCCTCGGCCGCCACTCGGGCCGCTCCGCCGACTACCTCGACAGCGAGATCACCCGCTATCTGGGCAGGCCGGGGCAGGCCATCGGCTACAAGCTGGGCGAGCGCGCCTGGCTGCGGGGCCGGGCGGCCGCGCGCGCCCGGCACGGTGCCGCGTTCTCCCTCAAGGAGTGGCACATGAAGGCGCTCGCGCTGGGTTCCCTGGGCCTGGACGACCTGGAGCGCGAGCTCGCGGCGCTGTGAACCGGCCGGCGGCCCGGCCATGCCACCGGGTCACCGGTCGCCGGCGTCGTGGATCTCCCGGGCCTCCAGGGGCCGGGTCGCGGGGCCGTCGAGGACGGTCCCGTCGGGTGCGAAGCGGGAGCCGTGGCAGGGGCACTCCCAGGTCCGTTCGACGGCGTTGAACGCCACCAGGCAGCCCAGGTGGGTGCAGCGGGCGGAGACGGCGCGCACGGTGCCGTCCTCCTGCCGGTGGACCGCGCACCGCCGGCCGCCGACGCGGACGACGGCCCCGCCGCCGGGCGGCACGTCCGCCTCCGCGGCCGGGTGCCCGGAGCGCAGCCGGTCCGTCAGGAAGCGGCGCCCGAAGGCCATCTGGTTCCTGAGCGCGGCGGGTGCTCCGCGCGCCACGCGGCCCGGTCGCCACGGGTCGTACAGGCCGGCCCACGAGGGGATCGTCCGTCCGACGACGAGCTCCGTCAGCAGCCGGCCGGCCATGACGGCGCCGCTCAGGCCCCAGCCGCCGAACCCCGTGGCGACGTAGGCGTGCGCGGAGCCGGGGCGGCGGGGTCCGACGAACGGCACCCCGTCGGCGGACGCGTGGTCCTGGGCCGTCCAGTGGTGGAGGATCCGGGCGTTCGGGAAGCGCTCCGCGGTCCAGTGGACGAGCCGGTCGAACCGCCGGGCCACGTCCGGCTCCCCGGGGGCGGAGCCCTCGCCCGTGACGATCAGCAGCCGTCGCTCCCCGTCGTACGGGGCGGTGCGCACCGACCGGCCGCCGTCCTCCCCGGTGACGTACATGCCGCCGGGGTCGTCCCCGGCGGGCAGTGTGGCGGCCACCACGAGTTCGCGGCGCGACGAGAGGCGGGGCGAGAGCAGGAAGCGGTCGAGGACGGGGTGGTGGGTGGCGACGATCACGTCCGCCGCGGTGACGACGGCGCCGTGCTCGGTCGTCACCCGGCAGGGTGTGCCCTCCTTCAGCCCGGTCACCCGGGTGTTCTCGTGGAGGCGGCCGCCGCGGGCCAGGATGTCGTGGGCGAGGGCGAGCAGATAGCGGCGGGGGTGGAGCTGTGCCTGGTCCTCGACGCGCACGGCGCCGGTGACCGTGAAGGGCAGTCCGGTGTCCGTGGTGTAGGAGGCGGCGAGGCCCGCCGCGCGGGCCGCCTCGGCCTCCGCCCGCAGGTCCTCGTGGCCGGTCGTGCCGGTGGTGTAGGCGTGGGCCGGGAGCCGCTCCAGGTCGCAGTGGGCGCGCAGCGCCGTCGCGATGTCGCCGACCCGGTCGACCGCCTCGGCCAGGGAACGGGCGCACAGCCGCGCGGCCTCGGCGCCCCGCGTCCGGGCCAGCCCGGCGTAGCCGAGGGGGTGGAGCGCGGTCACCTGGGCGGTGGCGCGGCCGGCGCTCCCGGTGGCGAGGCGCCCGGCCTCCAGCACGACGACCGAGCGCCCGGCCTCGATCAGCTCCCACGCGGTGCTCAGCCCGGCCGCGCCACCGCCGACGACGGCGACGTCCACGGTGAGGCCGGACGTCAGGGCGGTGGCGCGGCCGGGCTGAGC
>NZ_JAILXP010000287.1 GCF_020740895.1 Streptomyces sp. UNOB3_S3 | reverse complement strand
GCGCCCCTCTCCGCTGCCGCCGTCACCACGCAGGTTGGACCCACGAGCTCCGATCATGGTACGTATAACTCTTCTAGTTATACGTAAAACCGGGATCGCTCGGTCAAAAACTATCGGCCAAGGATCGGCCAAGGATAAGAGGCGGACAATGGCGGCGGCGGGCGGCGGTTACGTCGACATGCTCAAGACACGGCACGCGGCGCGACTGCTGACCGGCACCCTGGTGGGCCGGCTCCCCAACGCCACGGCCGCGCTGGCAATCGTCCTCTTCGTCCGCGCCGAGGGCGGCAGCTACACCCTCGCCGGCGCCCTCTCCGCGGTCTACGGCGTGGCCAACGCCGTCGGCCAGCCGCTGCTCGGCCGGGCCGTCGACCTCTACGGCCAGCCCCGTGTCATCCTGCCCTCGGCCCTGATGACCGCGCTGGGCATGGCGGCCTTCACCGTCGTCGGCCTGGACCCGGTGCCGCTGTCCTACGCGGCCATGATCGTGGCCGGTTTCTTCGCGCCGCCGCTCGAGGGCGGGCTGCGGGCCCTGTGGCCCTCGGTCCTGAAGAACGAGGACGACCTCCACGCCGCGTACTCCCTGGACGCGATAGCGCAGGAGCTGATCTACGTGGTCGGCCCGCTGATCGTCACCCGGATCGTCGCGATCTGGTCCGAGGCCGCCGCGCTGAACGCCCTCCACCTGATGGGCGTCATCGGCGCCCTCGCGGTCGTCACCTCGCCGCCCTCCCGCACGTGGCGCAGCGAGCCCCGTGAGGCGCACTGGCTGGGGGCGCTCCGCTCCCGGGGGCTGCTGGTGCTGCTGGGCACCTTCTTCTGCATAGGTTCCGCGCTGGGCTCCATAGCCGTCGCCGCGGTCGCCTACGGCGACGCGCACGGTGGCGGCAACGTGGCCGGCTGGCTGCTGTCGGCCCTGGGCATCGGCGCTCTGATCGGTGGTTCCGTCCATGGTGCCCGGCAGTGGCCCGGCACTCCGGAGCAGCGCCTGCGGGTGCTCGTCGGCGGGCTGGCGCTCCTCTACGTGCCGCTGCTGCTGGTGCCGGGCGCGGTGGCGATGACGGTCCTCGCCGGGGTGGCGGGCCTGTTCCTGGCGCCGTGTCTGGCCACCGCCTTCGTGGTCGTGGACCGGCACGCGCCGCGGGGCACGGTGACCGAGGCGTTCTCCTGGCTGGTGACGTCCTTCGGCGTCGGCGCGGCGATCGGTACGGCCTTCGTGGGGCCGGCGGTGCAGTCCGGCGGTGCCCGTGCGGGATTCCTCGTCGCGGTGGGCAGCGGTGTCGCGGCCCTGCTGGTGATCGTCGCCTTCCGGGCGTCCCTGCGGGCCCCCGAGAAGGTGTCCACCGTCGTGGCCCGGTCGGAAAATGATCGGAACGGTGCGGTCGAACCCGGTTTCAGCGCAGGGCATCAGGCGTAATGTTCAGGCATGGACCGCCGCATTTTCGGGCTGGAGAACGAGTACGGCGTCACGTGCACCTTCAGAGGACAGCGCCGGCTGTCCCCTGACGAAGTGGCGCGGTACCTCTTCCGCCGTGTCGTTTCCTGGGGCCGCAGCAGCAATGTCTTCCTGCGCAATGGCGCCCGTCTCTACCTGGATGTGGGATCGCACCCGGAGTACGCCACTCCGGAGTGCGACAGCGTGACCGAGCTGGTCACCCACGACAAGGCGGGGGAGCGCATTCTCGAAGGTCTGCTGGTCGACGCCGAGCGCCGCCTGCACGAGGAGGGAATCGCGGGCGACGTCTACCTCTTCAAGAACAACACCGACTCCGCCGGGAACTCCTACGGCTGCCACGAGAACTATCTCGTCGCGCGGCACGGGGAGTTCTCGCGTCTCGCGGACATCCTCATCCCCTTCCTCGTGACCCGGCAGCTGATCTGCGGCGCGGGGAAGGTCCTCCAGACCCCGCGCGGCGCGGTCTACTGCGTCAGCCAGCGGGCCGAGCACATCTGGGAGGGCGTCAGCTCCGCCACCACACGCTCGCGCCCGATCATCAACACGCGGGACGAGCCCCATGCCGACGCCGAGCGCTACCGCAGGCTCCACGTCATCGTCGGCGACTCCAACATGTCCGAGACGACCATGCTGCTGAAGGTCGGCGCCACCGACCTCGTCCTGCGCATGATCGAGGCCGGTACGGTCATGCGCGACCTCACCCTGGAGAACCCCATCCGGGCCATCCGCGAGGTCAGCCACGACATCACCGGCAGACGCAAGGTGCGCCTGGCCAGCGGCCGGGAGGCCTCCGCCCTGGAGGTCCAGCAGGAGTACTACGAGAAGGCCGTGGACTTCTGCGAGCGCCGCGGCATCCGGACGGGCACGGTCGAGCGGGTCCTGGAGCTGTGGGGCCGCTCGCTGGAGGCCATCCGGGACGAGAATCTGGACCTGATCTCCACGGAGATCGACTGGGTGATGAAGTACCAGCTCATCGAGCGGTACCGGGCCAAGAACAACATCACCATGTCCCACCCCAGGATCGCCCAGATAGATCTCGCCTATCACGACATCCACCGCCGCCGGGGGCTGTACTACCTGCTGGAGAAGCGCGGCCAGGCGGCCCGGGTGTGCAATGACATCAAGATCTTCGAGGGGAAGTCGGTGCCCCCGCAGACGACCCGGGCCCGGCTGCGCGGCGATTTCATCCGCCGCGCCCAGGAACAGCGCCGTGACTTCACCGTCGACTGGGTCCATCTGAAGCTCAACGACCAGGCGCAGCGGACGGTGTTGTGCAAGGACCCCTTCCGGTCGGTCGACGACCGGGTGGAGAAGCTGATCGCGGGAATGTGAGCGCGATTCGGGGGCATGAGGGGCACGGATGTGCGCCGGGTCCAGCGGACCCGGCGCACATCCGTGTCGGACGGGGTTGATCGGCGGGAGACAGGCCGTAGAGTGGCGCACACTGCCCAGCGACCCCTACAGCCGAGTTGGACTTCATGAACCACACGAAGAACGCGCGTCGCCTCGCCGCGGCGTTGACCGTGCCCGTCCTGCTGCTGACCGCCGCGGCGTGCGGGTCCGGGGACGGCAAGTCCTCCGACGCCAAGGTGACGGTGAAGGGGAAGTTCGGGGAGAAGCCCGAGATCTCCGTGCCGAAGGACGCCAAGCCCGCGGACAAGCTGGTCGTCAAGACCCTGACCGAGGGCTCGGGCGAGAAGGCGGAGAAGGGCTCGTTCGTCCGTCTGGACTTCGCCGGGCAGACGATGAAGGACAACAAGCCGCTGGGCGGCACCTGGACCCCGCAGGAGCAGGAGGGGGCCACGCCGGGCGCCCCGCGCCGGCAGCTGGTGCAGCAGCTGGGCCAGCCCAGCCAGGAGATGCCCGCGAAGGTCCTCGACGCCGTGATCGGCCAGAAGGCCGGTTCCCGGATCGAGGTCGAGGGCACCGCCAAGGCACTCATCGGCGACCAGCTGAACCCGCAGGCGGGCGTCAAGCCCGAGGACGGCCTGGTGTGGGTCATCGACGTCGTCGGTGCCCAGAAGGTCGATGCCAAGAGCGAGGCCAAGGGCGACCAGGCCAAGCCCGAGGAGGGCATGCCTGAGGTCAAGTACGTCTCCCAGAAGGCCGCCGAGATCACCATCCCCAAGGACACCAAGCCGCCGACGGACCTCAAGGAGCAGGTGCTCATCAAGGGCACCGGCCCGGAGATCAAGGCCGGGGACGGTCTGATCGCCCAGTACACCGGCGTGAAGTGGGAGGACGGCAAGAAGTTCGACTCCTCCTGGGACCACGCGGGTGCCACGGCCTTCCAGATCGGCACCGGCTCGGTCGTCCAGGGCTGGGACAAGGGCCTGGTCGGCAAGCACGTGGGGGACCGGGTCGAGCTGGTGATCCCGCCGAAGCTGGGCTACGAGGGCCAGGCGCAGAGCGGTCTGGACAAGAACACGCTGGTCTTCGTCGTCGACATCGTGGGCAAGGTCTGACCCCGGCGGGGGGTCTGCCAGAATTGCACGGTTGTCCACAGCATCTTTCGTAGGAGAACTTTCGTGAACATCGAGAAGCCCGAGATCGACTTCCCCGAGGGTCAGCCGCCGGCCGACCTGGAGATCGTCGACATCTGGGAGGGCGACGGCGCCGTGGCCAAGGCCGGCGACTTCGTCAAGGTCCACTACGTGGGCGTGGCCTTCTCCACGGGCGAGGAGTTCGACGCCAGCTGGAACCGCGGCAGCGCGCTGGAGTTCAAGCTGGGCGCCCGCCAGGTCATCGAGGGCTGGGACAAGGGCATCGAGGGCATGAAGGTCGGCGGCCGCCGCCGGCTGACCATCCCGGCGCACCTCGCCTACGGCGAGCGCGGCGCCGGTGGTGGCCTGATCGCCCCGGGTGAGACGCTGATCTTCGTTTGCGACCTGATGGGCGTCTGAGACCTAAGCGAACGAAGGCCGAGGGCCCGTGCCGCCTGGCACGGGCCCTCGGCTTTTGTCGTTCGACCCGTGAGCGGTACGGTCAACGGTTGAGAGCACAAGTAGAGAGGGCGTCGATGGCGATTGCCAAGGCCGAGCGGCTGATGAGTCTGGCGCTGTGCCTGCTGGGGACACGCCGGCCGCTGACCAAGGGGGAGTTGCGGGGTTCGATCGAGGCGTACATCGAAGCCGGTTCGGCTTCGTCCGGTGCTTCCGATTCCGGTGAATCCCCGAAGGACGACGCCTTCAACCGGATGTTCGAGCGGGACAAGGAAGACCTGCGCGAGCTCGGCCTGATCATCGAGACCGTCGAGGGCGTCGACGGCGAGACCGGCTATCTCGCCCGCCGCGACAGCAACCGTCTCCCTCCGATCACCCTCGACATCGAGGAAGCCGCTGCCCTGGGGCTCGCCGCCAAGGTCTGGCAGCAGGCCCGGCTCGCGGGCGCCGCCAGCGGCGCGCTCCAGAAGCTGCGCGCCGCCGGGATGCCGCTGGCGGAGGACCTGTACGAGGGGCAGAGCGCGCTGGAGACGCGCATCCCCGTGCACGAGGCGGCCTTCGAGCCGCTGATGCTCGCCGCGCGCGACCGCCGCGTCGTCGTCTTCGACTACCGCAAGGCGAACGCCGCCCGCCCCGAGCAGCGCAAGGTCGAGCCCTGGGCGCTGGAGTGCTGGCGCGGCCACTGGTACCTGGTGGGCTGGGACCGCGACCGCGGTGCCGAGCGGGTCTTCCGGCTCTCCCGGATCACCGGGAAGGTCCGTTCCCGGGCGCTGCCGTACACCGCGCCCGTCCCCGACCACGTCACGGTGCGCACGACCGTCGAGAGCTGGGCGGGCGAGACGGCCACCGGAACGGCCAGGATCAAGGTGCGCGCCGGCCATGGCTATCCGTTGCGCGCCCGGGCGGTCGCCACCCATGACCTGGGCGACGGCTGGGACGAGCTGGAGATCCCCTACGGCCACGGTCTGGACGCGTGGCTGGTGGAGTTCGGCGCCGACGTCCTGGTGCTGGAGCCCGCCGAGCTGCGGGCCGATGTGATCGACCGGCTGCGTGCCGTGGCCAAGGGCTGAGAGGAACGGGACCGACTTCTGATGGCCGGAAACGCCATTGACCAGACCCGGCGGATGCTGTCGCTGGTCACCTATCTGCGGGAGCGCCCCGGCGCCCGCGTCGCCGATGTGGCCCGGGCCTTCGGCATCACCGAGGACGAGCTGATCGGCGACCTGGACGTGCTGCCCATGTGCGGCACCAGCTTCCGGGGCGGTGACCTGCTGGACATCGACACCGACGGTGACCGCATCTGGTGGCACAACCCCGACGCCTCGGGCACTTCCGCCGGCGAGCCGCTGCGGCTGGCCGCCGACGAGGCCACCGCCCTGCTGGTCGCCGCGCGCGCCGTGGCGACCCTGCCCGGGCTGCGCGAGAGCGACCGGCAGGCGCTGGTCCGCGCCACCGCGAAGATCGAGGGCGCGGCCGGGGAGGCGGCGGGCGCCAGCTCCCGGCTCTCGGTGACCTTCGAGTCCGAGGGCGGGGTCTTCGCCGAGATCGACCGGGCCATCTCCGAGCGCCGCCGGGTCTGGCTGCGCTACTACTCGCCCGCGCGCGACGAGCTGACCGAGCGCGAGGTCGACCCCATCCGGCTGTTCGCCGTGGGCCACACCTATATGGAGGCGTGGTGCCGGCTCTCCGAGGCCCGGCGCACCTTCCGGCTCGACCGGGTGGCCGAGATCCGGCTGCTGGACGAGGCCTCGGACCCGCCGCCGGTGGAGCTGCGGGACCTGTCCGAGGGGCTGGTCCAGCCCGCCGCCGAGGACCCCGAGGTCGTCATCGAGGTGGGCCCGGGTGGTCGCTGGGTGGCCGAGTACTACCCCCACGACAGTGCCGAGGAGCTGCCCGAGGGCGGCCTGCGGATCACACTGCGCACCCCCGACCCCGCCTCGCTGCGGCGGCTGGCGCTGCGGCTCGGCCGGGACGGGCGGATCGTCTCGCCGGAGGCGCTGGCCGGCAGCGCCCGGGAGGCCGCCCGCGCGACGCTCGCGGCGTACGGAGAGTGAGGGAGAGGCCGACGGTGGCAGGAGAACCACGACCAGGGGAGGCCGGGACGATGAGGAACGCGGGGGTCGCGGTCGCCGCGGTCTTCAAGGCCGCGTGCCCCGACTGCCGGGCCAGCTTCGAGCTGGCCGCCGGGGCGCTGCGGCTGGCCATCGGCGCCAGCGACCGCACCACCTTCTACTCCTTCACCTGCCCCGACTGCGGCTCCGCGGTCCGTAAGCCGGCGGGGGAGCGGATCGTCGAGCTGCTCACCGGTGGCGGGGTCCGCACCCTGCGGCTGCACACCACCGCGTAGGACGTCAAGCGGTTCTTTCCGGCCATTCCTGTCTTTTCGCACTTCCCTCGTTAGGCTTCGCTCCATGTTCTGGCCCATGCTCGCCATCGCCCTCGGATTCTGCGGTCTCACCGTGCTCGCGGTGCTCGCCGCGCGGGTGTTCGCCGAGACCAGGCGGCTCGCCCGGGAGGTGGCGGAGGCCTCGCGGCGCATCACCCGGGCGGCCGAGGACCTGGAGCGGGCCGCCGCGCCGCTCGCCGCGCAGAGCGCGCAGACGCTGCGGACGGACTGAGCGGGGTCCGGGACGGGACCGGGCCGGGACCGGACACGGACCGGGGCCTGACCCTCCTCCCGGTAACGGGGCGGGCGGTAGGCTGGTCCGGGTGGCCCTGTGGACGAGGCGGAGGGTCGCGAGGGACCGGACGTATGCCCGGGGATTGCCGAGCGTTTACCCCTGCGCGTTACGATCGCTGCCGTACGGCTGATGGACATATGTCCGATCGGTCGGCCGGTCCCGCCAATATCCCGCTTCGGTGAGAAGGTAAACGCATATGTTCGGACGGCTCGGAGCGCCTGAGCTCATTCTTCTGCTTGTCGTCGTCGTCCTCCTGTTCGGTGCGAAGAAGCTTCCGGACATGGCGCGTTCGCTCGGCAAGTCCGCCCGCATCCTCAAGAGCGAGGCCAAGGCGATGAAGGCGGAGAGCACGGACACCGCCGCCGCCCCCGCCGACCCGCCGGCCGGCGAGCAGCCGCCCCGTACGATCAAGGCCGCCCCCGGCGATGTGACCTCCCGCCCGGTCGCCGAGCCGACCGACCGCACGACCCAGCAGCGCTGATCCAGGACAGACCGGGACGGCCGCCGTCGGCGACCGTCTGCCACACGAGATAGGGACGTGGGTTGCTCAAGTCTGCCCGCAAGAAGGAGAAGGACCCCGAGGGGCGGATGCCGCTCGCGGAGCACCTGCGCGAGCTGCGCAACCGGCTGGCGAAGGCCGTGCTGGCCATCGTCGTGGTCGCGATCATCGCCGCGTTCTACAACAAGCAGATCATGGACTTCCTGTCCACTCCCGTGCCCAAGTGCGAGGGACGCGATCTGGCCCAGAGCCATGGTGGCAACTGCGCGGTCCTGACGTTCAACACCCTGTCCTCGCCGTTCACGACCGTCGTCAAGGTGTGCCTCCTCGCCGGCGTCACCATCTCCTCCCCGGTCTGGCTCTACCAGCTGTGGGCGTTCCTCGCCCCCGGCCTGCACAAGCACGAGAAGAAGTACACGATCGCCTTCGTGGCGACGGCCGCCCCGCTCTTCCTCGCGGGCGCCTACCTGGCCTACCTGATCATGCCCACCAGCATGAAGGTGCTCCTCAGCGTCACCCCGGAGACCGCGGCCAACACCCTCGGCCTCAACGACATCCTCGACTTCACCGTCCGGATGATCCTGGTCTTCGGCCTCGCCTTCGAGCTGCCGCTGATCCTGGTGATGGCGAACATGGTCGGCCTGGTCTCCGGCAGGACCATGGCCGGCTGGTGGCGCGGCGTCGTCATGGGCACCTTCGTCTTCGGCGCGGTGGCCACCCCGAGCACCGACCCGTTCGGCATGTGCGTCCTGGCCGTGCCGATCAGCATCCTGTACTTCGCCGCCGTCGGCTTCGCGATCCTCAACGACAAGCGCCGCGACCGCCGCAACCCCGACCGGCTCCTCGACGACGACGAGGCGTCCCCGCTCGACCTCGAACCGCAGCCCGTCGGCGACTCCAAGCCCATGCCGAGCCTGCCCGAGCAGGACCGGCACCACCGGGGCTACGACGACGTGACGTGATCCCGCACGAGATCCCGCACGAGTGAACCGGCGGTTCACGAACACGGCGGGGCGGCCGCTCACCGAGCGGCCGCCCCGCCGTGTTCATGACCTCCGGTCACCCGGTAGTGTCCCCGGGTGACCAGCGACATCACGTTATTCGTCAACCCCGCCGCGGGCCGCGGCCGCGGCGCCCGCGCCGCCCGGCCCGCGGCCGCGGTCCTGCGCGACGCCGGTTTCTCCGTCCGTACCGTCCTCGGCCACGACGCCCCCGACGCGCTGCGCCGCGCCCGCGAGGCCGTCGCGGGCGGTACCGGCGCCCTGATCGCCGTCGGCGGCGACGGCATGGTCTCCCTCGCCCTGCGGGCCGTCGCCGGCACCGCCACCCCCCTCGGCGTGATCGCCGCCGGCACCGGCAACGACTTCGCCCGCGCCGCCGGCCTGCCCACCCGCGACCCCGCCGCGGCCGCCGCCGTCGCGGCCCGCTCCCTCAAGGGCGACGGCGGCCGCCCCGTCGACCTCGGCCGGGTCGGCGACACCTGGTTCGGCACCGTCCTCGCCTCCGGCTTCGACTCCCGTGTCAACGACCGCGGCAACCGGATGCGCTTCCCCGCCGGCCGGCTGCGCTACGACGCCGCCCTCCTCGCCGAGCTCGCCACGCTGCGCCCCATCCCGTACCGGCTGCGCCTCGACGACGGGCCCGAGCAGCGGATCGAGGCCACGCTCGTCGCCGTCGGCAACGGCCGCTCCTACGGCGGCGGCATGCGCATCTGCGCGGACGCCCGGATCGACGACGGCCTCTTCGACGTCACCGTCGTCGGCCCCTGCCGCCGCACGACCCTGCTGCGCGTCTTCCCCAGGGTCTACCGGGGCACCCACCTCACCC
>NZ_JAILXP010000286.1 GCF_020740895.1 Streptomyces sp. UNOB3_S3 | reverse complement strand
CCCACAAACCCCGACCCTTACGGCACGAGGATCAGCCGGATCGGGTCGCCCTCCTTCTTCTGGAGCCGCTCGACCCCGGCGGCGGCCTCGGCGAGCGGGAGCGTCCCGCTGATGGACCGGCCGAGGTCGAGCCGGTGGAGGCGGGCGAGCTCGACGAGTTCGCTCACATGGCCCGGCTGCGAGCCGTAGTGGCCGAGGATCCGCTGCTGCTTGAAGCTGAACCCGATGCTGTCGCTGATGGTCAGCGGGGCCGGGTGGAGGCCGACCAGCACCAGGCGGCCGTCCAGGGCGAGGCAGCGCGCGGCCTGCTCGCGCACGGCGGGGACGCCGGCCATGTCGAGGGCGAGGTCCAGGCCGTGCCCACCGGTGGCGGCGAGGATCTTCCGGTGCGCCTCGGGGTCCATGGCGTCCACGGCGAGGTCGGCGCCGAAGTCGAGCGCCCGCTGCCGGGCGGCCGGGAGCGGGTCGATTGCGATGATCGGTGCCGCCCCCGCGAGGCGCAGCAGCTGGACGGCGTGGGCGCCGAGGCCGCCCGCGCCCCAGACCCCGGCGGGGCGGGCGGGGCGGACCTGTCCAGTACGGGTGATGGCGGCCCAGGGGGTGGAGACGGCGTCCGGGATGATCGCGGCCTGGTCGAAGGGCAGGTCATCGGGGAGGGCGACCAGGGTGTGGTGGGCGGCCAGGGCGTATTCGGCCCAGCCGCCGTCGTAGTCGACGCCGCGGGTGCGCAGCTGGAGGCACGGCTCGGTGAAGCGGACGCAGGAGGCGCAGCTCCCGCAGCGCTCGCCCGCCTGGAGGACGACGCGCCGCCCCACGGTCCACTCCTCGGGGACGCCGGGGCCGAAGGAGTCGATGACGCCGGCGGTCTCGTGGCCGAGGGTGACCTTGTCGGCCGTGGCGAAGACGGGCTTGAGGCTGCCGTCGATGAGGTGGACGTCCGAGAGGCAGATGCCGGCCGCCTCGACCTTGATCCGGACCTGGCCGGGGCCGGGCTCGGGTACGGGGATCTCCTCGACGGCGAAGCGGCCCGAGCGCAGGTCGAGCCGGCCGGCGAGCATCGTGTCGGACATGGCGGTGGCCTCCTGTGGACGAAACGAATACATCTTGTATCGGATACATCATGCATCCGATACAAGATGTATCGTAGACCTCCCAGGGAGAAGAGGGCAGGGTTCATGCCGAAGTCGCCGACGAAAACGCGTCCGCAAACGGTCGGGAAGCTGCGGGAGAGCGCCCGGGCGCTCTTCACCGACAAGGGCTTCCACGCCACGTCGATCAGCGACATCTGCGAGGGCGCGGGGCTGACGCGCGGGGCCTTCTACTCGAACTTCCGGGACAAGGAGGAGCTGTTCCTCGCGCTCTACGACGACCACGCCGAGCGGCTGGTGGCCGGGGTGGACGCGGCGCTGGCGGCGCTGCCGGAGGGCGCCGACCCCTTCGCCGTCCTGCTGGAGCACCTGGCCGCCCGTGGCGAGGAGAGCAGGCGCTGGTTCCTCGCGTCGATGGAGTTCACGCTGCAGGCGATGCGCGACCCGGCCCTCGCCCGGGAGCTCGCGACGCACGAGGAGCGCGTGATCACGGCGCTGACGGGCCTGATGGAACGGCTGCTGGCCCGGGCGGGCCGTACGCCCGCCCTCGACCCCGCCGATCTGACACGACTGGCGGTCGCCCTCCACGAGGGCCTGACACTGCTGCGGCTGACCGAGGCCGCCCGGGGCGGGGACGACAGCCTCCCGGACCGCCTGCTGCCGCACCTGATGCGGGTGCTGACGGCCTGACGGCCCAGCCGTAACGACCGCGGGGACCGGTGGCACATGGCCACCGGTCCCCGCAGCGGAATTCTCGCGAAGGAACGTTCCTTCAATCGGTGAGAAGCCGGTCAGAACGCCGCCTTGTCCACCTGATCCGGGATCACGCTGCCGTCGGCGCGCCGCACCGGCACCTTGGTGCCGTCGGCGGCCGTGGCGCCCGTGGTCGAGCACGGGTACGCACCGGACTTGCGCGGCATCGGGTCGATGAACATCGGGTTGGCCACCCAGCGGCCGTCGGCGTCGTCGAACGCGCGGCACATCAGCTCGGACTTGTTGCGGTTGATGGCGACGTGCGCGCCGGTCGCGTCGTTCACGAACGTCACGTCGGTGTCGGCGTCGCCCGCGCCGAGCGCGATGCGGTGGGCCGGGTCCTGCTGCTTCCAGGCGGCGGCGCCCTTGATCTTGAAGATCTCCTGGTTGATCATGCAGCGCTTGCCGTCCATGTACGGCAGCGCGTCACCGCGCCCGGTCTCGACACCGCCGCAGCCCTTGATGACAGGGGTCAGCCGGCCGTGCTTGGTGACATTGCGGATGCCGATGGTGTGCTTCCGGTCGAGGCCCACCCCGTCGGACCAGGCCTCGGCGATCGGCTCGGAGGAGGCCGAGACGATGTAGACGTCGAAACCGGCCGCCTTGAGCGTACGGATCAGGTCCTTCTGCTGGTCGTAGTAGCGCACGTACCCGGCGAGGGTGTGGGTGCCGACCTTCTGCGTCGCGCCGACGGGCGCGGCGAGCTGCTCGGCGCGGGCCTGGCGGGCGAAGGAGGTGAGCGCGGCCGGGGTGTGGCCGGCGAAGAGCTGCGGGATCCAGGCGTAGCCGGGGACCGTGCGGCGGTGGTTCCAGTCGCCGGCGAAGGCGTCCTCGCCCGCCATGGTCTTCGACTTCTCGCGGATCTCGAAGATCTCGTCGGCGCAGGCGGTGTTCTTCGAGGTGGGCAGCGGGCGGCCGACGCGGACGGCCGTGCCGCAGGCCTTGGTGAGCGCCTTGTCCGCGGCGGGGGTCAGGAAGGCGTTGGTGTCCGTCCAGTGCGCGGGCCGCAGGATCTTGTCGTGCTTCAGGGCCCAGGCGAGGGTCGCGTCCGTGATGTCGTTCTTGACGACGGTGTTGTCCCAGTCGAACGCGGCGACCGGGCGCGGGCCGCGCTTGCCGGAGCAGGTGCCGCGCTCGTCGATCATCTTCTGCAGCTTGGCGCGGTTGTCACCGAACCACGGGAGCTTGGTGTCGAGCTGAGGGCAGTTCGCGCGGGGGGCGCGGTCGTGGGCGGGGGCCGCGCCGGCGGGGACGGGCGCGGCGGCGAGGGCGGCGGCGGTGGCAAGGCCGACGACTATGGCGGACGTGGTGCGCATGAGCTCTCTTTGGTGCGTGTGACGGACGGGGACACAAGCGGGGACCGGCCGGCCGGCGCCGGATCCTGGACCGGCCGGCCGGTTTCCCGGCTTTCGATCATGGACCCTACAACGGGGTCACATAGGCCCCCGCGATGCCTCCGTCCACGAGGAACTCGGCGGCGTTCACGAAGGACGAGTCGTCGCTGGCCAGGAAGGCGACGGCGGCCGCGATCTCCTCCGGCTCGGCGAACCGTCCCACGGGCACGTGCACCAGCCGGCGGGCCGCGCGCTCCGGGTCCTTGGCGAACAGTTCCTTGAGCAGCGGGGTGTTCACCGGCCCCGGGCACAGCGCGTTGACCCGGATGCCCTCGCGGGCGAACTGCACCCCGAGCTCGCGGGACATCGCCAGCACGCCGCCCTTGGAGGCGGTGTAGCTGATCTGCGAGGTGGCCGCGCCCATCACGGCCACGAAGGAGGCGGTGTTGATGATGGACCCCCGGCCCTGCCGCCGCATATGGGGCAGCGCGGCCTTGCAGCAGAGGTAGACGGAGGTGAGGTTGACCTCCTGGACCCGCTTCCAGGCCTCCAGGCCGGTGGTGAGGATGGAGTCGTCCTCGGGCGGCGAGATCCCGGCGTTGTTGAAGGCGATGTCGACGGACCCATAGGTCTCGTACGCCGCCTGGAAGAGCGCCTCGACCTGCCCGGGGTCGGTCACGTCGGTCCGGACGAAGAGCCCGCCGACCTCGTCGGCCGCGGCCTTGCCGGCGTTCTCGTCGATGTCGGCGCAGACGACGTGGGCGCCTTCGGAGGCGAGCCGCCGGGCGCTGGCCAGGCCGATGCCGCTGCCTGCTCCGGTGACGACGGCGGTGCGGCCGACGAGGCGGCGGCAGACGGCTTGCTGGTCGGTCACTTGCTCTCCTCAAGGGGGTCGACAAGGGGATCGATGGCGACGAACACGTTCTTGGTCTCGGTGAACGCGGCGAGCGCGCCCGGGCCCAGCTCCCGGCCGAGGCCGGACCGCTTGAAGCCGCCGAAGGGGGTCCAGTAGCGGACGCTGCTGTGGGAGTTGACGGAGAGGTTGCCGGCGGCGACGGCCCGGGAGACCCGCAGGGCGCGGGAGACGTCCCGGGTCCAGACCGAGCCGGACAGCCCGTACTCGGTGGCGTTGGCGAGGCGTACCGCCTCGGCCTCGTCCTCGAAGGGGATGACGACGGCGACCGGCCCGAAGACCTCCTCGACGGCGACCCGGTCGTCCGGGCCCGCCTCCAGGACGGTCGCGGGGTACCAGAAGCCCTTGCCGGCGGGCACCTCGCCGCGGATGAGCGCCGGGGCGCCCTCGGGGACGTACGACCGTACGCGCTCGCGGTGCGCGGCGGAGATCAGCGGGCCCATCCGCGTGGCCGGGTCGGTGGGGTCGCCGACGGTGAAGGACTTCACGGCCGGTTCCAGCAGCTCCAGAAAGCGGTCGTACACGGACCGCTGGACGAGGACGCGGCTTCGGGCGCAGCAGTCCTGGCCGGTGTTGTCGAGGAAGGAGTCCGGGGCTGCGGCCGCGGCGCGCTCGATGTCGGCGTCGGCGAAGACGATGTTGGGGCTCTTGCCACCGAGTTCGAGCGTCACCCGCTTCACCCGCTCCGCGCAGGTGGCCATGATGCTCCGGCCGACGGCGGTGGAGCCGGTGAAGACGACCTTGGCGACGCCGGGGTGCCGGACGAGCGCGTCCCCGGCCACCGGGCCCGCGCCCGGGAGCACCTGGAACAGCCCTTCCGGAAGCCCCGCTTCCAGGGCGAGGGCGGCAAGGCGGAGCGCGGTGAGCGGCGTGGTCTCGGCGGGCTTGAGGACGACGGCGTTCCCGGCGGCCAGCGCGGGGGCCAGGCCCCAGGCGGCGATGGGCATCGGGAAGTTCCACGGGGCGATGACGGCGACGACGCCGAGCGGTTCGTGGAAGGTGACGTCGAGCCCGCCGGGTACGGGGATCTGGGCGCCGGTCAGCCGTTCCACTCCCCCGGCGGCGTACTCCAGCAGGTCGCGGACGTTCCCCGCCTCCCAGCGGGCGTTGCCGATCGGGTGGCCCGCCTCGCGGACCTCCAGCTGTGCGAGTTCCTCCAGGTGCGCGTCGACCGCGTCGGCGAAGCGGCGCAGCTGCCGGGCCCGGTCGCCGGGGGCGAGGGCGGCCCAGCGGTGCTGGGCGCCGGCGGCGCGTCGTACGGCCGCGTCCACGTCCTCGGGCGTGGCCGCCGGGACGGTGGCGACCGGTTCCTCGGTCGCCGGGTTCACGATGTCGTGCGTCTCCTGCACTGTACGGATCCTCACATCCGCTCGAAGGAGCGGAACCGCTCCCAGTCCGTGACGGCGGTGTCGTACGCGTCCTGCTCGACACGCGCCATGTTCAGGTAGTGCTCCACGACCTCGTCGCCGAACGCGGCCCTGGCCAGGGGGCTCGCCTCCCACAGGGCCGCGGCCTCCCGCAGGGTGGCGGGGACGTGCGCCGCGTCGCCCCGGTAGGCGTTGCCGGTGCAGACCTCCGGCGGCTCCAGCTCCCGCTCTATGCCGTACAGCCCGGCGGCGACCATGCCGGCGACGGCCAGATAGGGGTTGACGTCGCCGCCGGGCAGCCGGTTCTCGAAGCGGAGCGAATGGCCGTGGCCGACGACGCGCAGGGAGCAGGTGCGGTTGTCGGGACCCCAGGCGACGGCGGTGGGGGCGAAGGAGCCGGGGCGGAAGCGCTTGTAGGAGTTGATGTTCGGCGCGTAGAGGAGGGTGAACTCCCGCAGGGCGGCGAGCTGTCCGGCGAGGAAGTGCCGCATGATCCGCGACATCCCGTACGGGCCCTCATCGCCCGCGAAGACGGGCCGCCCGGCCTCGTCGCGCAGCGAGAGGTGGATGTGGCAGGAATTGCCCTCGCGCTCGTCGTACTTGGCCATGAAGGTGAGCGCCATGCCCTCCTGGGCGGCGATCTCCTTGGCGCCGGTCTTGTAGACGGCGTGCTGGTCGCAGGTGGTGAGCGCCTCGTCGTAGCGGAAGGCGATCTCGTGCTGGCCGAGGTTGCACTCCCCCTTGGCGGACTCCACGGTCATGCCGGCCGCGCCCATCTCGTTGCGGATCCGGCGCAGCAGGGGCTCGACGCGGCCGGTGCCGAGGACGGAGTAGTCGGTGTTGTACTGGTTGGCGGGGGTCATGTCGCGGTAGCCGCGGTTCCAGGCGTTCTCGTAGCTGTCCTTGAAGACGATGAACTCCAGCTCCGTGCCCACGTGCGCGCTCCAGCCGTGCTCGGCCAGCCGGTCCAGCTGGCGGCGGAGGATCTGGCGCGGGGAGGCGAGGACGGGTGAGCCGTCGTGCCAGGCGAGGTCGGCGGTGACGAGCGCGGTGCCGGGGTGCCAGGGGGTGCGGCGCAGGGTGGTGAGGTCCGGGCGCATGGCGAAGTCGCCGTAGCCTCGCTCCCAGGACGACATGGCGTAGCCGCCGACGGTGTTGAGGTCGACGTCCACGGCGAGGAGGTAGTTGCAGCCCTCCGTGCCGTGCTCCAGGACCTCGTCGAGGAAGAACCGGGCGGCGAACCGCTTTCCCTGGAGCCGTCCCTGCATGTCCGTGAAGGCGAGGACGACGGTGTCGATCTCCCCGGAATCGACGAGCCGGCGCAGCTCGTCGACCGTGAGCGGGGGCGTGCGGTCAGCCACGGTGTGCCTCCTGTCGGTGCGTCCGGGGGTCTTAAGGTAGGCCCGTAGACCATTGGTTGGGAAGGGGGACCATGAACGGAAGCGTGAACGGAACCGCTAGCGGCAGCGTGAACGACAGCGTGACGGGCCGGCTGTCGCCGGTGCTGCGGCCGGTCCGCGCGGGCAACGGCTTCGAGGAGACGCTGGAGCAGATACTCCAGATCATCCGGCTGGGCCTGGTGGCCGAGGGCGAACGACTTCCGGCCGAACGCGAGTTGGCCGAGCGGCTGCGGGTCAGCCGGGTGACGCTGCGCGAGGTGCTGAAGGTCCTGGCGGACCAGGGCCTGGTGGAGAGCCGGCGCGGCCGCTACGGCGGCACGTTCGTGCTCCCCCGCCCGGCGACGGCCGGCGAGGACGAACTGCGCCGGAGGCTGGCGGGGGTGGACGTCGAGGACGTGCTGCGCTTCCGCGAGGTGCTGGAGGTGGGCGCGGCGGGGCTGTGCGCCGCGCACGGGACGGCCGGCGCCGGAGCCGGCGAGGGGGCGGCGCGGCTGCGGGCGGTGCTGGCCGCGACGCACGACGCGCCGCTGGCCGACTACCGCCGCCGGGACACCCTGTTCCACCTGACCGTGGCCGAACTGTCCGGGTCCCCCACGCTCGCCGCCCAGTACGCTGCCGTGCGGGCCACGGTCAACGACCTGCTGGACTGCATCCCGCTGCTGGTGCGCAACCTGGAACACTCCCAGCGGCAGCACACCGCGCTGGTGGAGGCCATGCTGGACGGGGACGCGGACGGGGCGCGCGAGGTCATGCGGGAGCACTGCCACGGCACGGCGGCGCTGCTGCGGGGCTTCCTGGCGTGAGGGGGCCCGGCGCCCGGGTTCGTAACCCCGGTTTAACGCACAGGGGTTGCGCGGCGGCCGTCGGCACCACAAAGGTATGGCGCGAAACCTTTGCCTGATACCTCGCCGTCAGGAGCGCCCATGGCCGAACGCACGGTTTCCCCCGGCTCCTCCCCGGGCTCCTCCTCCGGATATCTGGAGAAGCGCTCCCTGCGCCGGGGCAGCGCGGGCCCGCTGCTCCTCACCGGCCTGGGCGTGGCCTATGTCGTCTCCGGCGACTACTCCGGCTGGAACTTCGGCCTCGCCCACGGCGGATTCGGCGGGCTCGCCGTCGCCGCCGCGCTGATGGGCCTGATGTACACGTGCATGGTCTTCGCCCTCGCCGAGCTCGCCGCGATCCTCCCCACGGCGGGCGGCGGCTACGGCTTCGCGCGCCGCGCCCTGGGCCCCTGGGGCGGGTTCCTCACGGGAACGGCCATCCTCATCGAGTACGTCCTGGCTCCCGCCGCCATCTCCATCTTCATCGGCGACTACGTGGAATCCCTGCGCCTGTTCGGCCTCACGTCGAGCTGGCCGGTGTACTTGTGCTGCTTCGTCGTCTTCATAGGCATCCACCTGTGGGGCGTGGGCGAGGCCCTGCGCTTCAGCTTCCTGGTGACGGGGGTGGCGGTGGCGGCTCTGCTCGTCTTCGCGGCGGGCGCCTTCACGGACTTCGACACCGGTCGGCTGAACGACATCCCGGCCGACCCGCACGCCTTCGGCTCGTCCTCCTGGCTGCCGTTCGGCCTGCTGGGCATCTGGGCGGCGTTCCCGTTCGGGATGTGGTTCTTCCTCGGCGTCGAGGGCGTACCGCTGGCCGCCGAGGAGACCCGTGACCCGGCCCGTACCCTGCCGAGGGCCATGGCCACGTCCATGGGCATCCTGCTGCTCCTGGCCCTGCTCACCTTCCTGGCCGCCACCGGCGCGGGCGGCGCGAACGCCCTCCAGGAGGCCGGCAATCCGCTCGTCACCGCCCTGGACGCCGACGGCGGGGGCCGGGTCCTGGCCAGGGTCGTCAACTACGCGGGCCTCGCCGGACTGATCGCCTCCTTCTTCTCCCTCATCTACGCCGGCTCCCGCCAGCTCTTCGCCCTCTCCCGCGCCGGCTACCTCCCCCGTGTCCTCTCCCTCACCAGCCGCCGCAAGGCCCCCTGGCTCGGCCTGCTCGTCCCGGGCACGATCGGCTTCACCCTGGCCGCGGCCACGGGCGACGGGGCGCGGATGCTCAACGTGGCCGTCTTCGGCGCCACCATCTCCTACGCGCTGATGTCCCTCTCCCACATCGTCCTGCGCCGCCGCGAACCGGCCCTGCCCCGGCCCTACCGCACCCCGGGCGGCGTGGCCACCTCGACCACGGCCTTCGTCCTGGCCTGCGCGGCGCTGGTGGCGACCTTCCTGGTCGACGTCACGGCGGCGCTCATCGCCCTGGCCGTCTACGCGGTCGCCGCCGGCTACTTCGCCCTCTACAGCCGGCACCGGCTGGTGGCGAACGCGCCCGAGGAGGAGTTCGCGGCCCTGGCGGCGGCGGAGGAGGAGCTGACCCGAGAATGACCGCACGAGGAAGGAAGACCATGGGCATGCCCCTCATCGGCGTCACCACATACCTCACCCGGGCCCGCTGGGGCGTGGCCTGGGACCTCCCGGCCGCCCTCCTCCCCGCCGCGTACCCGGCACACGTCCAGCGGGCGGGCGGCCTGACGGTGATGCTGCCCCCGGACGACCCGTCCACCGCCCCCGCCGTCCTGGCCCTGTCCCTTATACACA
>NZ_JAILXP010000285.1 GCF_020740895.1 Streptomyces sp. UNOB3_S3 | reverse complement strand
CCCGCCCCACCCCCGCCCGGGATGCCGCCCTTCCTCCCACACCCATGTATCCCTCGTTTCCCCGCGTGCCGTACGCGATGAAGTCGATGAAGCCCGCGCCTCGTGACCTTGTGCGTGGCGGTGCGGCCGCACACAACAGAAGGAGGCGAGGGGCCGGTGACAGGTTGCCCGGTTTCCGCTTCCCGAACGGGCGGATCTCGGGGATCTCCGGGAAAACCCGCAGGCAGGAGTGCCCTTTACCGGCAGAATATGGGTGAATACGGTGTCATGACCACCATCACCTGTGTCCAGGGCGACATCACCGAGCAGCACGTCGACGCCATCGTCAACGCGGCGAACTCCTCCCTCCTCGGAGGCGGCGGCGTCGACGGCGCCATCCACCGCAAGGGTGGCCCCGAAATCCTCACCGCCTGCCGCGCCCTCCGCGCCTCCCACTACGGCAAGGGCCTCCCCACGGGCCAGGCGGTGCCCACCCCGGCGGGCCGGCTGCCCGCGCGCTGGGTCATCCACACCGTGGGCCCGGTGTTTCGGATTTCCGGCGCCGACGAATCTCTGCTGGCCTCCTGCTACCGGGAGTCCCTGCGGGTCGCGGACGAGCTGGGCGCGAGGACGGTGGCGTTCCCGGCCATCTCCACGGGCGTCTACCGCTGGCCCATGGAGGACGCGGCGCGCATCGCGGTGGAGACGGTGCGGGGGACGGAGACGAGCGTGGAGGAGGTCCGCTTCGTCCTCTTCGACGAGCGGGCGTACGAGGCGTTCGCCGCGCGGGTGGGGTGACTGGTCCTCCTCTCTACTCCACCGAGAGCGTCTGCCCGGCCCGAGCCCCTGCGGAGCTGCTGGGATGCTGCCATGCCATCAGGCTGCGGCACTCCAGCGGCTCTGTTTTTGCGATAGGTGTAATGACGTCGTGGTCGGCGGTGCAGGCGCCTGCGCACCGGTTACCGGTTTCGCTGATGACAAGGTCTGGGCCGCCAGCTTCGGGAGCCCAGGTGCGGGTGTCGTGCGTAGGGGATCACACTGCATCAACGCCCGTTAGCGTTGACCTTCTGCAACCGAGGAGGGGAAAGTGCCGGGGCTGAAGCTGTTCCACACGAAGGGCGGTGTGACGGAGGTCATGCCGCGTCTTGCCGAGGCCGAGGCGGATGTGCAGCGTTTGATCGAGACCAACCTCGAGGCCATGCTCGGCGTACGGTTCCTGGCGAGCGAGTACAGCACGGGCCCCGTCCACGGCGGCCGGATCGACACCCTGGGCATTGATGGGAACGGTGCCCCGGTGGTCATCGAGTTCAAGCGCGCGACGGATGCCGGCGTGATCAACCAGGGGCTCTTCTACCTGTCGTGGCTCGTGGACCACAAGGCGGAGTTCGGGCACCTGGTCCGCGACCGGCTAGGGGCGTCGGCCGCAGCCCAGGTTTTGTGGAGCGCACCGAGGCTGATATGCGTCGCCGGCAACTTCACTCGCTACGACGTGCACGCCATCCGCGAGCACCGGCGCAGCATCGACCTGGTCCGCTACCGCTTCTTCGGCGAGGACCACTTCGGCTTGGAGACGGTCGCGTCCGTCGCCGCCCAGATGGCGGTGCCGCACGCCCGCCGGGCCAGTGGGACCGCTGCACCCGGTGCTCGTGCGGCTGAGAGCGCGATGGAGGAGCTGTACGCCGAGGTCGGCCAGGCCCTGCTGGGACTCGGCGACGACATCACCACGGTCCAGCGCAAGACCTACCGCGCGTACCAGCGGCTGCGGAACTTCGCCTGCCTGTGCCCGCCGCAGAAGAACAAACTGCTCATCTACCTCAAGGCCAACCCCAAGGAGGTCGACCTCGTCCCCGGATTCACCCGGGACGTGACGGAGCTCGGCCACCACGGGACCGGCGACCTGGAAGTGCAGCTGCGCACGGACCGCGACCTGGAGCGTGCCCAGGATCTGTTCCGGCTCAGTTACACCGCGGTGTAGGGACGCCGGCCGCTCTGCGTTCTCACCGATGATGCGGGAGTGGCACGTATGAAGTTGTGACTCGATCTCGGTACGGCCTTTCGACGTGTCGGGCAAGGGAATGGCGGTGGATCTCCCATGGTGCAGCGATTCCCCGGTTTCGCTAACCGGGGAATCGCTGCTATGGGCCTTCCCTGAACGACCAGCGTGTTGGTCGATGCGGACCAGACCATCGTCTGTTGGTCGACGGGGCGGAAGCCGCGGACGCTGAGAAGAACCGGGAGATGTAGGTGCCGGGATCCGATGATCGTGGCGGTCACGGCGTTGGTGTGTCAGAGTGCCGGGCGAGCTGGACGTGGGTGTCGGGGGGCGGGTGGGGCATGGGTGCTCGGTTCACCGGCCCGGCCGAACGGCGTGCTGGCCGGGCCCGGGGTGGGGATATCGGGTGACGCGGGGCGCGGTGGAAGCAGGTAGGTCGGCGACGCGGGGCGGCCCGGCCCGGGTAGTTGCCGGTGCGCGGGGTGAGCCGGGGCGGGTTGGCGGGGTCGTGGGTGTAGCGGCGCACTGCCATCGAGCCCGGACTTTGGTCAGGTTGGCAAGGGCGCGGCGGCTGCCGGTGATGAGTTGATGGGGACTGTTGGCGGAGTCGTCGGTGATCGCCTGGATTCGCAGGCCGGTGGCGCGTGCCTGGGTGAGCAGGGCGCGTTGGAGGAGGCGCTCGCCCCAGTATTCGGGTGAGCCGACGGGCGTCGATACCAGATTCATCAGGTCGGCCGGTGCGATGTCGGCGCTGAGCAGGCCATGGTGCTGGGCCTCCCACAGCACGGTGACCGTGTCCACAGGATCACCCCGGTGGGCCAGGGCCGACAAGCACTGGAAGAGAGCTGCGTGCAAGGGCAGCGCGAAGTCGTCGGCTTGCAGCCACCGCATGGTCGTGAACTCGTCCGGGTGCGCGATGGCACTTGCCAGCAGCAGCCGTTCCTCGGACAGAGCCTCCTCACCCGTATCCCATGCCGGGATAGCGGCCAGCGGGGTGCGCGGAAGGGAACCAGGGTGCGGAGCGAATTGGCCGGCCAGATCGTCCAGGAAGCGGGTCAGCGCATCGGCTTCGGCGAGGATGGTGATGGCGGGATTCGGGGCGGTGGTGTCGGTGGTTGCTTGGGCGAGGCGCTGGGCGTGCAAGCGCAGGGTCCGGCGGGCGTGATCGGCGCGGATCATCCGCGCGTACGTGGCCGCGTGACCGGCCCAGGGGCAGGCGTGGACCAGGCTGTGCAGGTAGGCGGCGCTCAGGCCGGGGGCTTGGGGCCGGGCGGCGTGCAGGACGGCGTTCAGCCAGACCGGTTCTCTGGCATGCGCCTCGGCGGCTGGCGGCGGGAGGGCGCGCATGGCCGCGAAGAGGGCCGCGTGGGAGTGGTCGCCGAAGTGGCCGGGCTCCAGGGCGGCGATGGTCTTCAGCTGCTGCGGGTCGAGGAGGAGAGCGCCGAGCAGCGCTTGCTCGGCGTAGTGCACCGGCTGCGGCGGCACTGGTCCCTCCCGGCCCGGGTCCAGCTGGGGGCTGGTGGAGTCGGGCATCAGGCCGCCAGGGTGAAGTCGTCGGGGCCCAGGGTCTTGCCGAGGTGCGGGGCCAGGAGGTGAGCGGCGAGGCGCGGGGGAACCGCGTTGCCGATCTGGGAGAACCGCTGGCCCTTGTTGCCCTGCCACGGGTAGTCGGCGGGGAACGTCTGCAGCAGGCCGGCCTCGGCCGCCGTGATCCGGATCGGCTCCGGTGCCAGACCGCCCTCGTGCTGGCGCCTGTCGACGGGGCCGGCGACCCAGACGCACTCGTTGGCGCGGCGGCCGAAGAACAACGTCCCAGCCGGCTCGTCCAGGCCGCGAACGGTGGCGTTGGCCTGGTTGTTGCTGCGCAGCGCCCAGGACCAGCGTGCCCCGGAACGGCTCGCGGTGGGCGCTGGGGCGGAGCGCCTCTGCCCACTGCTGTGTGGGTGGTTCTTCCAGGTGCCGCGGTCGCGGGCGCCGGCGAGCGATTTGCGGGAGCCGGAGGGGAAGGGTTCCGGGCCTCCGCCTGGTCCGCCGCCGGCGCACACGGTCGGGACGGGGCGGTCGATGGCGCCCCAGCCGAGCGCCTGGGCCATGGACACCCACCGCTCGCGCCCTGGACCGAACAACGTCTCGGGCTCGGCGACCTTCGCGTGCGTGGGGGCGGGAGGCTCAGCGGCGCGCGTCCGTGACGCGAGGAGGATGGCCCGCCGCCTCGTCTGGGGAACGCCGTAGTCGGCCGCGTTGAGGATCCCGGACCACACGGAGAAGCCCCAGCGGCGCAGGACGACGGCGTACTGCCTCCACAGCGGCAGGACATCGGGCACTTCTTCCATGGCCACCCACTCCGGTTCGCCCATGGTGTTGAGGGCGTGCAGGTAGCGCATGGGTTCGGCGGCGAGCAGGGAACGCTGGTCTCGGCAGGCGGCGAGTAGTCGTTCACGGGTGTCGCGGCCCTTGGCGAGGTCGGCGACGGCTTGGTGGACCAGGGGCTGGTCCACCAAGCCGAGTCGTTTGCCGGCCATCGACCATGCCTGGCAGGGCGGTGAGGCGATCAGTCCTGTCGTCCGGCCGAGGAAGGGCCAGACCGGGTACAGCGCCACATCGGTGCGAATGGTCAACTGGCCGGCAGCCGCGCGGGTTTTGCAGGCCCATTCGTCCCATTCCAGGCCGATGTCCCTGACGCCGAGCCGAGTCAGAGCATGGCTCCATCCGTAGGGGCCGCTGAAGAGGTCAACGATCACGTGGCCAGCCCGAAGTCGTCCTGTTTTGGTACTGCTTTGGCGATGGCGCGGGTGGTGATGGCCTTCGAAGCGTGGGTGGAGGCGGCGGCGAGTTCGTCGGCGTCGGGTTCGAGGTACCAGGGGCGCAGGTCGAGCATGGCGGCGCGCATGCCGGTGGCGAAGCACAGGGCGGTGCCCTTGGGCAGGGCGCGGATGGCGTCGGCGGGCAGGATGCGCTCCTGGCGCATGCTGATGCTGGTGGACTTGCCGGACTCCGAGGTGGAGGTGGATTTCGTCTCGACGTCGTGGTCGCCGATCAGCCTGCTCAGCTTGTCGGCGAAGTCCGGGTCGTCGATGCCGGAGCCGATCACCTTGATCGTGGAGGCGGACCACATGGCGTCCATGCCCGCATCGCCCCAGACCTTCTGGCCCTGCCGGTAGGACTGGAGAATGGTGATCGGGATGATCCCGCGGGAGCCGAGGTGCGAGTACAGGTCCGGGAGATCGCTGATCTTGCACACGTTGGCGGCCTCATCGAGGATCGCGAGCATCGGCGGGTCCAGGCGTCCACCGGCGCGTTCGGCCTGGGCGGTCGCGGCCCGCATCACCGAGTCCGCGCACGCGGCGATCAGCGCGCTCGCGCCCCCGCCACCGTCCTTCGACAGCAGGTAGAGGGTGTCGCGGGAGGTGACGAAGTCGGCTGGCTTGAACTCGAGGATGTTCTTCTGTGGGGTGACCCAGGCGGCGATGTCGCTGTTGAGCAGGGCGGCTGCGTACTGGCGGGCGGTTTCGTAGATGCCGTCGCGGGTCTCGGGCGGGCCTTCGACGGTGCCCTTGAGCTGGGCAGCGACGGCGCTGAAGCCGTGGTCGCGCAGGATGTCCAGCGGAGTGCGGTCGGCGGGGAAGGCTAGCCACTGCATCACGTCGGTGATGGGCCGCTCGTCCAGGGCCGCGGCCAGGAACAGCTGGCTCAGGATGTTGGATCCGGCCTTGGACCAGAAGTCACCCTGCTGGGAGGCGTCGACGGAGGCGGCGAGGAAGTGCCCGGCCAGCCGCCCTGCGCCGTCGAGGGTCTTGGCGTCGGCAAGCGGGTTCCACCACATCTCCCGGCTCGCGTGCGCGATTTGCTGAGGGTCCATCGACCAGGTCCGGCCGACCTTCGCCCGGGCTTCCAGCGTGGCGGTGTAGGCGTCGCCGGCGGCCTTGTTGGACGTGAGGAGCACAGGACCGGGGGCGTTGAGGATCGAGGGGATCGCGAGGCTGGTGGTCTTGCCGGAGCGGGGCGCCATGATGGCGACGGCGACATCCTCGTAGCCCATGCGGACCTCGTGCTGGGTCCCTTGGAGGTTGCCGAGCAGGATGCCGGTGTCCTTCGCGTCGATGGCCTTGGCGTCCTTCAGACTCGGGCGCAGGGAGCGGGCCTTGGCGGTGATGGCCTTGGACAGAAGAGGTTCGATGTCCTTCTGCTTCGCCATCCCGGCGACCTTCTTCCGTCGGCCTCCGGCGCTGCCGCGATGTCGCGACCACAGCACGGCGCAGGCGACAGCCAGGGCGAGCAGGGCGGCGACGGGGACGATGCGCGTTCCGATCAGCAGGGACGTTTTTCCGGTGTCAGGCCAGAGGCTTGCGGGATGGAGGAGAGCTTGGACTGGCTGGTAGTCGGTCCAGGGGCCGGAGCCGGTGAGGTAGGCGGTGACGTTGCCGCCGAGCCAGGCGAGGGTGGACAGGGGCACGGTGACGGCGAGGGTGCCGAGGAGGACGCGGAAGGCTATGTCGTAGCCGTCGGTGTTGCCGGAGTTCTGGGTGCTGTTGGGCAAGAGGGCGGTTCCAAGAAGAGATGGAGCTGATGAAGGCGGCAGTCAGCGGGAGCGGCGGTGCGGGGGCACACGCGGGGGCTGCGGCGGAGGCGAACCGGGTGTGCTGCGAGCGGCGAGTTCCCTGACGCGCTTGTCCAGGGCAACGGCGGCGGTGGCGGCCGGGACCTGGCGGGTGGTGTAGCGGAGGTGGCGGCGGCCCAGGGCTGGCATATGGAGCGCATCGCGCGGCAGGGGTTCCTTGTCGCAGAGCGCGCGGGTGAAGGCCGTGATCAGATGTGGCGGCGTGCTCTCGCTGAAGTGCGCTTTCCACAGCAGGCCGTGGGAGTCGTCGTTGATGGCGACGTCGACGTACCAGCTGTTGGAGTTGCCTTGGGTGAAGTGCTCGACGTGGGCGATGCCGTCGGGCGAGATGAGGCCGTCACGGTGATCGGCATCGGCGTCTTCCCACCCGGCCGCGTGCAGCGGCCTGTACGGGGTGGCCGTACGCGAAGCGGGGGCGGCGGGGTCGGTGAGGGCGTCGGTGAACGCGGCGATGATTTCCACCGGCGTGCGCGCGCCGAAGGTCGCCGACCAGGCTGGCCGAGTGGCGGTGGGGGCGTGCTGGAGGGTCCACCACTGCCGGTCCGGTGAGGGGTCGAGACGCAGCATGGCCTGCCGGTCGGGGCTGAGCAGGTGAACCCGGGGCATCAACGGGTCGTGCCCGTGGCTCCAGCCGCAGGCCCGGTGGAGCGCGGTGGTGATCCATGCTGGATCGCCACCGCCGGCCAGGTAGCGCGGGGCGATGAGCACCTGGTCGATGTCCCCGGGCGCAGGTGTCACCGGCGGGTCCGGGTCGCCTTGCCGGACGACAGGGGCGCGGCGCGGGAAGGCGACGGGGCGATGGGTGTCGGCGTGTGCGGCGGGTGGTCCTGTGTCGCGGCGTGGATCTCGAGGAGGGCCCGGCCGTGCAGGGACCACTCGTTGAGGTAGTGCCAGGCTTCGGCGTTGCGCTCGGCCAGCGCGTCGTCGTACGCCTCGGTACCCGGCGTCGCCGACGGCGGCAGAGCGTCCCGGGCTGTGAGCCAGTCCCGGTGGAGGCCGGTGAGCTGGTCGAGCGCGGTGTCCAGGGCGTCGAGCTGCCAGGCCCACCGGGACTGGACGCGGGACGACGGCAGTTGCTCCAGCTGCGCCTCGGCGGTGGCGATTAGGCTCTTGGCGGCGTGCCGGATGCGGTTGAAGGCACGCCAGGTCGCGGCGTCCCGGAGGCCGGCGCGCAGCCCGTACGTGTTCTCGTCGTGGGGCCAGCCGTCGAGGTCGGTGTGCTGATCGGAGTAGGCGTCCCAGTCGGCCAGGATCTGCTCGCTCTCCTGGATGAAGACGGCGAGCTGTTCAAGAAGTGACTGGTGGGCTGAGACGGGATTCGTCGTCAAAGGCGGTGGATCTTCCGGGCGGTGAGGTCGTCGGGGTGCGGCACGAGGGGGGCCTCTCGATCCGGCCCCGGCCGTGGTGGCCGGGGCCGGTTGGTTCAGCGGCGGGTCCGGGCGCCGCCAGCGGTGGCGTACGGGCCGGTGGGGTTCTTGCGGGGGCGGGTGCTGGCCCAGGAGGTGCGGGCCCAGGTGGCGGCGCGGGCGGCGGTGACGCGGGCCTGCTGCCAGGCACTGAGCTGGGAGGGCAGCACGGAGACGGACGTGGTGCGAACGCGAAGGGTGGGCGGGACGTGTCCACGCGGTCGCATCACCGGCTGCGGGTCGGACAGGGCGGTGGTGAACGCCTGAACCAGGTGCATCGGCGTGGTGGGGGTGAACACGGCATTCCATGCCGGGCCGTGTTCGGTCTGCGCCGCGGCCCACCAGTACGCCTGTCCCCGCTCGCCCTGATGGAACTGGACGAAGGCGTTGCCGTCGGGGCTCATCACGGTGACGTGCTGCCCCTGCTCCGTGTCCCATCCATGCTGCTGGAGCGGTTCCCACACGTTGGGGGCGTGCGCGGATCGGGGGCGGGTGAGGGCGTCGGTGAATCCGGCGACGATCTCGACCGGGACCTGCTTGCCGAGGGTGGCGTGCCAGGCGTCCTGCTGGCCGGTCGCCGTGCCCCGGATCGTCCAGCCGCCCGGCTGGGTGTAGGGGTCGTAGCCGATGCGGACCGTGCGGTCGGGGCTGTCGAAGATGACCGGCACGCCGGCCCTGGGCGAGCGGTCCTGCCAGCCGGAGGCGCGCAGGAACTCGGTGACGTGGCCCAGGTCGCCGCCGCCGGCCAGGTGCCGCGGTTCGACGAGGTAGTGCTGCTCGGCCTGCTGGCCGGCCTGCCCCCAGCCGGCCGATGCCTTCTTCACCGGTGCCGCCGTGCGACGAAGGCCGAGGCGACCGGTGCCGGCGGCCGGGCCGTGGTGTTGGCTCGGGTCGGTTGGGCTAGGCGCTGGAAATCCTCGGCGTGATCATCGAGGTCCGCGCACATGGTGTTCAGGTCGTTCGCGGCGCGGCCGAGGGCCAGCCACACCTCGGGCGGGAATATGCCCTGCTCGGCGTGAGATCGGGTGGCACGGGAGCCGGTTTCCACCAGGGTGGCTACTTGGCCGAGGATGCCGTCGTTGACGTCGAGGGCGCGGCCGAGGATCTGAGCCGTCTGATCCGGCGGGGCCTGGGAAAGGTGCTGGGCTAGCAGGCCAAGATGGCGGGCGATGTTGTCAGCGAGGAGTACGGGATAGGGCGTCGGATCTGGCATGGCGCTCCGGTGATGAAGGGGGCGGTGGTCAGGGGCGCCGGCCGAGGCGGCGGGATTCGTCGAGGGCCCCGTACGGTCCGGTGGCCAGGGGGATGCCGCGTGTGCTGCTGCCCAGGGCGCAGGCGTGCACGTAGCGGCGGAAGAGGAAGGCGGCCAGGCGGGGTGGCCGTTCAGCGGTGATCGGCGGCGGGGTGGTGCGGTCGCGCTCGGGGATGGCTCGGGCTCCGGATGTGTGCGGGGT
>NZ_JAILXP010000284.1 GCF_020740895.1 Streptomyces sp. UNOB3_S3 | reverse complement strand
GGCGGGGGTGGCGGTGGCGCCGGGGTCGCCGGGCAGAGCGCGGCGAACGACACGCCGAGCGCGCCCTCCGCGCGGGCGACCAGACAGCCGGGACCGGCGTGCACGAAGGTTTCGGCGGTGCGGGATTCGACGAGCTCGTCGGTGACGACGATCCCGCTCGCCGGCCCCGCCACGTCGGGCGGCTCCGGAACCACCCCGGCCCCCACCGTCGCGAAGACGATCATCAAGGCCGCGCATCCGGTACGTCCCGCTCGGCGCCATCCACTCACGACGGGGATCTTGCGGGGGTTACGCCGCAGATTTCCACCTGTCCGGCCGAATTACTCCGATCGGGTGAGAGGTGTCCCGTGCTCCGAAAGCTACAGCGAAGCGACATGTAGCTCTCGGTGATGGTCACGGGCGAGCCAATCGCGAGCAGTTGTCGTACTTCAGATCCGCACGGCTTCCCGTCCCGAGAGGGTGCTGGTCCCGCGAGCGACAAGGAGCGTCACCCATGGCCGGGACGCAGCCCTCGAACCTCACCCCCGCTGACCTCTCGCGATACGGTTTCCTGCCCCCGCTCTGCCTACCGCTACCGCTGCCCTATGGGCCTGATCCCGCCTCGCTACGAGTGGAGGGTGCGCGCGAGCCCGGTCGAAGCTGGGCCGCGGCTACGGCAGCCCTTGCCGCCGGGGAGCCCCGACGGGCTCTTGCCGCGCTCCAACCACTGGCTTCGGCCGATGCTTCACCTGCGTCCGCTGCGGTCACGGCCGTTCTGCGGGATGCGGCCCGGGCGCTGGAACTCGACCACTGTCCAGGTGGCTGGTGTGATTCCCTACGGGACACGCAACAGCTCATCGAGGGCATGGTCTTGACCAAGAGAGGTGGCGAAGCGCTCGGCGATGCCCCGGACGGGGCCGCTTGGCTGCTCACCTTTCTGGCCGGCAGTCTTCTCCCTGAACTGCTGTCGGTCCAACGCAGCGTCAGCCAGGCGGCAGACATCGTCATCAAGCATGAACGCCTGCTCCGCCGGGCAAAAGTGGCTCCCAGCGCCAGTGGTCTGACACGCGGTCTTACTCCCGAGGCCGTCCCGCCGACCGAGGTACTCGAAATAGTCCGGGCGGCGGAGGACATGCTCTTGGATCGTTTTACGGCTCCCGACCCTCAGCATCCTCTCTTCGCCTCAGTGCGCGCGGCTCTACGGCTCTGCTTAGCTGACCTGTGGTACTGGGCCGGCGACGCGGACCAGGCCGAGGAGCGCCACCAAGCTGCCCGCGCCGCTGCCCCGGATGACACCGCTCTCCAAGGTTGGGCCGTAATGCTCTCCGGTGACTGGGCTCTGGGCCTTCAGGCAGGGGCGGAACAGCGTCGACCTGCTGAGGAACTGCCTCGCGCCGCAGACCTCGGTGTCGCCGATCAGTTGTGGGCCGAGTCGTCCCGTCTTTACCGCGAAGCGCGCTGCAGCCGGGGAGAGGCCGCTGCCTTGCTGCGTCGCGCGCACATTGCCCGACTACATGGCTCCGCAGGCCGCAGCGAATTGCTGCGAGATGCCGAGAGGCTGGCTGCCCGTGCTGCGGATGGTGCGCTCTGCTCTCTCATTCAAGTACATGGCTGGCTCGACCGGATCGAGGACGGAACCGATGTACTGAATTCGCAGTGCGCTTCGGTGCGGAAATGGGGCGTGACACATGGTGGTGATAGCTGGCTTCGGGGCCTGTCTGCCCTGCTCTCCGCGCAAGCCACGCGGTGGAGTTCCGCAGGGGATGCCCTGCGCGCGGCCCAGGCCGAACGTCTGGCCGCCGCGCTGGTCGGAGAGTCTGCTGCCCAAGCCGCCAAGCACGGTGCCGAGGCCGCCAAGCACCAACTGTCGGAGGTCGTGCTCGCCGAAGAGGAGCTGACCCGATGCGAGACTGTGCTGTCGACAGCCGAGGAACTTCACAAGGGCGATCAACCTCACGGTATCGCACACGTGAATGCTATGCAGGCCGGCCTGAAATTCGCGGCTGCTGCCGCCGGGTTGGCCGATCCTGGTCTGCTCACTCTGGCTGCAGACCGCGGCGAGGGGTTGTTGGGGAGGGGGCCGCAACATGAGAGGCCTCCGGCTGCGCCACCCGCAGGGGATAAGAATGAGCAGCTACCTTTCTCCCTTGTCCCTTTCAACTCTCCGGATAGCATTCGGGCCTACTCCGCGTACTGCCGCGCCCGGGCTGCGGCATTGGCCGGGTTGGAAGAGCAGACCCAGAGGTCTGCGGAACACGCCTTGAGCCTGGCCGTCGAATGCTGGGACATCCACACCCTCTTCGTCACCTTGATTCTCCGGCGTCGTATGGACGAAGCCCGACTTCTCATCGATGAGCTCGAGCAATTCGGGGCGCTGGACGCCTGCATGCTGACCAGATTCAGAATGATGGCCGGGCAGGCACAGGAAGCTGCGCGCGCCGCGCGCGGTCTGGATGAGTGGGAGCATGCCTTCGGGGGCCGCCTCTGGGAGATCCTGGGACTCAAGGCCGAAGTCAGGGAAGCGAACGGTGACTATCCAGGAGCTCTACGGTTGGCCGAGGAGGCCATCAACCACTACGAGGCCCATCGCACCCGGCTCGCGCGGGATGCGCTGCGCAGTACCTTGGCCAACGACACAGCGGTGATGAGCCTCTTCCACACAGCGGTGCTGTCCCATCTGGCGTTGGACGGTGCCACCCGAGAAGGGACCGGCGTGTACGAAGGTGGCCCTGGCGCACGGGCGGCCTTCGCCCTGGCCGAGCGCGTCCGTTCCGGGTTCCTCGACAATGTCCGTGCGCTGGACGTGGCCCGAGGAGCTGAGGAAAACCGCGCTGTACGGGCCTGGCTGTGCGCTGACTCCCGCTGGTCCGCCGTGTACGAGGACCAGGTCGCCCGCCTGCGGCGACAAGCTTTCTCCCTCAACCCGGCCGACATCGCCACTACGTCAGGTGGCTCAGCTCCTGACCCCGCCAAGCGCCGCCAGCAGGCCGAGCGGGAACTCGCCGAGGCGGAAAGCGCCGTGCGGCAAACCGTCCCTGCGGCACTCACCGCGTGGCGCGGTACCCAGCGCACCACCGTTGAGGAGGTGGCGGCGTCCCTGCCCCCCGGTGTTCTGCTGCTCCAGTACCACCTGTTCGACGAAGACCTCGTCGCCTGGGCGATCACCAGCGAACGGCTGCGCGTTGTGCGGACGAAACAGTGGGCGGTCGCCATGGCCGGGAAGGCCCGGCGTTTCCATTCCTGGTGCTCGGGGCTCGACCGCAACCCGGCCCCCGGTGTGGATCTTGCCAAGCTCCTGCTGGAGCCGTTCGCCCGAGAGCTGCGAGACCACCAGCGGGTGCTGCTGGCGCCGCCGCCGCGTCTGTTTCTCCTCCCTTTCCAGGCCCTGCCATGGGAAGGCGGCACACTCGGCGACCGTCGTACCCTGTCCCACCTGCCCGCTGCCTCCGTACTCACCCGCCGTCCCCCAGGGACCGCGCCTTCGACCGCGTGGAGCGCTCTGCTCGTCGGAGACCCGGCCACCGATCCGGCGGCGGGACTCGTACCGATTCCGGGTACCGCTGTCGAAGTGCACCACACAGCCGCGTTGTTCCCCGGATCTCGGGTGCTGACCGGCGCCCAAGCCGCTTTGGGCGGGGTTTCCAAGGAGGCCGCTGGCCGAGGGATCGTGCACCTGGCGGCTCACGGTCTGGTGGACGAGCATTCGCCCAACCGGAACCACCTCGCCCTGGCAGGACACGACAAGCTGAGCGTCGGAGACCTGTACGGCTTGCACACCTATGCCGGCCCCGAACTGCTGGTGCTCTCCGGTTGTCACACCGGCCGTGGCACCGCCTCCGGAGGCGATGTACTCGGTCTGGCCCGCTCGGCTCTGATGGCCGGTGCCCGTCATGCGGTGGTCTCGTTGTGGCCGGTGGACGACCGCGGTGGCTGTCTGACCATGGTCCGCATGTACCGCCATTTGGCGGCCGCCCGCTCCCACCTGCCCGACGGCCCCGGCCCCGGAGTGGCCCAGGCGCTTGCCGAGGCGCAACGCGAAGTCCGCGCGTTGACGGCCGGGGAACGGGACGCCGAGTACGCGGCGCTGGCAGCCGAGGCCGGCTGCCCAACGCCCGTCGGCGCGGGACGTGGCACTGTCCGCGACAGCGGACCTGCTCCCGCCCCCCTGGTGCCACCCGAGCACCCCTTCCACTGGGCCCCGTTCATCCACATCGGCACACAGGAGGCCACAGAATGACCCTGCGAGCACTGCTGATCGGCGCCCAGACGTTCGGTTTGTCCGGCGTGCACTCCGATGTTCAGCTCATGGAACGAGTACTCCACGACCGGGGATTCCAGGACATCCGGACCCGGTTGGACGGCGACGCCCGCTACCACGCCATCATCGAGTCCTTCGACGAGCTGGTGCGGGAGACCCGGCCGGGGGACGGCGTGGTGCTGTACTACTCGGGCCATGGTTCGTTCCAGGACCATCCCGACGCCGTCGAGCGATCCCGTGCGTGCCTCTCTCCTTATGTGCACTATCTGGTGCCCGTGGATCTGGAGGAGAGCACCCCGGATGATTTCCGGGGTCTGCTGGTCGAGGAGCTGACCGCCGTCGTCCACCGAATGACCTCGATCACCCCCAATGTCACTGTCATACTTGACTGTTGTCACGCGGGTGGCGCCGTGCGCGACCCACACGTGGCCGTCCGGTCGGTCAGCCGATTCGTTCCGCTGGAGTCCGCTCTGGCCCGCGCCGAGCGGCTGCCCACCACTGAGCTGTCGGCGCCGGACCCCTCAGTGGTACGGCTGATGGCCTGTCCACGGCATGAGCGGGCGCATGAGGCTCCAAGTTCGCGTCGGCCCGGTCAGTGGCACGGGGTGTTCACGGAGGAACTCGCCGATCTGCTGGACGCCACGCTGGAGCACCCGGTGCCCTGGGGCGCCTTGATGGCACAGGTCCAGGACCGGGTGATGCGGCGCGTGCGGCAGCGGCCGGATCTCGGCGGGCCGCACTCCGCCCGGCTGCCGTTCTCCACGCGTACGACCGCCCATGCCCGTCAACTGCCGCTGTTGTGCCGGGCAGGCCGATTGGTGGTGCCCGGCGGCGCGGTGCTGGGACTGGCGCAGGGCGACATCGTGGCCCTCACCGCGCCAGGGGAAACCCTTGCCGAAGCGGCGCGGGTCGCGGTGACAGCGATGCTCGGTGCCGACGCCGAGCTCGAGTCGCCACCAGGCAGCCTGACGCACCGGTTGCCGGAGTGCCGTGCGGTTCCGGTTCGCACCCACGTCCGGCAGTACATCACTTTCGAGGGGGACGGGCCGCTGGCTCGTGCTCTGCGGCCGGCCTTGACCCGATCGACCGGGCTGGCGGAGGCATGCCTCGCCGACCCGGCCTTCGCCACGGTCCGTTCCAGGGGTTCGACGGTGGTGGTCACCGACCGGTCCGGGTTCGCCTTCCGGGCGCCAGTCCCTGACGAACCCGGCCGCCATGAGGCTCTGCTCGCCTTGCTGGAAGAGCTCGCGCGAGGTGAGCGGCTGCGAGCGTTGCCGAATGGTGCCGAGGAGGCGTGGTTGGACGCCGAAGCCGTGGCTTTCTTCGAGCGACGGCCCCAGGGTGACCAGTCGCAGCCGCTCCGGCCCGGCGACCGGCTGATGGATGGCGATCAATACCGCGTTCAGGTCGTCAATCGCTCGGCGCACCGGCTTTTCCTGTGGCTGCTCGACGTCGGGCTGAGCGGACGCACCGCGCTGGTAACCGACTACGAGCCCAGCGGCTGTCTGCTGAACGCGGCCGGCCGTGCGGGCGGCGTGTGGAACTCCGGCTGGACCGATATCTACTGGCCGGAGGACGTACCGTACGAGGGGCCGCGCCCGGAATCCCTGATCGTGATGATCGCCGACCGTGCAATGGACATGTCCTCACTGGCCTCCCCTGATGAAGGGTGGCTGGTACGGCCACGGGGTGTGCCTCGCGGCTTGGAGGGCGTGGTCGCGGAAATCCTGAACGGCGTGCGGGACTCCGGCGCGCGAAGGGCCGAAGGCTTCCGCTACAAGACGCTGCGGTGCGACACGGAGGTCGAAACCCGACCTCAGGGCGGGTGAACACATACCCCGCCTTCTGTATGTCACACCGCGACGAGGCGGACCCGGTCGCCACACAGCTTGGTCATGTCATCGATGTCCGAGGTCAGCATGACCACTGGGCGCTGCTGACGCAGGGCCATCTCGGCTACGGCCGCGTCGATCGCGTACATGTGGCCATGGAGACCGGCCCCCGTCAGCAGTGCTGAGGCTGCTTTCGCCTCCTCGTCCCCCACCGCGATCACTCTCAGCCCGGACAGCACCCACCCCAGGCGCGCCTTGTTTATGCGGGTGTGCGTGGCCTCGATGATGGTGAGTGCGCAGATCACCACTTCCATGCCCCGCCGCCGCGCCTCCGCGACCAGGGCTACCACCTGCTCGTCGTCACCGAGAAGCCTGGACAGTCCCTCGCTGTCCAGGACCAGGGTGCCCTCATGGCTCAGCTTGCGGCGGGCCACTGATCTTCCTCGGCGAACACCTCGTCGAAGACCTTCCGTGCCCGCTCTTGAGCCTGCTCGGAAAGCGGGCCTTTGCGCTGCTCGTAGTCGGCCAGGTACTCGTCCAGGATCTGGCCGCGCAACTCGCGCTCGACGGCGGCCGCGATGAATGCGGAGAACTCCCGCTTGCCGACCCGCGCGCGAATGGCTTCAGCCGTCCCCTCGGGCAGCGACAGACTCACCCGTGTCGCCGGCCCCTCACCAATGCTGTATGACGCCTCGGACATGGAGGCCATTGTGTCAAATGAGTAGGAATCCGCAAGCGCCCTGCCCGACCGGCCGCCCAGCATCGGAGATCACCGCTCATCCGGGCCTGGTCCGGTGGAGCTTCGCGGGGAACCCCGGCCTGCCACGAAGCGGGCCACCCCCTCGGCCGCCTCCGGCAAGGAACGGATCCCATGGGTGAATTCGGCGGCCAGCGCCGCGTCTTCCGTCAGCCCCTCCTGGTCGAGCACCGACGCCCGGTCGCTCCGCAGACACGCCTGCGGAAACCGCGCGATCTCCGCCGCGAGCGACTCCGCCGCCGCACGGGAAGTGCCCGTCGGCACCAGGCGGTTGACGAGCCCCATGGCGTGCGCCTCGGGGGCCGGGACCGGGCGGCCGGTGAGGATGAGGTCCATGGCCTGGGAGGCGCCGATCAGGCGGGGCAGCCGGACCGTGCCGCCGTCGATCAGGGGGACGCCCCAGCGGCGGCAGAGGACGCCGAGGACGGCGTCCTCCTCCGCCACCCGCAGATCGCACCAGAGCGCGAGTTCCAGGCCGCCCGCGACGGCGTGCCCGGCGATGGCCGCGATCACCGGTTTGGTCAGCCGCAGCCGGGTGGGGCCCATCGGCCCGTCGCCGTCGGGCGCCACGCGGTTGGCGCGGCCGGTGCCGAAGGCCTTGAGGTCGGCGCCCGCGCAGAACGCGCCGCCCTCGCCCCACAGCACCGCGACGCGCGCAGCCGGGTCCGCGTCGAACGCCCGGAAGGCGTCGGCCAGGGCGGCGGCCGTCGGGCCGTCCACGGCGTTGCGCACCTCCGGGCGGGAGAGGACGACGGTGGTCACCGGGCCCCGGCGCTCGGTGCGGACGGCCGCCCGTGCGGGGGCTGTCACGGGGTGTCCTTCGGGCGGGCCCGGTCGAGGATATGCCCCAGGTCGGCGCCCGCCGGCAGGGTGCCGAAGGCGTTGCCCCACTCGCCGCCGAGCCGCGAGGCGCAGAACGCGTCGGCGACGGCCGGGGCGCTGTGACGCACCAGCAGGCTGCCCTGGAGGACGAGCGTGAGCTGCTCGGCGACGCGCCGGGCGAGGAGCTGGGCCCGGTGCGGGTCGGAGAGCTCGCCGAGCAGGGCGCGCAGCCGCGCGATGGCGGCGTCCAGCCGGGCGTCCGCGCCGGCGGCGAGGGCGACCTCGGCGAAGTAGGCGTCCAGCGAGGCCGGTTCCCGGGTCAGCGCCCGCAGCACGTCGAGCGTCGCCACATTGCCTGAGCCCTCCCAGATGGACAGCAACGGCGCCTCCCGGTAGAGCCGGGGCATGCCGGACTCCTCGACGTAGCCGTTTCCGCCCAGGCACTCCAGGGCCTCCGCGGCGTGGGCGCTGCCACGCTTGCACACCCAGTACTTGCCGGCGGCCAGCGCGAGCCGGCGCAGGGCCGCCTCCCGCTCGTCGCCCGCCAGCGAGCGGTCGAGCGCCGCCGCGAGCCGCAGGGCAAGCGCCGTCGCCGCCTCGGACTCGACGGCGAGGTCGGCCAGGACGTTGCGCATCAGCGGCTGGTCGATCAGCTCGGCGCCGAACACCCGCCGGTGCGCGGTGTGGTGGAGCGCCTGCCGCAGCCCGGCGCGCATCCCGGCGGCCGAGCCCGTCACACAGTCGAGGCGGGTCATGTTGACCATCTCGACGATCGTGCGCACCCCGCGCCCGGGTTCGCCCACGGGCCAGGCCAGCGCCTGCTCGTACTCGATCTCCGCCGAGGCGTTGGAGCGGTTGCCGAGCTTGTCCTTCAGCCGCTGGAGCCGCATCGCGTTGCGGGTGCCGTCGGGCAGCACGCGCGGCATCAGGAAGCAGGTCAGGCCCCCCTGGTCTCCTTTGGAGGGTTCCGCCTGCGCCAGCACCAGGAAGACGTCGCTCATCGGCGCCGACGTGAACCACTTGTGGCCCGTGATCGCGTACGAGCCGTCGCCCGTGGGCACGGCCCGGGTCGTATTGGCCCGGACGTCCGAGCCGCCCTGCTTCTCCGTCATCGACATGCCCGCGATCAGGCCCCGCTTGCCGAGCGGCGGACGCAGCCCGAAGTCGTACGTCCGGGACGCCAGCAGCGGCTCGTACACGGCGGCCAGCTCCGGCTGGGCGCGCAGGGCGGGCACGGCGGCGTACGTCATCGAGACGGGGCAGCCGTGGCCGGCCTCGGCCTGCGCCCAGACGTAGAACTTCGCCGCCCGCACCAGGTGCGCGCCGGGCCGGGCCTCGGCCCAGGGGGCGGCGTGCTGGCCGCTCCCGACAGCAGCGGCCATCAGCCGGTGCCACGCCGGGTGGAACTCGACCTCGTCGATGCGGTGCCCGTAGCGGTCGTGGGTGCGCAGGACCGGCGGGCTCGCCTCGGCCGTGCGGGCCCACTCCTGGACCTCCTCCGAGCCGGCCCGCGCCCCCAGCTCCCGGACCTCGGCCTCGCCCCAGCCGCCGCCGTCCCGGCGCAGCGCCTCCAGCAGCGCGGGCTCGTCGGCCGTGGAGAAGCCGGTCAGGGGCGGGGCCTGGTTGAACACGTCGTGCGTGGCGCTCACGGCGACCTCCGGGGACACGATGGGGCACGATCCGAACGGCATTACACTTTTATGATGCGTGATGCGGAGCTGTAATGGATAGGGTTCCGTCACTCATGGACGCCACCGATTCCCTCGCCCTGCGGCCGCTGACCGCACGCTCGGTCGTGCTCTCGACGCTCCTGGGCCACCACC
>NZ_JAILXP010000283.1 GCF_020740895.1 Streptomyces sp. UNOB3_S3 | reverse complement strand
CTCCCTGCCCCGGCCCGAGGGGGCCGGCCCCTCCTCGCCGCCGGCCCCGGCCCGGCGCGGGCGGAGACCCGCTCGCCGGCTCGTCCCGGCGGTGGTCGCCGCCCTGCTGCTCGGCGGCGGCGCGGTCTACTACTTCGACTACGTTCCGCAGGGCACGGCGTCGTCCGGTGAATCCGGGCGACCGGAGGGAGCGCCCGAAGACGCGTACGCCCCGGGATACGCGGGCGTCCAGCTGACCTCCCCGGATCCGGGTCACGAGTTCGACCTGCGGAACGCCAAGGTCGTTCCGGAGGACGCCGTGGACTGGTACCTGTCGCGCACGGCCACCGCGTTCGCGATCCCCGAGGGCACCGACGCCTTCATCGCCCCCGGCGGCAGCCTCACCCCCGGTGACTGCCTCGCGGGGATCCGCGAGAGCCCGGTGACCTCGCTGGAATTCAGCGAACTCGAAGACCGGCACCCCTTCTGCGTCCGCAGCGCCAACGGCCGTGACATCGTGATCGTGCGGCTGGTCGAAGCCGTTCCCGGAGGCGGTCCGGTGACCGTCTCCCTCAGCCACTACCGCGACGACGGCTGATCCGTCCGAGCCCTCCGCGAGCAAGCGCCCCGGTCGCCCCAATGAGAGCCCACTGCGGCTACGTTGTCACCATGAGCGACCTCGATCTGCATCCCGCCCCGTCCCTCTGCGGCGGACGCGCCGACACCCCCGGCGGACCCGTGCACGAGCTGCTCGAACCCAAACGGGTGCCGCTCGGCGAATCCACGTACGTCCGCCGGCTGCTCCCGAACCTGGGCCGGCGCATGATCGGCGGGTGGGCCTTCGTCGACCATTACGGCCCGGACGACATCGCCGACGAGCCGGGGATGCAGGTTCCTCCCCATCCGCACATGGGGCTGCAGACCGTCAGCTGGCTGCACGAGGGAGAAGTGCTCCACCGGGACAGCGTCGGCAGCCTGCAGACCGTCCGCCCCCGGGAACTCGGTCTGATGACATCCGGCCGTGGCATCGCGCACTCGGAGGAGAGCCCCCGGCCGCATCCCCGCTACCTGCACGGCGCGCAGCTCTGGGTCGCCCTCCCCGACGCCCACCGGCACGTGGCACCGCACTTCGAGCACCATCCCGATCTGCCGGTCGTCAGCGCGCCGGGCGTGACCGCGACGGTGATCCTGGGCGAGCTCGACGGCACCGCCTCGCCCGGCACCACCTACAGCCCTCTCGTCGGCGCCGACATCGCCCTCGCCGGGGGAACGCGGGCGAGCCTGCCGGTGGAACCCGACTTCGAGTACGCGGTACTCGGCATGTCCGGCGAAGCGCGGGTGGACGGTGTCCCCGTTCTGCCGGGCTCCATGCTCTACCTCGGATGCGGGCGCACCGAACTGCCGGTTCACGCCGAGTCGGACGCCGGGCTGATGCTGCTCGGGGGCGAACCCTTCGAGGAGGAGATCGTCATGTGGTGGAACTTCGTCGGTCGTTCCCACGAGGATGTCGCACAGGCCCGCTCGGACTGGATGACCGGCTCCCGCTTCGGCGAGGTGCACGGCTACGAAGGGGCCCGGCTGCCCGCTCCCGGACTGCCTCCGGTGGCGCTCAAGCCGCGAGGAAGGACACGCTGAACGACAGCGGCCAGGCCCCGGCCGGGCTGGAGGCCTCGGCGCTGCGGCCGCTGAACGTGCTGGCGATCGCGGTTTCGGCGGTCTCCCCGACGACCTCGGTCTTCCTCGTCTACGGCACCGGGCTCGCCTCGGCCGGCACTGGCGTCGTCTACGCCTTCCTCATCGGCGCGGTGATCGTGCTGGCCATGGCGGTGTGCTACGCCGAGACCGGTTCGCTCTTCCCGTCCGCGGGCGGTGCGTACACCATCGTGCACCGGGCGCTGGGACCGGTGTGGGGCGGGCTGGCGACCGTGCTGTTCCTGCTGCTCGGGCTGGTGACCACGGCGTCGGTGTGCACCGCCGCCGCGACCTATCTGTCCGGGCTGGTGCCCGGCGGGCCGCCGGTCGGCTGGACCGCGCTGGCGATGCTGGCCGCGATCACCGCGCTCTCGATGGGCCGGATCGCACCGGCGAGCTGGGTCGCGACCGCCATGCTGCTCCTCGAACTCGTGGTGGTCCTCGCCTTCACCGGTTGCGCCCTGGCCCACGTCGCCCCGGGCAGCCACCCGTTCACCCATCCGGTAGTGCCCGGCGCGTCGGGGCTGATCGCCGCGGTGGTGCCGGCGCTGTTCGCGTTCAACGGCTATGACTGGCCGCTGTACTTCGCCGAGGAGGCCCGCGGGCCGCGGCACGCGCTGCCGCGGGCGGTGGTGTGGGCGGCCGGGGTGTCGGTGGTGGTGGAACTGCTCGCGGTGACCGCGGCCACCTTCGCCGTACGGGACGCCGGCCGGACCGCGGCCGACGGCTCGCCGCTGTCGCTGATCGCCCGGCAGGTGATGGGGCCGACGGGAGCGACCGTCCTGCTGGCCGGGGTCGTGGTGGCGATGTTCGACGCCGGGCTGTCGGCCAACCTCGGCTACGCCCGCGTCTACTACGCGGCCGCGCGCGACGGCATGCTGCCGGGGCCGCTGGGGCGGTTCTTCGGCCACACCTCGCCGCGCTCCCGGGTCCCGGTGTACGGCTTCGCGTTCCTCTTCGTGGGCAACGGAGTCCTGTGCGTCCTCAGCTCACTCAACGACCTGATCACCTTCACCGGTGTCGTGACCGTCACCGTGTGCCTGCTGGTCGCGGTGGCGGCGCTGGTGTGCCGGGTCCGTGCGCGCCGGGCCGGCCCGGGCGGCCGGCCGCCGTTCCGGATGCCGCTGTGGCCGGTGCCGCCGCTGGTCGTGGTCGCGGGCGTGGCCGTGGCGCTGACCCAGCAGTCCCGCCGTGATCTGCTCGTCGTGTGCGCCGTTTGCGTGATCGCCGTCGCCGGTTACGCCGTCGCACGACGACCGGGTGGCGCGGGAGGCGGCCGGCGTCAGCAGGACCCGCCCAGCGCACCCGCGAGTCGCGCGTAGGCGTCCTTGGCCTGGGGCGTCTGGCTGTGGACCAGGTGGAACGACGCTTCCGCCATCAAGCGGGCCGCGGTGGTGCCCGACGACATGGAACGGGCACCCGCCGCGGCGACGCAGGCGGCGGCGGTGCGCAGCGCCAGGTCGACGGCGGCCGCGCGGGTCGCGAGCCGTTCGCCGACCGCTTCGCCGGCCGGCCGGGTGTCGATCAAGCCGTAGGCGCGGGAACGCAGCCGGCCGGCCCGGAGCTTCGCGCTGTCGGACCAGGCCTGGAACGTCTCGTACTGGGCGAGGAACCGGCTGGTCGCCCGCAGGGATCCGAAGACGGCCGGGTGGGTGTTGGCGTTGTGGTTCAGGTAGGCGCGCAGCCAGTCCGCGTGCCGGGACACGCTCACGACCTGGTCGCGTCCGACGGGCACGTCGTTGAGGTCGATGGCGACGGCGTGGGTGGCGTGCATGCTCCACAGGGTGTGCCGGTGCACGGCCCGGGGCGCGTCGAGGTCTTCGGCCGGGAGCAGGGCGAACAGGACGCGGTCGTCGGGCGCGATCGCGCCGGCCAGGACGACGTCGGCCAGCCCCCAGCCGGTGAGCCAGGCGATGCGGCCGTTCAGCGCCCAGTCCCCTCCGGCGCCGGGTGTGGCGGTGACGGCGGGCGGTCCGGGGCGGGCCAGGTGGGAGATGGCGTGGCCGCTGAGGGCGCGGCCGGTGAGCAGGGGGGTGAGCCACCGCTCCCGCAGGGCCTGGTTGTCGCTGGCGGCGACCGCCCGTACGGGCTGATGGTGCTGGGCGTAGACGAACCAGGTGGCGCCGTCCGCCGCTGAGATGATCTCCGTCGCCTGCCGGAGCAGGGCCGGGGCGCGGGTCGCCAGCCCGAGGGCGCCGGCCGCGGCGAGCGCGTCCAGATGGCCGCGCGGCACGCCCTCGCGTGCGGTCCCGTCGGCGCGGGGGCGCAGCAGTTCGTCGGCGACGCGGGTCGTCGCGGTGAGCACCTCGGTGTCGTCAAGGCTCGGGGCGGTGGGTCCGGTCATCAGACGTTCGTGGCGGTGGCCAGGGCGGTGAACTTCTCCCCGAGCGGCCTGATGATATTGCGTTCGACCTCGTAGTAGCTGGTCAGCGCGGTCATGGGGGTGCGGCGCAGGTGCCAGCGGCCGGTGAGGTTGCAGCCGATGTCGCGGCCGGCGAAGGTGCCGGTGGCCCAGCCGTCCTTCTCGTCGTCCAGGGTGCGCTCGACGCGGAAGTAGTTGAACAGGCTGGTGGCCGTGGCGCGGACCGTCTCCTGCGGGTCGTCCGGGCGCGGGTCGGCCACGCCGAACCAGCACTCGGGTCCGTCGGCGTCCTTGACGTAGGCGTCGTTGAAGCCCAGCCAGGGCCAGACGAAGACGATGAGACCGGCCTTGTCGGTGGGACAGTCGTCCGCCGAACAGTCCGGGGGGATGCGCTCGGGGTCGATGTAGAAGCGGCCGAGCCAGGTGGGCAGCCAGAGGTAGAAGGGGTAGGAACTGTTGTCGGACAGCAGATAGCTGTTGGCGTTGGAGTGCAGTTCGTTTCCGGCCACGGGGGTGAGGCGGACGCCGTATTCGGGGATGGCGAAGCGGACGCTGATCACTTCGTAGAAGGCGCGGATGTCCCGGAAGTATTCGGACAACGCGTCGTAGGCGGAGGGTGCTTGGGCGAGTACGTCGGGCCTGAAGATCACGTGGTCTCCTGTTGTCACGACGGCCGCTTGGCTGTTCACCCGATGTTCCAACTCCTGTGCAGAGCGGTAAAGAGTGACAAGTTGGATTGGCTCGAACCGGGTGGGGTGACGCGTGGGCGGTGTAGTCGTGATCGGCGCGGGGGTGGGCGGCTGTTATGCCGCCTTCCGGCTGATGACGGGCTCGCGGAACGTGACGCTGTACGAGAGCGGATACCGGGCCGGGGGTAGGATCCGGTCCGTGCCGGTGCGCGGCGGAGGCTGGGCGGAACTGGGTGCCATGCGACTGAACAGGGAAGCCGCGCCGGTGATGGCGCTGCTGAACCATCTGGGCCTGGCCGACTCGCTGACACCTTTCCCTTTCGGCAGGCCCGAGAATTTCGTAAAGGCTCGGGGAAACCTGCTCCGCCAACGGGATTTCGTCAACACGGTGCGCATTCCGTACGCGGTGGGAAGGCGGAGCCACGGGACGGACGCGGACGGGCTGACCCTCGAGGCGGTGGAGTCGGCCGTGCCGGGATTCGGACGGCTTCGGGAGACGTACCACCGGGCGGTGCGGGAGCGGCGGCCCGCCGACGCCGCGTCGGCGCGGGCCCGGTACCGGACGGCACGCGGAACGGCGGTGGTGCGGGGCGAGCCGCTGGAGAAGCTCTCCTGGTCGCGGGTCCTCGCGGCGACCCTGGACCGGGAGGCGTTACGGCTCGTCGCGGACACCGGTGGGTACGACGTCCACACGGGCGGCGCGGCCGAATGGATCGACGTCCTCTTCCACACCCCGCCACAGGCCGAGTACGTCACGCTCTCCGGCGGGATGCAGTCGTTGCCCAGGGCCTTGCACAGCGCCTTCGAGGAGGCCGGCGGCCGGACGCGCTGGGGCCGCCGGCTGTGCCGGATCGCCTTCGCCGACGGGGCCGGCGGGCCGTACGAGCTGACGTTCGCCTTCGAGGACCGCACGGGCCGGGACACCGGGCGCCGGGAGCGCGTACGGGCCGGGACGGTGGTCCTGGCGCTGCCCCAGGACGCCCTGCGCCGTATCCGGGCCGAACCCGGGGTCTTCGGCCCGTTCTGGCACGACGATCTGGAAGCGGTCGAGCCGGTGCGTGCCGCGAAGCTGTTCCTGGCCTACGACGAGCCGTGGTGGCGTGCGTGCGGCGTGGAGACCGGGCGCAGCACCACCGATCTGCCCCTGCGGCAGCTGTGGTACGCGCCCGGAGGGGCTTCCCGGATTCTGCTGGCCGCCTATCCCAGCGGCCCGTCCGCGGCGTTCTGGGACCGTTTCGGCGCGGGCCCGCCGTACCGCGTGCCCGGTGGCGCGGACACGTTCGGCGGGGGTCCGCCGGCCCCGGCCGCGGCCGTGGCCCACGCCCACCGGCTGCTGTGTCATATGCACCGGGTGCGGGCGCGCCCACCGGTGGCGGCCTGCCGGCAGGACTGGGGGAGCCCGCCGTACCCGGCGGCCTGGCACATATGGCGGACCGGCCAGGCGACGGAGGAGGTCGCGGCCCGTATGCGCGCCCCCGCGTCCGGAGGAGCCCTGTACGTCGTCAGCGACTGCTGGACTCTGGACCCCGGTTCGATACCCGGCACCCTCGGCTGCGCCGAACAGGTCCTGCGGGAGCACCTCGCCCTGCCCCGGCCGCCCTGGCCTTCGTGAGCCCAGCACCCTGCCCACTGCCCACTGCGTCGCTCCGGTCCTCACCTCAGGAGGAAGCGTGACCGCGTCCGTCTCCGTCGTCGAACCCGACATCACGAAGCTGCTCGACCACCTCGCCCGGCAGCCCGCACTCGCGCGCCGGCTGGGCGGGGCCCGGGACCAGTGGTCCGCCCGGGAGATCGGCGACGGCAACGTCAACCTCGTCTTCGCGGTCCACGGCCCGGCCGGAGCCGTGTGCGTCAAACAGGCCCCGCCGTACGTACGGGCGGCCGGCCCGAGCTGGCCCCTGACGCCCCAGCGGGTCCTGTTCGAACACCGCGCCCTGGTCGAGCACCGGCGTCACGCCGGCCCGTACGTCCCGGAGCCCCTCCACGTGGACCTGCAGGAGCATCTGCTCACCGTGGAGTACCTCGAAGGGCACACGGTCATGCGCGGCGACCTGACGGCCGGCGCGTGCCACCCGCACTTCGCCGGGCAGGCCGCCCGCTATCTCGCGCGCACCCTCTTCTTCACCTCGGACTTCGCCCTGCCCGCAGGGCGCAAACGGGAACTGGTGTCACTCTTCGAGACCAACACGGCCATGTGCCAGATCATGGAGGACATGGTCTTCACCGAGGTCTTCCTGCCCCACCCGCGCAATCGGTGGACCAGCCCGGAACTCGACGAGGACGTACGGCGCCTCCAGCGGGACACCGAGCTGAAGCTCGCCGTGTCCCGGCTGAAGCAGCGCTATCTCACCTCCCGCGACGCGCTCCTCCACGGGGACCTCCACACCGGCTCGATCATGGTCTCCGAGGACTCCCTCGGCGTGATCGACCAGGAATTCGCCTGCTACGGCCCCATGGGCTTCGACGTGGGAACCCTCCTGGCCCACCTGCTCATCGCCTACTTCGCCGCCGGCGCGCGCGGACCGGACCGGGCCGCCCAGCAGGACTGGCTGCTGTCCGCCGTCGAACAGGTCTGGGACGACTTCCGGACGCACTTCACCGAGCTGTGGCGCGACCACCCCGACGGCGACGGCTACCCGCCCGCCCTCTTCACGGGGCTCGCCGCGACCGCGCTGGAGGCCGAACGGCGGCGCTACCTCGACGAGTTGTTCACCGAGACCCTCGGATTCTGCGGCGCCGAGATCATCCGCCGGGTCGTCGGCTTCGCCCGCCCCGCCGATCTCACCACCATCGCCGACCCCGCCCACCGCGCCGCGGCCGAGCGGCGGGCACTGGCGCTGGCCCGGTCCCTGACGACCGCGCCGACCGCCCACCGCTCCGCCGCCGACCTCACCGCGGCCGCGCGGGACAGCTGACACACCGTCGGCCCGGGGTCCGCCGACGGTGGCCGGTGGGCCCCGCCTCACCCGCCCAGTGCGCTCAGTCCCGGTACGAACGTCACCAGTACGGGAACGACCGGCACCAGCGCCGCCACCGCCGTCAGCCGCAGCCGCTGGAGGGCCGTCAGCCGGGGCGCGGGGGCCAGCAGGCGGTCGACCCGGTCCGGGAGGCGTGAGACGCCGGCCGGGCAGGGGCCGAACACCCCCCGGTCCTCGTTGAGTTCGACCAGCGCGAGCGCGGTCGTCAGCCGGCCGAAGCGCCGGGAGGCCGAGTCGTCGGCCGCCAGCTCGACCAGGTGGTGCATCTGGTCGCGGAAGGCCGCGAACACCGGCACCTGCGGAAAGCCCTTGGCCAGCGCGGAGGAGACGTGCAGCAGCCAGTCGTGCCGGGCCCGGGCGTGCCCCTGTTCATGGGCGAGGACCGCGTCCAGCTGGGAGCCCTTCAGCCGCCGCAGCGCCGCCGTCGTGATGACCAGCCGGGGCGCGGCCCCGCCCCGCAGCAGCCACGCCTCCGCCCGCTCGCCCTCCAGCACCACGAGCCGCTCCCCGCCGCGCTCCTCCCCGGGCAGCAGGGGCGAGCGCACGAGCAGCTCCGCGCGGCGCCGGCGGCGCCGGGCCCGGGCGGTGCGGACCTCGCCGGTGAGCATCGCCGCCGTCCAGACCGCCCCGGAGGCGAGGGCGACGGCCAGGGGAGCGGCCCAGGTGCCGTACCCGCCCAGGGCGTAGGCCTCCATCACCTCGCGCGGCGCGCCCGCGAACACATGGCCGCGCACCGCCTCCCACGCGGCGGCGGCGCTCAGCGCCATCGCCAGCGCGCAGCACAACAGCACGGCGGCCACGACGCACTGCCACACCAGCAGTGCGAGCACGGGCTCCCGGCTGGGCCAGTCGGCACGTGTGAGCACCCGCGGCGCCAGCGCCGCGGCCAGGCCGCCGAGGACCAGCAGCGCGAGCGGGACCATCATGGGTGTCAGCCTATGAGGGCCGCGCCGTGCCCGGATACGGGCGGTGTGCCGAAGTGACGCAGGACACGCGGCCCGTGGTCCGCGCGCCGGGCCGCCTGTCACATCGTCAGGAGCATGACCAGCATCCCTATGGCCATCGACAGTCGGCACGCCGTGGCCACCCCGGCCCCGGCGGGCGGTTCCGGGCGCGCCGCGCCGCCCCGCACCACCGGCGCCCCGGCCGGGACGGGGACGACGTCCGCCACCGTACGGACGACGTACACCGCGAAGTACACCAGCAACAGCCCGGTGAGCAGCGGTGTCCCGGCCGGCGGGTGGCCCGCTCCGGCGTGGCCCGCGTGGGCGGCCGGGGCGGTCGCCATGGCGAGGGCCATGTAGACCATCGCGAAGGCGCCCACCGCGTGGTGCAGATGATGGGGGCCGGGGGTCGCGCGGGCGGCCGTCAGGGCGTGCAGCCCCATCGCCCCGAACAGCGCGGCGAACAGCGCGTGGCCCCAGGGCGGGGTGTCCAGGACGGCCGCGGGCACGGCCATGGCGGCCATGCCGAGGGCCATGACCGCGTCACCTCCCGCGACCGCGGCCCGGCGCTCCCCCGCCGCGCCGGGCCGCGCCCGCAGAAGGCAGTACACGCCCGCGGCGGCGCACAGCGCGACCAGTGACCAGCCGACCAGCGGCGGTCCGTGCACGGCACACCTCCCGACGCGGGCCTACCTCCGGAGGATGCCCAGGGCGGCCGCCGCACACGGGAGCGCACAGGCGCACGGCAGTAGCACGCCCGGCTCCCCGCGTGCGCCCGCGCAGCGCCGGTGCGCGACCGCGGTGCGCCGGGCGGGGAGGGCGCGGGGGAGGGG
>NZ_JAILXP010000282.1 GCF_020740895.1 Streptomyces sp. UNOB3_S3 | reverse complement strand
GGGCAGCGCGGGGTCGGCGGGCCGGCCCACGGCGGCCACGTCGCCGGTGGTGGGGGCGGTCGCCATGGGCACCTCGGTGATGTCGCGTCCCCACAGCCACAGCGCCACCAGCAGGGCGGCCCAGGCCGTGCCGGTCAGCAGCCGGCCGGTGCCGCCGGGGCGGTCCTCGTCCATGGCGGTCGCCCGTCCCTCGCGGTCAGCGCCGGGCCGCGGCGGTGCGCCGCCGGTGCCAGATCAGCGCGCCGGCGATGGCCGCGGTGGTGCCCGCAAGGACGAGGCCGGCGGTGTCGGGCGGTTCCACGGCGGCCGCGTGGGAGGTGCTGCCGCCGCCTCCGGCGGGGACGGGGGCGACGGGCGAGGAGTGGCCGAGCCGGTGGTCGCGGCCGGTGAGGGAGCGGTGGTCGTCACGGTCGGCGAGGAGGCCGGCGGCCGGGTGGTCGGCGTCGGGGTGGTCGCCGTGGCGGGCGTCGGAGCCGTCGGTGACGACGGTCAGCCTGCCCTCGGCCGTGGCCTCCGTCCCGTCGCAGCTGACCCGGACCGGGTAGGTCCCGGGGCGTACGGCCTCGCGGATGGTGGCCTCGGCGAACAGCCCGGCGGAGTCCTTGGCGAGCTTGGCGTCGGAGACGAACGCCTCGGAGGTGGCGGTCCCGCGGTCGCCGGCGCAGCCGGAGACCCTCAGCTGCACCTCGGCGCCGGGCCTGGTGGTGACGGGGGTGAGCTCCATGGTCCCGGACATGGTGACGGGCCCGTCGTTGGCGGCGGCGGGTCCCGCGCCGGCGACGAGCGCCGCCGTGAGCACGGCCCCGCAGAGGGCGGAGCGGACTGCGTCCATAGTGAACCTCCTGGTACTCCCGAGGTTCACCCGGTGATGTCCGTGGACGCATCCGCTCCGTAGCCGTATTGCTCCATTTGACGATCATCCAAGCCGGTCGGGTCAGCGCGGGGGGCGCGGGCCCGGCCGGGGCGGGGCGTCAGATGAGCTCGACGAGGTCCGCGATGGAGTCGACGACCCGGGACGGGCGGAAGGGGTGAAGGTCGACCTCCTCGGCCTTGGTGAGGCCGGTGAGCACCAGGAAGGTCTCCATGCCGGCCTCCAGGCCCGCCAGGATGTCGGTGTCCATCCGGTCGCCGATCATGGCGCTGGTCTCGGAGTGGGCGCCGATGGCGTTGAGACCGGCCCGCATCATCAGGGGGTTGGGCTTGCCGACGAAGTAGGGCTCGCGGCCGGTGGCCTTGGTGATGAGGGCGGCGACGGAGCCGGTGGCGGGCAGCGCGCCCTCGGCGGAGGGGCCGGTCTCGTCGGGGTTGGTGGCGATGAAGCGGGCGCCGTTGTTGATCAGGCGGATCGCCTTGGTGAGCGCCTCGAAGCTGTAGGTGCGGGTCTCGCCGAGCACCACGTAGTCGGGGTCGGCGTCGGTGAGGACGTAGCCGATGTCGTGGAGGGCGGTGGTCAGGCCGGCCTCGCCGATGCAGTAGGCGGTGCCGCCGGGCCGCTGGTCGTCCAGGAACTTGGCGGTGGCCAGGGCGGACGTCCAGATGTTGGGGACCGGGACGTCCAGGCCGATCCGCTTCAGGCGGGCGTGGAGGTCGCGGGGGGTGTAGATCGAGTTGTTGGTCAGCACCAGGAAGGGCTTGCCGGACTCCCGTAGCCGGGCGATGAAGGCGTCGGCCCCGGGAACCGGGATGCCCTCGTGCATGAGGACGCCGTCCATGTCGGTGAGCCAGGACTCGATCGGCTTGCGTTCTGCCACTGCGGGACTCCTGCCGTGCTGTGCCCGTCGCCGGGACGGGTCGGTGACGCCGGGACGACACCTCCCCCAGCTACCGCTGGGAGGTACCCCCAGACGTCGCCCGGCACCCCCAGCCTAATCAGCCCGCCTCGTCAGCTGCCGGTGGCCGTCTTCCACGCGCTGACATAGGCGGGCAGATTCCTGTCGATATCGGCCCAGTCGGGGCGGAAGACCTCCACGCCCTTCATGAGGTTCGCCAGGGAGGTGGCGCTGAGGTCGGTGGCCTTCACGTCCGTGCGGGAGGAGAAACCGCCGCCGACGCCGGAGACGGCCTTCTGGACGGGTTCGGTGAGGAGGTAGTCCAGGAATTTCCTGGCGTTCTCGCCGTGCGGGGCGTCCTTCACCAGTCCGGCCGCGTAGGGCAGGGCGAAGGTGGTGGGCTTTCCGTCGTCGCCGGCCGGGAAGAAGATTCCCTGGTTCGGCATGGACTTCATGTTCGCGAAATTCATCTGGACGTCGCCGTTGGCCACCAGGAGTTCGCCCTTGTCGACCTTGGGGGCGAGCTGGCCGGTCGACTTCGAGGGGCCGACGTTGTTGGCCTGGAGGTCCTTGAGGTAGGCCATGGCCTTGTCCTTGCCGCCCAGGTCGTGCATGGCCTTGATCAGGACGGCCGTGCCGTCGCCCGCGACGCCGGGCGTGGAGTACTGGAGCTTGCCCTTGAACTTCGCGTCGAGGAGGTCCTTCCAGGTCTTCGGCGGAGTGCCCTTCAGTTCCTTCGAGTTGTAGATGAAGCAGAGGTAATTGTTGGCGATCGAGGTCCATTTGCCGTTCGGGTCCTTGTCGCCCGCCGCGACGTTCTCGGCGCCCTTGGGCGTGTAGGCGCCCAACAGGCCCTTGCCGTCCGCCTGCTGGATGAAGGGCGGCAGGGTGACGACCACGTCGGCCTTGGTGTTGGACTTCTCCCGGTCCAGGCGCTGGACGAGTTCCCCGGAGCCGCCCTCGACGTAGTTGACCTTGATTCCGGTCTCCTTCCGGAAGTCCTGGAAGACCTTGTCGTAGAAGCCGGAGCCGTCCTCGGCCTTGAGGCCGTCGGCGCTGTAGACGGTGATTTCCTTGGCGTTCCCCGCGGCGGAGGTGCCGCAGCCGGTGAGGGCCGCGCCGAGGCACAGGACCGACAGCGCGGCGGCGAGCGCGAGCGGACGGGGCGTAAGGGAGCGGGGCATGACGTGTCGGACTCCTTCAGGGGTGGGCTAGCGGTAGGAGGCCCTCGTGCGGATCCGGGAGACCGCGGCCAGGACGAGCAGCGTCGTGCCCATGAGGACGACGGCGAGCGCGGCGCCCGAGAAGAGGGACCCCCGGTCGGTGGAGGCGAAGACCTTGACCGGCAGGGGCAGCCAGTCCGGCGGGTAGAGCATCATCGTGGCGCTCAGCTCGCCCATGGACAGGGCGAAGCAGAGGCCGGCGGCGGCCGACAGGGACGGCAGCAGCAGGGGCAGCTTGACCCGTCGCAGCACGTGCGCCGGGCTCGCGCCCAGGCCGGCCGCGGCCTGCTCGTACGCCGGGTCCAGGCGGCTCAGCGCCGCGGTCACGGACTGGTGGGCGAAGGCCGTCACCAGCACGGTGTGGGCGAGGACGACGATCGTGGGCGTGCCGTTGAGGAGCAGCGGCGGCTTGGAGAAGGCGACGAGGAGCGAGAGGCCCACGACCACGGAGGGCACGGCGACCGGCAGCATGAACAGCGTGTCGACGACCCGGCTCAGCCGGCGGGCCCGGGTGCGCAGCGCCTGGACGGCGAGGGCGGACCAGGTGCCGGTGGCCAGCGCCAGGGCGCTCGCCGCGAGGGCGGTCAGCAGGCTGGTGACCAGGGCGTCGAGCGCGTCGCCGCGGGCGACGTCCTGGTAGTGGGCGAGGGTCGCGCCGGAGGGCAGCGCGCCGCTCCAGCCGGTGGCGAAGGAGGCCGCCAGGATCACCAGGAACGGCAGTGCGAAGACGGGCAGGAAGACCGCGATGAAGGCGGCCCGGACGGCCCACCGGGCGGTGCGGCTATGCACGAGCACGTCGGACTCCGTTGGTGGGGGCGAGGAGGCGGTAGAGCCCGTAGAGGGCCATCGACAGGGCGATGTTCACGACCGCGACGACGCAGGCGCCCGTGTAGTCGCCGTCGAGGATCGCCTTGCCGTAGATGAGCGTGGGGAGCGTCGTCACGCCCTTGGCGCCGGTGAAGAGCACGATCCCGAACTCGTTGAGGCACATCACCAGCACCAGCGAGCCGCCCGCCGCGAGCGACGGCAGCACCTCGGGCAGGATCACCCGCCGGACGATCCGGGGCGCGGTGGCCCCGAGCGAGGACGCGGCCTCCAGCTGCGCGGTCTCCACCTGGGAGAAGGCGGCGAGGAGCGGGCGCATCACGAACGGCGTGAAGTAGGTGACCTCCGCGAGGAGTACGCCCCAGGGTGTGTGGAGGAAGTCGAACGGGCCGTGGGCGGCGCCGGTCGCCCCGGTCCACAGGCCGTTGGCCATGCCGACGGTGCCGTAGACGAAGAGCAGGGCGAGGGTGATCAGGAAGGACGGGAAGGAGAGGAAGACGTCGATGAAGCGGCTCAGCGCCTTTCCGCCCGGGAAGGGGACGAAGGCGATGACGAGCGCGAGCGCGAAGCCGAGGACGACGGCGCCGGCGGTGGCGCCGACGGCGATCAGGACGGTGTTGGTGAGGGCGTCGCGGAACGCGGTCTGGGCGAGGACGTCGCCGTAGGCGGACAGCGAGAATCCGCCGCCGTCCGGGGAGACGGACTGCCGGACGACCAGGGCCAGGGGGTAGAGGAAGACGAGGCCGAGGGCGGCGACGGGCGGGAGGGCCAGGGCCAGGGCGGCCCGGCCGGGCCGCCTCGCCCCGGGGCTAGCCACGTGCCACCCCCGCGGGCAGCAGCACCGCGTCCTCCGCCGCGAAGTGCAGCGCCACCTCCGCGCCCAGCGGCAGCGGCTCCCGCAGTTCGCGGACGTCGGCCTTCACCCGGTGGCCGGCCACGTCGACGTAGAGCCGGTGCGTGGCGCCGCGCCACTGGAGCTCGGCGATCGTGCCGCGCAGGGTGTTGGGCCCGGCGCCGATGCCGACCAGGTGGGGGCGGACGCAGAGCGTGGCCGAGGCCCCGGGCACGGCGGCTCCGGCCGCCACGTCCAGCCGGGTGCCGGCGAAGTCGGCGCCGCCGTCCCGGACGGTGACGGGCAGCAGGTTCGCGTCGCCGACGAAGGACGCCGTGAACTCGGTGCGCGGGCGGCGGTAGAGGTCGTGCGGGGTGCCGCAGTCCTGGAGGCGGGCGCTGTCCATGACGGCGATCCGGTCGGCGAGGGTGAGCGCCTCGACCTGGTCGTGGGTGACGTACAGCATGGAGACGTCGGGCAGTTCGCGGTGGAGCCGGGCGAGTTCGGCGAGCATGCCGGAGCGCAGCTGGGCGTCGAGCGCGGAGAGCGGTTCGTCGAGGAGGAGCACGCCGGGCCGGACGGCCAGCGCCCGGGCGATGGCGACGCGCTGCTGCTGTCCGCCGGACAGTTCGCGCGGGTAGCGCTTGGCGTAGGCGGTCATGCCGGTCATCTCCAGCGCCTCGGCGACGCGGGCGGCGATCCCGGCGCGGGGTGCCTTGCGGGCCTTGAGGCCGAAGGCGACGTTGGCGTCGACCCGCATGTGCGGGAAGAGGGCGTACTGCTGGACGACCATGCCGACGCCGCGCCGGTGCGGGGGCAGCGCGGTGACGTCCCGGTCGCCGATGAGGACCCGTCCGGAGGCCGGCTGGACGAACCCGGCGACCGCCCGCAGCGCGGTGGTCTTGCCGGAGCCGGACGGGCCGAGGAGCGCCATGACCTCGCCGGGTTCGACGGTGAGGTCGAGCGAGTCGAGGACGACGGTTCGGCCGTAGGCGACCGTCACGTTCCCAAACGTGATTCCGCTCATCAATCGCCTGCCACGGCGGCACGCTCGTACGCGGCGATGACGTCCGGCAGTTCGGCGACCGATCCCAGGACGTGGGTGGCGCCGGCGGCGAGGAGGGCGGGCTCGTCGTGGGCGCCGGTGAGAACGCCGGCCGCGAGGGCCGCGCCCGCGCTGCGGGCGCTCCGCATGTCGTACGAGGTGTCGCCCGCGACGGCGACGGCCCGGACGGAGTCGGCGGCCCGGGTGCGCAGCAGGGCCGTGAGGACCATGTCGGGGTACGGGCGGCCGCGGCCGCCGGCGTCGGCCGGGCAGAGGGTGAGGTCGGCGAGGCCGGTCCAGCCGAGGGCGGCGAGGATCGCGTCCTGGGTGACGCGGGCGAAGCCGGTGGTGAGGACGACGGTCCGGCCCTCGGCCCGGAGCCGCTCGATGGCCTCGCGGGCGCCGGGGAGCGGCGTGACGTGCCCGGCGTCGACGAGTTGCCCGTAGGCGGTCTCGAAGGCGGTGTTGGCGCGCTGGGCCTTCTCCTCGTCGCCGCCGAAGAGGTGGCGGAAGACGGAGATCTTCGATTCGCCCATGGTGGCGCGGACGTGGGCCAGTTGTGCGGCGTGCTCGGCGGTGCCGGGTTCGACGCCCAGGGCGCGGGCGGCGGCGTCGAAGGCCTTCTCGACCAGGCCGTCGTCGGCGACGGTCGTGCCGGCCATGTCCAGGACGACCAGGTCGATCTTCTCGTCCATGTGCTGTGTCTCGTTCCCGTGGTTCATGTGTGTCACCAGCCCAGCTCGTCGGCGGTGGCCTCGGCGATCGCCGGGGAGCAGGTCATGCCGCGGCCGCCGGGGCCGGTGACCAGCCAGACGCCCCTCCGCACCCGTTCGCGGTGGACGACGCGGGTGGTGTCCACGCACTGCGCGTACACCCCGGCCCAGCGGTGCCGGATCTTCGGCAGCGGCCGGCCGAGGAGTCCCTCGGCGACGGCGGTCAGGTGCTCGTAGGGGTCCTCGACGACGTCGAAGGAGAAGGGCTCGGCGTATTCGTGGGTGTCGCCGATGGTCAGGCCGCCGTCGGCGCGCTGGACCATGAGCAGCTGCATCTTGTGCCCGGCCGCCACCGGGGGCTGGGGCTTCGCCGCCGCCAGGGCGTCGAGGCGGGTGCCCGCGTAGGCGGGGTAGTAGCGGAAGCTGTCGGCGTCGGCGACGGAGGTGGTGAGCTTCTCGCCCAGCGGGGCGGTCTGCATCATCTGGAGCCGCACCCGGCGGACGGGGAGGGCGGGGGCGAGCTCGCGGACGAGGCCGCCCAGCCAGGCGCCCGTGCACAGGACGACGGCGTCGCCGGTGTGGAGGTCGCCGTGGTCGTCGCGGACGGCGCGGTCGCCGACGACCTCGCGGACCTCGCGGCCGCCGAGGAAGGTGTAGCGGCCGGAGGCGAGGAGGGCGTCCTTGAGGGCGCGCTGGGCGGTGCGGGGCTCGACGGCTCCGTCGCGCTCGCACCACAGGGCGCCGAGGAAGCCGCCGCGCAGGGCGGGGTTGAGGGCGCGGGCCTCGTCCGGGGTGAGCAGTCCGAAGCCGCGGGCGGCGGCGTCGGGGCGGGCGAGGGCGGCGCGGGCGACGGCCAGTTCGGTCTCGTCGGTGACGACCGTCAGGGACCCGTTGGGGCGGAAGCCGAGGGCGGGGACGGCGGCGCCGATCTCCTCCCACAGCTCCCGGGCGCGCAGGGCGGTCTCCAGCTCCTCGCCGGCCGCCCGGCCGCCGACCCAGACCAGGCCGAAGTTACGGACGGAGGCGCCCCGGGCCTCGGCCTCCCGCTCGATGTGCACGACCTCGTGGCCGCGCTGGACTGCCTGCCAGGCGTGCATGGTGCCCAGCACCCCGGCTCCGACGACTATGACTCGCATGACTCGAACAGTCGTCGGGTGCGGTGTCGTGAAGGCGGCCGCACGGCGACGCGGTGGTGAACGAGCCGTCAAACTTGGCCTAGACCCGTTATCGTTCCGTTATCCGCGCGACTGGTCCCCACCGCTCAGGTGCGTGGTGAACGAGAACCGGTCCCCCCGGTACAGCGACCGCACCCGCTCCAGCGGGCGGCCCTCGGTGTCGCGCGAGACCCGGTGGATCAGCAGCATCGGCAGCGCGGGCGGCGTGCCGATCAGCAGCGCCTCGCGCGGGGTGGCCAGCACGGTTTCCAGGCGTTCGTCCGCGTCGCCGAAGGAGATGCCGAGACGCTCGCGCAGATAGCCGTAGAAGGACGAGTCCGGGGCGAACTCCGCGTCCAGCGACGGCACTCGCGCCACCGCCACGTACGTGCTCTCCAGCCCCACCCGTTCGTCGTCCGCGAGCAGGACGCGCTCCATGTGCCAGACCGGCTCCCCCGGCGTCACCCCGAGGTCGGGGGCGAGGCCGTCCGGGCAGGGGAGACGGTCCAGGCCGATCAGGGCACGGCCCGGGCGGCGGCCCTGGCGGCGTACACCCTCGGTGTAGCTGGCCAGGGACAGCGGCTGCTCCAGCTTGGGCCCCGCGACGACCGTGCCCCGCCCCATGCGACGCAGCCGCCCCTCCAGCAATAGCTCGCGCAGGGCCTGGCGCACGGTCTCGCGCGAGACCTCGAAGCGCGTCGCGAGCTCGCGCTCGGCCGGCAGCGCGCCGCCCTCGCCCAGCTCGTCGAGGAGCGCGGCCACGCGCGTCTTGACCGCGTAGTACTTGGGGATCCGGCCGTGTTCCGGGATTCCCGCGCGAATGGGTGCGCCGGGCCGCTGACCTGCCATGTCGTGGGGGTGCGTGTGCGTGTTGTCCACGGCGCGATCCTCGCACCCCCAAGTGACGCCCCGGCGTCAGCGGGTCAGCCGCCGCGCCCCGACCACCAGCGCCGTCCCGGCGATCAGCAGGGCGAGGGCGGCCGCGCCGACGGCGAACACGGGCCGTTCGTCACCGGTGTCGGCCAGCCCCGGCGGCCGGAGGTGGGCGGCGGCGTCGGGCCGCGCGGGAGCGGTGGCGGCCGAGGGCGTCGCGGCTCCGCCGCCGGCCCCGACGGCGAACGTGTAGTCGCCCGACTCCCCCACCCACGCGCCGTCGTCGCCGCGCTTCTGCACGGCCGTGACATTGACCGTGACCGGCCCCTCGGGGGCGTCGCCGGCGAAGCCCAGCCGCAGGGGCACGGTGACCGAGCCGTGGGCGGGCACGGTGAAGCCGGGGAAGGCGGGCGCCTCGCCGCCGGGGGCCGGTGAACCGCCGTCCAGGACACCGACGTTCTCCGCCTCGTCGGTCCGCTCGAACCGCACGGGCAGCCAGCGGCCGTCCCCCGGGTCCCGGAAGTCCAGGTGGAAGTCGGCGGGCTTGAGGGCCCGGCCCCCGTCGGCGAGGACCGCGACGGGGTGAATGGCCCGGCACTCGGTGGCGGTGGCGTTGCGCAGCTCCAGCCGCCAGGTGCGCGGGGTGCCGCCGCGCTCGTACCCGGCGGGGCCGCCCTCGATCCGCGACGTGATCGGGAACTCGCTGCTGTGCGGGTCGCCGCACTGCTGCCGCCCCGGGTCGGCGGGCGGCCGTGCCGCGCCGACGGCGCCGAGCGCGAGCACGGCACCGCAGACGAGCAGGGCACGGCGGGGGGCGGAGCGGGCCGACGACGTGGACGGCCGGGACGACGTGGATGGCTGTGGCGGCTCGGGCGGCTGGGACGGCTGGGCTGACGGCACGGGCATCGCGGGCCTTTGCGGCTGGGGGCTCCGGTCGTCCGCAACCTTCCACGGCCCCCGCCGCCGGGGGCGTACGGCACGGCCCCGTACGGCCGACCGGGCGTCAAACGCCGCCCGATGAGCCGACAGTCGTTTGATCCGGTCGGGTCATTCGGCCGGGCGGGTGAGCGCCGCCGGGGCGG
>NZ_JAILXP010000281.1 GCF_020740895.1 Streptomyces sp. UNOB3_S3 | reverse complement strand
GGGCCGGTCTCCAGGTCGGGGCGGCTGGCGTTGAGGTCGGCGGGGGCGGCCGCGGTGCCGGCGGGGGAGGTGTCCCGGTAGACCTTCTCGCCGACGAGCTTGTTGCCCTTCTCGTCGATGAAGCAGTGGGCGTTGGTCAGGCCGACCAGATTGCCCGCGTCGTCACGGCCGACGGCGGTGAGGGTGCAGACGAAGAAGCCCTGGCGCTCCTCCGGGGTGGGGACGATCCGGAAGATGATGCCGGTGCCACCGCCGATGGGCGTGAGCGGCCGCTCGGCCGCGGGGGCGCCGGGCACGTGGGCGGCGGCCGGGGCGGCGGTCGCGGCCGGGGCGGCGGTGAGGGTCAGGCCGGCCGTGAGAACGGCGAGGCCGAGGGCACGTAACGCGCGCAGCATGCGATCACTTCCTGTAAGGGAGGGGTTACGACTGCCGCAGCGGCAATCACGCACATCGAAGAGCACGCATACCGGTTTTGTCACTAGAACCCCAGCGAACCTCGAGCCCGCCTTCATCGTTTCTTCAAGCCGCGTCGCGGCGGGCGTGCGGATCGAGCGGTAGAACGGTCCCATGACGACCGAGGACGAGATGCTGCGCGCCAACCGGCGCAACTGGGACGCCCGTACCCCCGTGCACGTGGCCAGCGCCTTCTACGGACTGGACGGCTCCCGCTCCCCCGAGGACTGGTTCGCCCCCTTCGAGTGGGAGGACCTGGGCGAACTGTCGGGGCGGCAGGTGCTGCACCTCCAGTGCCATCTGGGCACCGAGACCCAGGCGTTCCCCGGCCGGGGCGCGGACCGCACGGTCGGGCTGGACTTCTCCGGGGAGGCCGTGGCACACGCGCGGCGCCTCGCGGAGGAGTCGGGCCGCGACGTGGAGTTCGTCCGGGCCGATGTCCACCGGGCCGTCGAGGCGCTCGGCGGGCGGCGGTTCGACGTGGTCTACACCGGCAAGGGCGCCTTGTGCTACCTGCCGGACCTGGCCGCCTGGGCGGAGGTGGTCCGCGATCTGCTGCGCCCGGGCGGCGTGCTGTACGTGGTGGAGTTCCATCCGCTGCTCGACTCGCTCGGCCCGGTGGCCCGCCCCGGGGAGCGCGAGCTGCTGCTCGCCCACGACTACCTGGGCGGACGCGGCCCGATCCGCAACGACAACCCCCACACCTACACCGACGGCCCGCCCCTGGACGAGGCGACGACGAGCTTCGAGTGGCGGCACGGGATCGGCGAGGTCGTCACCGCCCTCACCGGCGTGGGGCTGACCGTGGACCTCCTGCGGGAGACCGATCTGCTGCCCTGGCAGCGGTTCCCCTCCATGGTGCGGGACGAATGCGGGTGGTGGCGGCTGCCGGAAGACCAGCCGAGGATCCCGCTGATGTTCGCCCTGCGGGCTCGTGCCGACGCCCGCCGCTGAGACACCCGGTTCCCGCCGTCCCGGGAAGGCGCCCCCACGGACTTCGGTCCGGTGGGGGCGTCGCCGTTTCCGGCCGGAGTCCCGTACGTCCTCCCCGGCACCTGTCCCGTCCCGCCACCCGTCCCGCCGCCCGGGCCGTCCCTGGGACGCCAAACGTTGGCGGGACACGGTCAAGCGCTCCTAGCGTGATGAACGTCGGTCCGACACCCGGGCCGAATCGTTTCCGCTACGGGAGATCCCCATGTTCAACCTCCACCGGGTCAAGCGCGCCGCCGTGGTCACCGCGACCACCGCGGCCGCCCTGGTCACGCTGGCCGGTACCGCCGGCGCCACGACCACCGTCGACGAGATCGCCTACGGCGACCGGGGCGCCGGCGTCCGCTGCGTCCAGCTCGCGCTCAACGCCTCCACCGTGCACGCCGGGCTCAAGACCGACGGGATCTGGGGCGCGCGGACCGAGGACGCCGTGCGGAAGTTCCAGCGGACCTACACCGACATGCACGGCGACAAGCTCGACGTGGACGGCATCGTCGGGCACTCCACCGGCCGCGTGATGTTGGAGGTGCTCGTCCACTACGAGCACGACTCCGCCCAGGGCTGCTACGACGTCATCCCCACCTGAGCCACGCGCACGCCGCCCCGTCCGCTTTCCCTCATCACGAAGGACTCCACGACATGACGACGACCGGTGCGCAGTCGCACTTCCTCCCCAGACGTGCCGTGCTCGGCGGGGCGCTGGCGATCGGGGCGGGGGCCGTCGTCCTGCCGCTGGCCGCGACGGGGCAGGCGCGCGCGGCGGACGGGCCCACCATCCTGGACACCGCGACCTGGGGCGCCCGCCCGGCCAGCAGCCCCGTCAAGGTCCTCGCCACTCCGCCGCAGAAGATCATCGTCCATCACACGGACACCCCCAACACCACGGACTACTCCCGGGCGCAAGCCTTCAACCTCGCCCACATCATGCAGAACGACCAGATGGACGAGCGCCACTGGATCGACACCGGCCAGCACTTCACCATCAGCCGTGGCTCCTACGTCATGGAGGGCCGGCACGGCAGCATCGCCGCCCTGCGCGGCGGCACGCGGCAGGTGGAGTCGGCGCACTGCGTCGGGCAGAACACCGTCGCCATCGGCATCGAGAACGAGGGCATCTACAGCTCCGTCGAGCCGCGCGACACCCACTACGCGACGCTCGTCGACCTGTGCGTGTACATATGCGGCCAGTACCGCATACCCGCCTACCAGATCTACGGCCACCGCGACTTCCTCGCCACCGAGTGCCCCGGCGACCGCCTCTACGCGCTGCTGCCGAAGCTGCGCTCCGACGTGGCGGCCCGTGTCGGCGGCGACCCCACGTCCCCGAAGTGGCCCATGCTGAGCAACGGCGCCAACGGCGAGACCGTGCGCACCCTCCAGTACCTGCTGGTCCAGCGCGGCAAGTCCCTGACGGTGGACGGCGCGTTCGGCCCGGCCACCGACACGGCGGTGCGGGAGTTCCAGAAGCTGGTCAACGCGACCGTCGACGGCGTCGCCGGGAACCAGACGTGGAACCAGCTCGTCGGGCCCGTCCGGCGCGGCGACTCCGGCGAGGCCGTCAAGGCCGTGCAGGGCCAGCTGACGGCGCACGGCGTCCCCGTGGACGTGGACGGGGCGTTCGGCCCCGGCACCCAGGCCGCCGTGACGAGGTTCCAGAGCACCCGGTCGCTGCCCGCCGACGGTGTGGTGGACGCCCGTACCTGGAGCCGGCTGGTCGTCTGACGCCCCGCCCCCACCGCATGAGCAGTAACGATTCCGCGAGACGAACGAGACGAGCGAGACGAGGATGAGAGAGACAGTGATGAGACGCGTCCCGGCCATGGTGGCCGCGGTGTTCGCCGCGCTGCTGGCGACCCTGGTGTACGTGCCGGCCGCGCAGGCCGCGTCGGGCTGGCCCGTCGTCAAGAACGGCGACAAGGGCACCGACGTCACCACGGTGCAGTACCTGCTGACCGCCCGCGGCTACGCGACCGACGCCGACGGCGCCTTCGGCCCGGGCACCGCGGGCAAGGTCCAGGCCTTCCAGAGCGCCAACGGCCTGAACCCGGCGGACGGCATCGTCGGCCCGGCCACCTGGCCCAAGCTGATCGTCACCGTCCGCCAGGGCGACAACGGCGCGGCCGTCAAGGCCCTCCAGACCCAGCTCAACGCGCACGGCGCCGGGCTCGCCGTGGACGGCGCCTTCGGCGCCGGGACCGACGCCAAGGTCCGCGGCTTCCAGCAGTCGAAGGGCCTGAACCCGGTCGACGGGATCGCCGGCCCGGCCACCTGGGAGGCGCTCCTCTCCGGCGGCTCCGGCAGCGGTTCCGGTGACGGCTCCGGCAGCGGCACGCTGACCCACTCGCAGGCCGCCGCGATGTTCTCGGCCGCCGGGATCACCTGGTCGTCCTCCGGCGGCTGCTCCAACCGCAACAGCAGCGGCTGCACCTCCTTCGACGGCCTCCGCCGCGCCTCGGCCGACGGCGCCGTCGCCCTGAAGCGGGCCGTCGGCGGCTGCGCGCTGGCCATCACCGGCGGCACCGAGACCGGGCACGCCGCCGGCACGTACAGCCACGGCAACGGCTACAAGCTGGACTTCGCGATGTCCGGCTGCCTCACCGGCCACATCACCGGAACGTTCACGCACACCGGGACGCGCGGGGACGGCGCCGCGCTGTACACCGCCCCGTCCGGCAACATCTACGCGAACGAGGGCAGCCACTGGGACGTGACGTTCCTGAACTGACCCAACCCGACCCGACCTGAACCGAACCAAGCCGCTCACACGGTGAGGGGGTGCCGGACATGAGTCCGACACCCCTTCACCTGTTTGATCACCAAGTGATCGCGTTTCATCATGGGGCTGCGGAGCATCGCAGGACCAAAGGGGGAACAAGTGATGAAGCGCGACGGGGGAACGGCGGACGACAAGCAGTCCCCAAGAGAGCTGCTGGCGGCGGAGATGCGGCGGCTGAAGGCGGCGTCCCGGCTGAGCTACGGCAGGCTGGCCGAGCGGACCCACTACAGCCGCTCGTCGTGGGAGAGGTTCCTCAACGGCAAGCAGCTGCCGACCAGGGTGGCGGTGGAACAGTTCGCGACGGCCTCGGGTGAGGAGGACCCGGGCACGCTGCTCGCGCTGCTGGACGCGGCCGAGCGGGAACAGCGTCCGGCAGCGGATCCGGTGGAGGCCGTGGAACCGGTGGAGGCCGTGGAGCCGACGGTTCCGGTGAAGGGCGCGGGGGCGGGCGCGGACGCGGACGCGACAGTCTCGGCCGTGCCGGTCTGGCGGCGCTCCCTGCGCGCCACCGGCTTCGTGGCGGCCGGAGCGCTGGTGGGCAGTCTGCTGACGGTCGTCGCCATCGGGATGGACGAGGCGAAGGACGGGGACGGCACGGCAGGGGCGGCCGCCAAGGCCACCGGCCCCGCCGCCGTCGGCCCGGCCGCCGGCGGCGTCAAGCCCGGCTGTTCGGCCGACAGTTGCGTGGGCAGGGAGCCGCAGGCGATGGACTGCCACTGGGACGCGACCTCGGTCCGCCACACATGGCTGCGCGGGCTGCACATCCAGCTGCGCTACAGCGCCGTCTGCCAGGCCGTGTGGGGGCGGATCGAGAACGGCACGGTCGGCGACTCCGTGACGATCAAGGACAAGCGGGGGCTGGAGCAGGAGGCCACGATCCGGGTGGGCACGGACACCTACACCCGGATGCTGGCGGTGGCCGGGGACACCCCGGACTCGGTGACGATCTGCGGGGCCATCCCCGAGCACCGGGAACGCGAGTGCTCCCCGGTGGGCGCCGTCCAGCCGTAGGGCCTCGTAGGACCCCGTAGGACCCCGTAGGCCCCCACTCGCCCGGGCCCGACGACGGGCCCGGGCGAGGGCCCGGTTACCCCATCGCCTCCAGCCGCGCCGCGATCTCGCGCGGATCGCCGTGGTACGGGGTGACGGCCGGGCGGTCCTCGTCACCGTGGCGACCGTGGCGCCGGTCGCGGAGGGAGACGACCACGTCCGCCGCCTCGCGCAGGGTGCACTCCGAGCGGCCCAGCAGCTCGCGCACGGTGATCACGGCGCAGATGGTGGACACCACGCGCTGGGCGAACCACGACTCGACGGCCTCCATGCCGCCCGCCGCGTGCTCCTCGCGCAGGATCCCCGTGACGTCCTCGAAGGCGACGGCCAGCCGGGCGTACGCGCTGTCCTCGTCCGGCACATAGCCCCGGGACAGGGCGACGACGAGGCGCAGCAGGTAGCCGCCGCCGGTCTCCGTGTCGTGCGGGTGGTCCTTCTCGAACTCGGGCCAGTCGACCTCGCCCGCCTCGCGGAGGACGGAGGGGAGGTCGGACCACTCCCCCGCCGCCGAGAGGACGCGGTCCAGCAGCTCGTACGGCACGGTCACGCTCTCCGCGAGGAGGACCGCGTCGTAGAGGTCCTTGGCCTCGGGGTGCATGTCGCTCACCAGCCACAGGACCTTCCACACGAGCGAGAGTTCCGGGCTCGCCGCCATGAGGGCCACGGAGTGTCGTCCGCCCTGGCCGTCTGCGAGGGGCGGGATCCCGGTGCGCACGGGCGGGGCGGGCAGCGTCTCGTTGAAGACGAAGTCGAGCTGGACCGTGCCTGGAGGAACATCGTCCGCCACCGCCGTCCAGGGCAGGACGAGCCGGCGTCCCGGCACCCGGTCGTAGGTCCAGATCTCATCGCTGACCGCGCCCGCCGCGTCGATGCGGACGGGACCGCCGGACGCGCGCGAGACGGCCTCGGCGGCGCGGGCGATGCCGTCGAGCAGGGCGTCCGTGCGGTCGTCCGCCAGCAGCCAGGTGTCGGGGACGACGACGAAGTCCAGGTCGCCGGGCTCGCGGGCCGCGTCGCCGAACCACGCCTTGAGCAGCACGCTGCCGCGCAGCACCAGGTGCTCGGCCCACGGGGAGCCCGCGATCGCCGCGAGCACGTGGTCCAGGGCATGGCGCCGGGCCGCGAACCAGGCCTCGCCCCTGTCCGGGTCCGCGAACCGGGGCTCGCTCAGCCGCATGCCCAGGAGGTGGTGGTTGGCCGCCGGGTCGTACACGGGATGCTGCACGACACCCTCGCCGGGCACCGGGCGCAGCGTCGCCGGCAGGTCCTGCTTCCGCCGGGTGTCTTCGTCGGGCGGGAGCTGGGGGACGACCGTCGTCGCCGCCCACGGTCCGTACGGGAACTTCTCCCACGGTGTCGTCGTCACGCGTTCACGTCCTCGGTGCTCCGCTCGATGCTCTGCCCGGTGCCCTGCTCGCTGATCCAGCCGTCGTCGACCGACTCGTCACTGTCGTGGACGACGAACTCCCGTTCGCTGGAGGCCATCTCGTACCCGGCGTCCCGCAGGGCCGTCAGCAGCGCGTCCAGCCGTCGCTCCGCCGTCGGCCGGCCCACCAGGCGGCACCGCTGGGTGACGAACCGCTCGGTGCGGCCGTCCGCCCGTACCCGGCGGGCGTTGCGCGACAGGTGCGCGCCGTGGGCCTCGGCGAGCACCGTAAGGGCGGAGGTGTCCGTGCCGGGGGCGAGCAGGAGCTTCACGTGGTGCTCGAAGTAGTACCGCGCCCCGAGGTCCGCCGCCTCCGCGTCGGTGCCGGGCACGCCCTCCGCCCACGGGGTCGCCTCGATCTTCGTCCGGACGACCGCGAACCCGGCCCCCCGCACCCCGCGCGCCGCGTCCTCCACCGCCTTCCGCACCACGGGCAGCCGCCCGGAGCCGCGCAGGGTGAGCATCGGCTGACTGGGCGTCCGGCCCCGGTCCAGCACGATGTGCGCGCACTTCATGTCATGGGCGGCCGCGTACCGTTCGAGCGCGTCCACGGTCGCGGGCCCCTCGGCGCGCACGGTGAGATGGGCCTCGAAGTCGCCGGAGAAGCGGGCTGTGGTGGTGCTGGTGGTGCTGGGTATCACCGGGCGATGATCTCAGCATGACATCGCTAGCATGATTCCGGTGTCTCCAGCCGGACCGCAAGGCCGCAGCAGAGAGGAGCGAGCGCCGTGACGATCGCCCCGGACCACGCAGGGCTTGACGCTCTCCACTACCAGGCGATGCGAGACGTCGTCGAGCAGATGCAGGAGAGCGTGCCCGGCAAACTGGAGATCACGAGGGAAGGGATCGTTCACGACATGATGTCGCCCGGGAAGCCGCACGAGCTGACAGCGTTCCGCATCAGCCGTCGGCTGGAGAAGGTCATGCCGGACGGCTTGGCGGCTCCCACCGGGAAGCCCGATGTCGAGGACGTAAACGAGGGCGTCATGCGTCACCCGGACGTCATGGTGATCCGGGAAGAAGACATGGAGGGCGAAGGGTCCTTCGACCCGCGCACCGTCCTCGCCGCCATCGAGGTCGTCTCCCGGTCCAACCCGGACAACGACTGGGTGGGCAAGACGCGGGACTACCCCCTGCTCGGAATCCCGGTGTACGCGATCTTCGACCCTCGCAAGGGCGAGGGGGCCGTCCTCTCCGGCATCCACCGGACCCCGTCCGGTCCTCGCTACGCGATCCGGAAGGACTTCGTCTACGGGGAGGACGTCACGATCGGCGATTGGACCGTCTCCACGGAGAACCTGCCGCGTTACTAGCCCCACGACACCGCTCCGGCACGGTCAGCCGGCCCGCTTGCCCGTGGGGAAGCGGGCCGCGAAGAACGCGGTCAGCTCCGCCCGCTGGGCCTCGGTGAAGGCGCGCTGCGGGAGGATCACCGCCGCCTTGTTGGGCTGGCGCAGGTACCAGAAGCCTGCCTTGGACGTGACGCGCGCGTACGCGGACCAGTCGATCTCCGAGTGGCTGACGCCGGTCGTCAGGCCCAGACCCCGCTCGGTGATCCGCACCGTCCACGGGGTGTCGATGAGCGACGCGCTCCGCTTGATGGACCGCCGGATGCCGTACTCGACGGCCACCACGCCCAGGACGCAGGTCACCACCGTGGGGACGACCCTCGTCCCCGCCGATCCGAAGAGGGCGCTCAGCGTGATCCCGACGGCGATGGCGCCGTACGCCGGGATCATGATCCCGCTCCTGCGGGTGGCCGACAGCAGTTCGCGCTGGGTCAGCTGGAAGGTCGTCGTCATGTCCACGCGGGTGTGTACCTGCTCCTTGAGTGGCCGGATTCGAGCCACGTGATGATCGCAGGACCGTCTGATTCCGCCTAATCGATTTCCGGGTGGGCCGGAGCGGCCGGTACAACGGGGCGCATGCGTTTATCGATGCGTTCAATGGTGACCGTCGGAAGTCTGGTGGCCGCGCTGGCCGTCGGCGGTCAGGGAGCGGCGAGCGCGGCCACCGCTCCCGGGCGGTGCGGGGAACGGACGGACGTGACCGTCTTCCGGGACGGCGGCGTGCCGGTGCTGGACTGGCGGGAGAACCTGGAGTTCGACGGGCGCGGCACGCTCTGGGTCGCGCACATCGTCAGCAACCGTGTCGAGGGGTACGCCCCCGACGGGACGCTGAAGGCGTCCTTCCCCGTGCCCGGGCCCGGCGCGATCCGGCGGGGCCCGGACGGGATGATGTACGTCAACTTCGGCGTGAACCCGCTGGCGCGGGACGGCGGTGTCATGCGCTTCGACCCGGCCGCCGCCGAGCCCCGCGCCGAGAAGGTCTTCGGCGGAACGCCCAGGATCAACGGCCTCGCCATCGACTCCGCCGGCAATTTCTACCTCAGCCGCGAGCTGGCCACCGGCATCCTCAAGGTCCGGCCGGACGGCACCCGGGACGAGGAGTGGACGCGGAAGGCGGACGTCTTCGGCGCCAACGGCCTGGAGATCGCCGGCGATCAGCTCTACGTGAGCGTCCTCGTCGACGGCCGGTCCCCGGTCGTCCGCGTCCCCCTGGCCGACCCGGCGCGGCACACCGCCGTGACCCGGCTCAGCCACACCGTTCTGGACGGCAAGTTCCTCGACGACCTCACCCTCTTCGGCGGCGACCTGGTGGTCGCGGCCTTTCGGAGCGGCGAGCTGATCAAGGTGGATCCGGCGACCGGACGGTCCTGCGTCCTGGTGGACGGGCTGCGGATGCCGACGAGCGTCCGGGTGCCGCGTGCGTTCGGCGACCATGACGGGCGCCGCGAGCTGTTCGTCACCGAGGCCTCGGGCCGCGTCGTCACGGTGCGGATCGGCTGACCCGGGACCCGACACCGGACGGCCCGCCGTACGGCCCGCCGTCCGACCCCCGTGCGGACGGCGGGCCCGCCC
>NZ_JAILXP010000280.1 GCF_020740895.1 Streptomyces sp. UNOB3_S3 | reverse complement strand
CCGCACCCCCTCCCCGTCCGGCGCCGTCGGCGGCATGCGGCCGACGTGCGCCTCCGCGACCGGCAGCAGCTTCTCCAGGAACCCGCGCAGGCACGCGGTGGTCTCCTGGACCTCCTCGTGCCGGGGCAGGGCAGCGGGGTCCGCGATCGCGCGGCGGATGGCGTCGGCGACGTAGCGCGACATCGCGGTCGCGGTGTCGTCTTCGGAGCCGCTGACGGCCGGTCCCTTCATACGTGTGGCTGGCATGCGACGGACCGTATGGTCGCGGCGGCGACGCCCTCATCAGGATTGCACGGGATTGCGCGCCAATTCCGAGCTGGATCCGCCCACTTGACGTTGCCGACCTGCACCGCAAGGCTTGTGCAAGCTACCGCAACCCACTCTGCATGGGAGGCAGGCATGGCCCTACGATTCGTCGGCATCGACCCGAACACGGGCGACGGCGAGTGCCCCACGGTGTGGTTCGACGAGGACAGGCAGGAGTTCGTCTTCCAGGGGTGGAAGGCCGGCGGGGAGCTCCTGGGCAGGTGCCTGGAGACCGGCCCCATCCCGCCGACCGAGGCCGTGGTCCGGTTGCCCGCCCGCATGGCCCAGACGATCAGGGAGGCCTGTGATGCCGCAGAACGTGCCCGGCTTTGAGGAACTGCTCCGCGGCTGCGAACGCTCCGCGGTCCACCTGGAAACACGGGACACGTACGCGGTGGACTACGAGAAGTCCGGCTTCGCGGCCTGGAAAGCCGGATACCGGCACGACCCCACGGACCGTACGACGTGGTGGCGCCCCTGGCTGGACCTCGTGACCGAAACCGTCGGTCGTGGGGTGACGATCCGCCGGGCCCGCATCGTGTCCGAGCCCGTCAGCGAGTACATCAGGTACGAACACAGCGGCACGTTCACCAATGTCGCGGCCGGCGAATCGGTCCGCTGGCTACCTCGTCGGCGCGCGTCGGACCTCTGCCTGCCCGGCAATGACTTCTGGGTCTTCGACGACAGGCTGGTGAGGTTCAACCACTTCACAGGCGACGGCGCGTCGGCGGGCGGCGAGATGCGCGAGGAACCGGCCTTGGTGAACCACTGCGCTTCGGCGTTCGAAGCCGTCTGGGCCCGCGCCGTCCCGCACGAAGACTTCCACGTATAGGGCCCGATACGTGACAGCCGGCTCATGAACAGGTCTCCTTCGTCCAGCGCCCAGGCCGCCCGCGAAGCCGTTGCGTCCAGGCTTCGCGAGCTCCGGTTGGACGCGGGGCTCACTGGGCGTGAGCTGGCTGCTCGCGGGCAATGGCATCCCGCGAAAACCTCCCGGATCGAGAACGCCAGGACCCCTCCGTCGGACGCGGACATTCGCGTATGGTGCGCCGCCTGCGACGCCGAGGACCAGGCAGCGGACATCATCGCCGCTTCTCGCACAGCTCATTCCATGTGGATGGAGTGGCGGCGCAAGCAGCGGACCGGGCTGCGCCGTTTGCAGGAGTCGTACGCATCGCTGTTTCAGGAGACACGGCTGTTCCGCGTCTATGCGTCGACGCTGGTCCCCGGCCTGCTGCAGACCGAGGGCTACGCGACCGCGCTGCTCTCGGCCATCACAGGGTTTCGCCAGATTCCCGATGATGTGGACGACGCCGTCAAGGCCCGATTGGCCCGGTCGCGAGTTCTCCACGAAGGCGATCACCGGTTCGCCCTGCTCGTCGAGGAATCCGTACTCCGCTACCGGATAGGTGATGCGGAAACCATGGCGGGCCAGCTCGGCCACTTGCTTTCCGTCGGATCCCTCCCCTCCGTCTCCCTGGGGATCATCCCGTTCACGGCAGACACACGACGGGTCTGGCCCATGGAAACGTTCCATGTGTACGACGACGAGCTGGTGTCCGTGGAGCTGCTGTCGGCCCGGGCGACCGTCCAGCAGCCCAGCGAGGTCGGCTTGTACGTAAAGGCGTTCGCGGAACTCGCTCGCATGGCGGTCTACGGCTCCAGCGCCCGGACGCTCATCGTCTCAGCCATCGAGGATCTGGATCGCACCGCCACCTGAAGGGTGATTACCGCTGCCAACGGCCGCCGCCCACCCCGTCACGGCCGGAAACCCACCTGGGCCGCCGGTAGCGCGGAACGGGAGGACCGGAAGGGCGGGGAGGGCGGGAGGGGTGTCGCGGACGCGCGGTGGTAGAGGGACATGCGGTAGATGCCCGACAGGGTGGACGAGGCGATGCCCGTCAGGAGCCACAGGACGACCACGCCGCCCGCCGCCGCGAGCATGACGGCTACGTCGTCCGTCTCGACCGCGAGGATCAGCGCCGCCACGCCGACGACCGCCACGAGCACGGTCGTCAGGAAGACCCGCGCGAATCCGGCGACCTGGGCGCCCAGCTCCCGCCGGCCGAGGGCCAGGGAGCGGCGCAGGGCCGTGAGCAGGCCGGAGCCCTCGGCGACGAGGACCGGGAGGGCGAAGTAGGTGAGCAGCGACCAGGACAGCCCGGCCATGTCGAAGAGCCAGGAGACCCCGGCCGTCGACTCGGCGATCTGCAGCAGCACCCCGACGGTGTTGCCGAGCACGCTCCAGCAGGCGAGCGTCGGCATGCGGCGCAGCATCGCGCCCAGGGAGGCGCGGATCGTGGGCCGGTCGTCCGCCAGCAGGGCGCGCACGGAGTGCAGCAGTGCCGCGGTGAAGTAGGTGCCCACGCAGGACAGCAGGGCCAGCAGGGCGAAGAGCCCCACGGTCTGAGTCGTCGTCGGGGTCTGGTTGTCCAGCGCGCGGTCCCGGATGCCGTTCAGGGGCAGCACCCACGCGGCCGCCAGGACGGCCGCGAGCGCGGCGACGTTCATCGCCGGGAAGCACAGGAGCGCCGGCCGGCGCCTCAGCATCCCGAAGGCCGTTCTGACGATTCCTCGTTTCATGCCACCCCTTTTCGGCCAATCAGACGCCGCATCCTTCCACAGCGGGCACGAGAGGCCACAAGCTCAGGTTGTTCTATTACTATGCAAACAATTGGAGGTGCCCAACCATGCACACCACACGTCGCGTTCTCGTCGCTGTCCTCCCCTACCCCCTCGTCTGCGCCGCCGTCGCCGGTGCCTATCGCTCGTTCCGCGACCGGCTTCCGCATCCCATGGCCACGCACATCGGCTCCGGCAACAAGGCCGACGGGTTCGACGATCCGGGGGCGTTCCTCTTCGTCTCCCTCGGCGTGCTCCTCGCCCTGGGCGTGGTGTTCGCGTTCCTGACGTGGTTGACGCGGTCGGCGCCCGGGCCGCAGCAGCGCGGGGTCGCCGCGACCGGGGGCGGTGTCGCCGTGGTGCTCGGCTGGATCGTCGTGGGCATAATCCGCGCCAACGCCGAGGTGGGCGTGGACGGTGACGCCGCCACGGTCTCGCTCCCCGGCTGGCAGGCCGGCCTGGGCTTCGCCGCCGCGGCCGTCTACGGCGTACTGGGGTGGATGCTCGCCGGGCGGGACGAGATCCCCGCCCCGGCCGGCGAGCGGGCGCCCGCCGGGGCCGCGCGGCTGCCCCTCGCCGCGAGCGAGAGCGCGAGCTGGACCCGTGTCGTCGGGGGGCGCGCGCAGCTCGGCGTCGGGGCGATGATGCTGGCCACGGCCGTGTTCGTCGGGCTCGTCGCGGGCTGGCCGGGCGGGCTGATCTGTCTCGGCTTCGGGGTGCCGCTGGTCGTCCTCTGCCGGGTGCGGGTCAGCGCCGACCGGCGCGGCATCACCGTCACGCCCGCCGCGCTGCCCTGGCCGCGCCTGAACGTACCGCTGGAGCGGATCGAGGAGGCCACCCACCGCCCTGTCAACGCGCTGCGCGACCTCGGCGGCTGGGGCTACCGGGCCCACCCCGGCATCAGCGGTATCGTGCTGCGCTCCGGCGACGCGCTCAGCGCCCGGCTGACCACCGGCAGCGAGTTCGTCGTCACCGTCGACGACGCGGCCACCGCCGCCGCCCTGCTCAACACCCTGGCCGACAGGGAACGTTCCATCGGCGGGAAGGTCTGACGTGCTGTTCCGGGTCGACCCCTCCTCCCCCGTCCCCCTCGGCGAGCAGATCGCCGGCGGGCTGCGCGGCGCCATCGCCGACGGCTCCGTGCGTCCCGGCGAACGGCTGCCGTCCGCGCGGGAGGTCGCCGCGTCCCTCGGCGTCAACATGCACACCGTGCTGCGCGGTTACCAGCAGCTGCGCGACGAGGGCCTCATCGAGCTGCGCCGGGGGCGCGGGGCCGTGGTGACGGGCGGCCCGTCCCCGGAGCGGGCGCGGCTCGCCGCGCGGGCGCGGGAGCTCGTCACCGAGTCACGCGCGCTCGGCCTCTCCGATGACGACATCGTCGACCTCGTCCGGACCGTCCTGGGATGACCGCCGCAGCGCCCGCCGCAGCCCCACGTTCCCGATCAGGATCCCGCCGTCCACCGGCAGCGTCACCCCCGTGATCCACGACGCGTCCGGCGAGGCCAGGAAGGCCACCGCCGCCGCGATGTCCTCCGGCCGGCCGACCCGCCCCAGCGGGTAGTGCTCGGCCGCCCGGTCCAGCGAGTCCTCCCGGCCCGCCCAGCCGGGGGTGCGGATCGTGCCGGGCGCCACGAGGTTGACGCGTACGCCCCGGGCCGCGCAGTGGCCTGCCAGTGTGCGCGTCAGGCCGGCCAGGCCCGCCTTGGCCGCGCTGTAGGCGTGGTTGCCGAAGTCCTGCTCGCCGTTGACCGAGCCGACGCTGACGACCGAGGCGCGGCCGCCCGCCGCGGCCAGCAGGGGCATGGCGGCCCGGACGCAGCGGAAGGCGCCGGTGAGGGTGATGTCGAGGTCGCGGGCCCACGCCTCGTCCTCGAAGTCCTCGACCAGCGGCGGGTCCGGGTGGAAGGAGTACGCGTTGTTGACGAGGACGTCCAGGCGGCCGTACCGCTCGGCGGCGAAGGCCACGGCGGCCTCGACGGCCGTCCTGTCGCCGATGTCGCAGGCGAGGGCGTCGGCGGTGAGCCCGTCCGCCCGCAGGGCCGCCGCGGCCTTCGCCGCGCGCTCGCCGTCCAGGTCGGTGACGAGCACGCGCGCGCCCTCGGCGGCGAAACGGCGCGCCGTGGCCTCGCCGATGCCCCGGCCCGCGCCCGTGATGAGTACCGCATAGCCCTCGAACCTTCGGGTCATGCGGCCAGCTCTACCCCGCCGACGGCCGGCTCTACCCCTTCAGCGACCGCGCAACCGCCCGGACCAGCGCCTGGGCGCGCGGGTCCGCCGTGACGTTCTTCTGCATGCCGTTGGTGACGTAGCCGAGGGCGATGCCCGACTCGGGGTCGGCGAAGGCCAGGGAGCCGCCGCGGCCGGGGTGGCCGAAGGAGCCGGGGGCCAGCAGCGGGGACGCCGGGCCGTGGAGCATGTAGCCCAGGCCGAAGCGGGTGTTCACGACGAGGACGCGGTCCGGGCCCGCCGACTCCTCCGTCCGCGCGAGGGTCAGCGTCGCCGGGGCGAAGAGCCGGCGGCCGCCGTCGACCGGGCCGATCAGCGAGGCGTAGAAGCGGGCCAGCGCGTCGGCCGTGGCGATGCCGCCGGAGGCGGGCAGCTCGGCGGCGCGGTAGGCCGGGTCGTTCTCGTCGGCGGCGGGGGTGATCGCGCCGAAGGCGCGGCGGGTCAGCGAGTCCGGGTCGCGGTAGGCGTCGGTGACGGACGCCTTGGGGCGTACGCGCAGCCCGGCGCCGGCGGGCGCGGCCGGGGCCTCGATATCGGCGATGCGGCCGACACGGTGCCGCTCGGCGTCCGGCAGGCCTATCCACAGGTCCAGGCCCAGCGGCCCGGCTATCTCCTCGGCCACCCACGTGCCCAGGGACCGCCCGGTCACCCGCAGCACCAGCTCGCCGAGCAGCCAGCTGTACGTCTGGGCGTGGTAGCCGTGGTCCGCGCCGGGCTCCCAGGCGGGGGCCTGGGCGGCGAGGGCGCGCGGGCCGCTGACGCCGTCGACGGCCTCGGCGGGCGTGAGCGGGGTGTCCAGCACGGGCAGCCCGGCGCGGTGGGCGAGCAGGTGCCGGACGAGGACCCGCTCCTTGCCGGCCGCCTTGAACTCGGGCCAGTACGTGCCCACGGGCGCGTCCAGGTCCACCTGGCCGCGCTGGTGGAGCAGGAGGAGGACGGCGGCGGCGACGCCCTTGGTGGCGGAGCGGACGATCTGGGCGGTGCCGTGCCGCCAGGGCTCCTCGCCGCCGTCGGCGTCGCGCGTGCCGGCCCGGAGGTCGGCCACCTTCCGTCCGTCCCGGTAGACGGTCACGGCCGCGCCGCGCTCACCGCGCCGTGCGAAGTTCTCCACGAAGGCGTCCCGGACCGGCTCGAAGCCGTCCGTCACCGTGCCCTGGACGTCCACCACTGTTTTCCGCTCCCACTGTGCCGATCGCTACAAAACCATCCACCATGGTGCAACGTGTCCGGAAGTGGTCGTGGACGGGGGTCGCCTTCCGCCGGGTCGCCTCCGAGGTCATCCCCGTACGACCGCCGTGCGCGGGTCGAAGCCGAACGGCAGCTCCAGACGGTGGGCCCGCATGGTGTCCTCGTCGCACAGCAGCTCCCCGGTGGGCCCGTCGGCGGCGATGACCCCACCGCTGAGGATCACCGATCGCTCACACAGCTCCAGCGCGTACGGCAGGTCGTGGGTGACCATGAGCACGGTCACGTCCAGGGAGCGCAGGATGTCGGCGAGCTCACGCCGTGAGGCCGGGTCGAGGTTGGAGGAGGGCTCGTCGAGGACGAGGATCTCCGGCTCCATGGCGAGGACGGTGGCCACCGCCACCCGGCGCCGCTGCCCGAAGGAGAGGTGGTGCGGGGGCCGGTCGGCGAAGTCCGCCATGCCGACCCGCTCCAGGGCGGCGTGGACCCGCTCCTCCAGCTCCGGCCCGCGCAGCCCGGCGGCGGCCGGGCCGAAGGCCACGTCCTCGCGGACGGTCGGCATGAACAGCTGGTCGTCCGGGTCCTGGAAGACGATGCCGACCCGGCGCCGCACCTCGGCCAGGTTCGGCTTCGTCACCGGCAGCCCGGCGACCCGCACCGAGCCCACGCCGCCGCCGAGGATGCCGTTGAGATGGAGGACGAGGGTGGTCTTGCCTGCGCCGTTGGGGCCGAGCAGGGCCACCCGCTCCCCGCGCCCGACGGTCAGGTCGACGCCGAAGAGGGCCTGGTGGCCGTCGGGGTAGGCGAAGGCCAGCCCGGAGACCTCAAGGGAAAGGGGGGTCATGTCAGGGTCCATCCCGTCGTTCATCCGGTCGTCCATCCGGTCGTCCATCCGGTCAGGCAGACCGCCAGCGCGGCCAGCGGCAGCGCGGCCGCGTGCGTCCACTGCGCACGGGTCGCGGTCACGTCGTCGATCACGGGCATCGTGCCCGTGTACCCCCGGCTGACCATCGCCAGGTGGACGCGCTCACCACGCTCGTACGAGCGGATGAACAGCGCCCCCGCGGACTTGGCCAGCACCCCCCAGTGGCGCACCCCGCGCGCGGTGAAGCCGCGCGACTCCCGGGCGATGCGCATGCGCCGCATCTCGTCCGTGACCACATCGCCGTAGCGGATCATGAAGGACGCGATCTGGACGAGCAGCGGCGGCATCCGCAGCCGCTCCAGCCCCAGCAGCAGCGCCCGCAGCTCGGTCGTCGCGGCCAGCAGCACCGAGGCGGCGACGCCCAGGGTGCCCTTGGCCAGGATGTTCCAGGCGCCCCACAGCCCGGGCCCGCTGAGCGACAGCCCCAGGACGTCCACCCGCTCGCCGGGGACGACGAACGGCATCAGCAGCGCGAACGCCACGAACGGCACCTCGATCAGCAGCCGCCGCAGCAGGAAGCCGTACGGCACCCGGGCCACGCCCGCGACGGCCGCGAGCAGCAGCGCGTACAGCCCGAAGGCCCACACCGCCTCGCGGGGCGTGGCGACGACGACGAGGACGAAGCAGAAGACGGCCGCGAGCTTGCAGTGCGGCGGCAGCTCGTGGACCGGCGACCGGGCGTGCCGGTAGAGCTTGTGGGCGTGTCCGGCGCCCATGTCAGACGCTCTCGGAGACGGGAGCCGCGGATTGCGTCCGGCTCCGGCGGCGGCGTACGACCACGAAGACGCCCGTCCCCACCGCGAGCGTCGCGCCGACGCCGATCACACCGGCCAGCCCGCCCGAGATCCGGGCGTCCGGGACGTCCTTGACCTGGTAGTCCGCGAGCGGGGAGTCCTTGGCCGCGTGCTCCTCGGTCCTGGCGTCAATGCCCTTGTCGTGGGCGACCTTCTCCAGGCCGTCCGGGCTGGTGGAGGCGTAGTAGCTGACGAAGCCGGCGAGCGCCAGGGCGAGCACGAGACCGACGGCGGCGATCTTGCGGACCGGGCGCGGGGCGGCCTTCGACACCTCGACGGGGACCACCGTCCCGTCCGCCTTGCGGATCTCCAGCGGCTTGGCCAGCCCCCGCGCCCCGTAGACCAGGTCGGGGCGGACGGCCACGACCGCGCCCACGGTCAGCGCCGTGATGACGGCCTCGCCGACGCCGATGAGGACGTGCACGCCGACCATGGCCGTCGCGACCTTGTCGATGGGCACGTCGGTCGTGCCGCCCAGCGCGTAGATCAGGGTGAAGGCGCCGGCCGCCGCCGGGACGGACACCAGCGCGGCCACGAAGGCGGCGGCGGTCACGGAGGAACGGCGGCGCGGCAGCGCCTTCGCCAGCAGCCGGAAGAGGGCGTATGCGACGACCGTCGTGACCACGGCCATATCGGTGATGTTGACGCCCAGGGCCGTGAGCCCGCCGTCGGCGAACAGCACGCCCTGCATCATCAGCACCACGGATATGCAGAGGACCCCGGTGTAGGGGCCGACGAGTATCGCCGCGAGCGCTCCGCCCAGCAGATGGCCGCTGGTGCCCGCCGCGACGGGGAAGTTCAGCATCTGCACGGCGAAGATGAACGCCGCCACCAGCCCCGCGAGCGGCGCGGCCCGCTCGTCCAGCTCCCGTCGCGCGCCGCGCAGGCAGACCGCGACGGCGGACGCCGCGACGGCCCCGGTCGCCAGGGACACCGGGGCGTTGATGAACCCGTCGGGTACGTGCATGACGGTTCTCCGTCTCTCCGTCTCACCGGCCGCCTGGGCGGCCGTGATGTCCGGCCGTTCGTCCGGCCGTGAACCGCTCGATGATAGGGGCGTCCTGCGAATGGGTGGCAAGAGCGTGTGCGGCGCGACTGCGCGCCCCTCGCCAGGGCCCGCGCCCCACCCACGGAACGGATGGTTCACCCTCCGGGGCCAGTCGGGTGATTCGACACCCTCTCAGGCATATGTCCCGTTCATCGGTTCACTCGTCATAACGGCCATCTCTGCTCTGCCCTTGCCCGCGGAGCCATCGAAGGAGGTCCCATGCGATCGCAGGACATATCCGTGCGCCGGTACCGGCGGCCGTTCCTCGCGTCCACCGTCACCGCTGCCGCCCTGCTCCTGGCAGCGGCTCCGGGCACCACCGCCCGGGCCGTGCCACCGTCCGGCACGGATCACGCGCGGCCCCGGGCCGCCGGGCTGCCCGGCGACTACGACGAGACCGCCTGTGAGGGCCCGGCACCGGACGAGGGGGACATCTACTCGCGGCCCCCCAAGCCCGGCCCCGAGTCCGACCCTCCCGGCGGCAAGCCCGCGAGGCCCAGTCCGTCCACCCCGCACGGCTCCCCGGAACGGGCCCCGGCGGCGGCGCCGTGCGGGGC
>NZ_JAILXP010000028.1 GCF_020740895.1 Streptomyces sp. UNOB3_S3 | reverse complement strand
GTTCTGGGCGCCGAGGTGGATCGTCAGGCGTGGCGGGGCGGCTGGGCCGGCTCGTTCGTTGAATACTCGTTGCAGACATGTGGTGAAGTGCGGCTCGGATTCGCACGGTCGGGCCGCGTCGAGATCTGGTTGTGCCGGGGGTTTCGTTTCTTCATGCGGTTCCTCGCATTTCGGGAGTCGGCGGTCCGTACTGATCCGGGGGAGGCCAATGTCGTCCGGCTGGGCCGTCACGTTGGCCCCTGCGCGTGTCAGGCAGGCCGCGTAGGCGGTTGCGGAGCGATAGCTCGTGATCGCCTGGGCGGTCAGTTTCACCGAGATCCTCGGTGCCTGGGTGCGGGGAAAGCGCAGGACGGGGCGAGGGTCGACCAGGACCGGGGGCCGGCTGCTCGGTGCGCGGGGATCGCGGCCGGTGAGGGGGTCGGAATCTGCGAGCAGGACGTCGGTCTCCGTGGCGACCCGGATGCGTTGGCCGGTCTCCTTCGCGAGTGCACTCACCGTCGGCGCGAGCCCGTCCCAGGTGCCGTGTGCGAAACCGTATGAGCGCAGTTCGCTGGTGATCCGGGAGACCTCCTCCTGGCCGGCCATGACGCTCTGCCGCACCTGATGGTCGGCCTGGCGTAGGGTCAGCCAGGCGGTGGCAGCGGTGGCGGCCATCGCGACGAGTGCGAGCAGGCCGAGAACCCGGAGCCGGAAGCTCATCGCGCCCCACCCGCTGCGACCGTCCGCGCGAGGTCCGTTCCGGCTGCCGGTGCGAACACCGCCGCGGCCGTCGGCGCACATATGCTCAAGGTGACTCCTTCCCATGGTTCTCCCGGGCTACGGGATGCCTGGCGGGACACGATGTCGATCGTCCCAGGGTGGCGCCGATCTGCATATCCAGGAAGTGGCGCATATTCACTGGTGAGGCTTTCAGCCGCTTGTGGGTCTTTCGGTCGCTTGGGCGTGAAAAGTGGTCAGGCGTGTGCGGAATCCTTTCTTTAGCTTTGCCGGACGGCAATCGTTGCGTATGCCACTCGCATCTGCGTGAGGCGAGGCTTCTGGCTTTCATCCCGGTGCCGTCCGGTATCCGGGCCATGTGCTTCCGCAACGACACTGTGGGGGTTCAGAAATGAAACGTCGCATAGCAGCGCTTGTCCCCGCGGTCGCGGCCATCGCCCTGGCCGTTCCGCTGTCTCTTCCCACCCCGGCCGCCGCGCACGCGCCGTGCGGCGCACGGGGCACGAACCAGGACCACAACCCCTTCGTCCAGACGGCCAACGGCGCCAACGTGCGCAGCGGATCCAGCACCAGCTGCACCGTCATGGGCATCGCCTACAGCGGTGACTGGCTCAACTACCGCTGCTACACCAGAGGCAACGACGGCTACACCTGGACGTACCTGGAGAACGCCTCCAAGGGCACTGAGGGCTGGGTGCGTGACGATCTGCTGAGCGACGGGGGCACCACATATAGCTGTGGCTTCTAGCGCCCCGCCGGTCGGGCTGAGGCCATCGAGGTGACGCGCTGACTGAGGCGGTCCGGGCAGGGGCCGCCTCAGGTATGTCGCGTCATGTCGGCGGCGGGTGAGGGCGAAGGGCCGGCGGCGGACGCTTGCGGCGGCTCGTCCCGAGGTGCCGGTTGTTTCAGGTGCCGGACAGTGTCTCCGTAGGCGACAGCCGGCTCGCCCGGACCGCCGGATACAGTCCGGCGATCATGCCGATGGCCAGGGCTGAGCCGGTGCCCGCCGCGCTTGCCCATGCCGGGACCACTGTCGGCCAGTCGCGGCTGAGGGCGTAGCCCGAGGTGATCAGCGTCCCGAGGACCGCCCCGCTGAGACCGCCGATGAGTGACAGGAGCAGGGATTCCGTCACGAACTGGGTGCGGATCTGGCCCCTGGTCGCCCCGAGCGCCCGGCGCAGGCCGATCTCGGGACGCCGCTCCAGAACCGAGATGATCATGGTGTTGCCCACTCCCACGCCGCCGACGAGCAGGGCGACTCCGCCGAGGCCGATGAGCAACCCGGCCAGCGTCGATTCGCTGGCCTCGCGCGCCGCGAGGGCGTCGGAGGGCCGCGAGATGCGCACCTCGCCCGGTTTCTCTGGATGTGCCGTGGCCGGGAGTACCGTCCAGACCGCTGTGACCTGGCTGTCCTCGGTTCGGACATAGACCGTGGACGGGTGACCGTCGAAGCGGAGATATGCGCGGGCCACCGGTCGGCCGATCAGGGCCGCGCTGTCGATCTCCGGCGCGAGCGGTACCGGCTCGAGCACGCCGACCAGGGAGAACCAGCGGCCGCCGAGCCAGACCCGGGTTCCCGGGGTGTACACGTCCAGTCGCTGGGCGGCGGTGGCACCGAGCACGACCGTCGGGTATCGCTCGAGGGTGGAGTCCAGCCAGCGGCCTGTGCGGAGGTGACCGCCGATGGCGGGGAGGAGGTCGGTGTCGGCCGCGAGGACACTCAGGGAGCCGGTGCGGCCGGTGGCGATGTGCTCGTTGCGGTAGACGTGGGCATCGGTCGCGCCGGTGGCCGCGACCTGCCGCACCGGTGGGATCCGACGGATCATCGCGACAGCCTCATACGGCAGTCTGGCTTTGTCGCCCGTGAGGGACCGGCCGGGGGCGACCCGTAAGAGATTGGTGCCGAGCGCGTCGAGCCGGCGGTCCACTTCGGCCTGGCCGGAGGCCGAGATGCCGACCACCGCGATCATGGCGGCGACGCCGATGGCGATGCCGAGGGCGGAGAGAACGACGCGTACGGGGCGTGCCCGGAGGCCGGCGCCGCCGAGCCGCATGACATCGGCGGGCCCGAGACGCGCTGCCCTCGGCTGTGACCGGCCGCGGGCGGGGCCGGACGGCACATCGCGGACGTAATCGGCGGGCTCGGTTCCCGTCCGGGGGGAGTTCGCCCTTCCGCCTCTCAACGGGACGTCCCGGTCGTAGGGTTTTGTGCCGTATCACTGATCAGCCGGCCGTCGCGCATCTCGAGGCGGCGAGGCAGCCCGGCCGCGATCTCACGGTCGTGAGTGATGATCACTACGGTGGTTCCGGACGCCTGCAGAGCGCGGAGCAGGCTCAGGACGCTCGCTCCCGACGCGGAGTCCAGATTTCCGGTCGGTTCGTCCGCCAGCAGGACCGAGGGCTCGCCGATCACCGCGCGGGCGATCGCGACCCGCTGCCGCTCGCCGCCGGAGAGCTGGTGCGGCAGATGGCGGACGCGATGGCAGAGCCCGATCCTGGCCAGCGCGGCCGCCGCCTCGGCGCGGCGGCGGCGTATCGGGACGCCCGCGTAGAGCAGGCCGTCCGCTACCGCGTCCAGGACCGGAACGCCGGCCGTCAGATGGAACTGCTGGAAGACGAAGCCGATCCGGGTGGCCCGTAGTGCGGAGACCTCGCGATCGGACAACTTCGCCACGTCGTGGCCCTCGATCAGGACGCGACCCAAGGAGGGCCGGTCAAGACTGCCCATGAGGTTGAGCATGCTGGACTTGCCGGAGCCCGACGGGCCGACCACGCCGACCAGTTCCCCGCGCCCGATCCGCAGACTCACCTCACGGACCGCGGCCACTTTGCCCCGGTACATCTTGGAGACGGCGTCGAATTCCACGACCGCCGCAGGCCTGTCGCTCACTCCGGGACCCTCACCTTCAGGCCTTCGCGGACCGAGGGGCCGCTCACTTCCACTCTGCCATCCGCGAACAGCCCGGTCTTCACGGCCACGAAGGTTCCGTCCGCGGTCTCCAGCCCGTGGCCGCCCTCCGCGAGCGCGACGAGCGCTGCGACGGGAACAGTCAGCACGCCCTTGGCCTCCCGCCCCACGTACTCGACGGTGACGGGGCCGCTCTCCAGCCTCCCCAGCGATTTCTGGTCCCGGATGGTGACGGACACCGGCACCGTCGTGGGGACCTGCCCCGAGCCGCCCTCGCCCTTCTCGGGCGCGGTCACCTGCTTCCCCACCGATTCCACTTCGCCCCTCACGGATGCGCCGTCGGGCAGCTGGACCCGGACAGGAGCGCCGCGCACGGCCCAGGAGGCGTCTGCGGCCGATGCGTTGACGACGACATTGCGGGCCGTTCCGGTGTACGTCAGAGCGTTTTCGCCGACAGGCGCGCCGAGCCGAACGCCCGCATGGCCGATGCGTACCTTGCCTGCGGAGTAGAAGACGTCCCCGACGCCGACCGTGCCGGTCTGGGGCAGCCCGAGCGACTTCTGCCAGCGCCTGACCGCCTGAGCGGTGCCGGCGGTGAACATACCGTCCACCGCGAATCCCGTAAACCCGAGCGCTGCCAGGTTGGTCTGGAACTGCAGGACATCCGAGCCCTTCACCTCCCCAAGCGCACCGGCCCCGGTACTCGACGCCCCACCCTCGGCACCCCCCGGCGCCGGCGAAGAGCCCGCCGCGGCGCCGGCTGCGCCGTCCTGCCGCTCCTTGCCGGCCCCCTGGTCGGCTTCCTGGTGCCGGCCGGAATCACGGGAAGCCGGACGCAGGTCCCGGTACATGGGCAGGCTCCCGTACAGGAGGACCACTGGGCGGTCGTTGACTCGTAGGAGCACGCCGCCGCGTTCCACCAACGTCCCCTGCTCGGGCAGCCAGGTCACGGTGCCTGTCGCCTTGACCAGGAGGGGGACTTCCGCGCCATACCCCAACTGCCCGTCAACCTTGGTCCGTTCGGTCACGGTGGCCCGGGTGACCGGGACGAACGAGCCGGCTCGGGATGGTACGCCTGGATGCTTGTCCTTGCCTCCACCGAACCCCAGGGCGCCGACCAGTGTGACCGTCGCCACGACGGCCACGACGGAGCAGATCAACACCGCACGCCGCACTCGGAGGGTGCGTGACGGCGCGAGTGGTGTCCCGGGACGGTCATCGGGATGCGGAACGGACTCGGCCACGATCAGCCCTTACCCGGGCCCGGGTTCGTCGGAGCGCCGGCGATCGGCCCGCAAAGCCGCAGGGCCCGTTGCGCGGCAGCCGAGCTCTGATCCCACCGGCCCTCCCCGAACCCGTCAGCGCCCGGGTCGGGGAAGTCGGGGGCGCCGTTCTTCTGCATGCACTCGGCGTACTTGCGCATCGTCTTGATCTGCTCGGGGGAGAGCTTCGGCCGGTTGTTCTTCTCGACGCTCTCGGGGACGGCCGACAGACTTGGAGCACACTTCGCCGAGGCGGTTCGGAACTTCGGGTCCCTTTTCAGGGCGCGCACGTGGTCACCGTCACCGAAGTCGAGGTTCCCCTTGGCATCCGGGTCCGGCGCGTCGACCCCATTCTCCCGCAGACACTTCGCGTACTCACGCTGAGCTTTCACATACGCGGCCACGTCACCCCCGCCGCCCTGCCCGCTTGTCGTGCCGGACGCCTTGGACGTGGCACCGCCCGCAGCCGTCGGGACCTTCGCGCTGTCGTCGCTGCCGCAGCCGGCCAGCCCGAAGGCCGCAACCGAAGCCGCCACGGCCAGCAACGCCTGATCTCGTCTCATAGGTCCCCCCTGCTCCCTTACTGGAACCGGTCCGTGAGTGCGATGGGCAGACCGACCCTAGGATGCAAGTGATGAAGAACCTTTGAAGAACTCGTCAACCGATCGTGCCGCCGCTGATCCACTCCTTGGCCGCCCGCTGGTAGCACCGTGGCGTTGTCGGTGTGGGTGGACGAGCCCGTGTGCCGTGTGCCTCCTCAGGGCAGCCGGGGAGATCGGTACCCGGCACAGGGGGCCACGTTCCACTCAGGGCACCAGCCCGTGCTGCTTTGCCAGCAGGACGGTGGAGACCCGGTTGTTGGTGCCGAGCTTCCGGTAGACCTTCTCGAGGTGACGGTTGACGGTGTGCGGGGAGATGAGCAGACGGCGGGCGATGCCCTGGGTCGTCAGGCCCTCCGCCAGCAGGCCCAGCACCGTCAGCTCGCGTGGCGTCAGGTCGTGCACGGTGGAAACGGAAAGTGGTGTGGCGGCGTGGAGGCGGCGGAGCTCGCGGGCTTGGCTGTCCGCGGTCAGGATCAGGGGCTGGATGCGGGTCGCCAGGGCGAGGTCGCGGTCGGTGAACTCGTTCTCCTGCCTCAGGACGAGGGAGCGCAGCGCCTGCGGGTCGCCGGGGGTGGGCAGGCCGAGTTGTTCCCCGCCGCCGGTCTCCCGGGCCAAGTCGTACCAGGGAGAATGCCGCCATCTCTCGCTGATGCGGCTCAGAATGACCGGGCTCGTGCCGCCCGATGCCACGTGGAGGGTCAAGGGGTGCTGGTCCGGAGTGGGATAGCGTTCGATGAAGTCCGAGGCAATAGGGCCGTGGGATTCCGGTGCCCAGGCTTCCGCCCGAAGGACGCGCTCAGCGGTGTTCAGACTGGAGATCGTCACCCCGGCGCAGTCGAAGACTTCCCGCAAGTGTTTGGTGATCAGCGGCCATGTCGACTCCGGGTCGGTGCTTCCAAGGATCGCCACCACGAGGTCCAGTATCTGCTCATAGTCCCGTACGCGAAGCCGCCCCGTGAGAGAAGCTTTCATCTGTGGCGCACCCGGGGCACCAGCTCCGCGGCTGCCTGCGGCCAGTGTCCGTATGCGAAGGAGAAGCCGCTTTCCAGTAGGCGCCCAGGAACGACGCGACGGCTCTTGAGCAGCAGTTCGGTGTCCGAACGCAGCGCGAAGGCACCGATCTCCGCCATCCACTTCGTGGCGGCCAACCCCACCGGCCTGCCCCACACGCTGCGCAGAACGCGCATGAACTCACGCTGTGGAAGGGGCTCGGGAGCGGCCAGGTTCACCGCCCCTATGAGCTCTTCCCGGTCGATCAGGAACTCGACGGCCCGGACGAAGTCGCGGTCGTGAATCCACGAGATGTACTGGGCACCGCCGGCGACCGGACCACCCAGCCCCATCCTCGCCAGCCACAGCAGGACGTCGAAGACTCCACCCCGATCCGGACTCATCACCATCGCCGAGCGCAGGGCCACCTTCCGTGTCTTCGGAGTGTCTGCCTCCCGCTGCGCCTGTTCCCAGCGCCGGGCGATGTCGACGCTGAAGGCCCAATAGCCCGGCACGTGCGGCTCGTCGCCACCGATGACGCCGGTCCGCTCGTCATTCGGCGCGTCGAAACGATGGGCGTAGATGGTGGCGGTACTCATCTGCAGCCAGACACGCGGCGGGCGACGGGCCGCCCCCACGGCCTCGCCGACCACACGGGCCGAATCCACGCGGGAGTCCATCATCTCCCGCAGGTTCGCCTGGGTGTACCGACAGCTGACGCTCCGCCCGGCGAGGTTCACCACGACGTCGCTACCGTCGATCTCCTTCGCCCAGTGGCCCAAGGTCCGTCCGTCCCAGCCGACCTCGCCGACGTGGGCAGGATGCCGGGTCAGGACCACCACTTGATGGTCGGGTGGTGTCAGGGCGCGCCGTAGGACCGTTCCCACCTGGCCGGTCCCGCCTGCTATCACGACCTTCATCTCGCCTCCGATAACGGGCCTGACGGGGAGTCGGCGCCAGCCGACAGGGCTGCCAGACCTGCCGAGGCGAGCAGGCCTACGCTTGCGGGCTGGCGTGAGTGGAACACAGGGGACTCACGCGGCGTCGGCTTGCCGTTGATGACGACCGGCTGTCTTCCACGAGGATGGACAGCAGTCGGCCGAGACCGCCGAGCCGCGTACACCCGGGCCACGCCGTACCCCAGGAAGATCGCACCGTAGAACCGTTCCCTGCTGTCGACGGTCGCGTCGGCAAAGCTCTCACCCGGTACAGAGGCGGCACCGGCGACGAGATGAGCGGCGCCGATCGCTATCGACGCGACTCCCATGACGAGCAGCAGCCACCTGAGAAGCCTGTTCATGAACCGCTCCCTTAGTAGACACACATCTACTAACGTGAGAACGAACGTACGGCAGCGGCGGAAGAGGCGTCAACTAGCCTGGATAGCATGACCACTCGGAGCAGACTGAGGCCAACGGAACGCCGCCACCAACTGCTCACCGTGGCAGGAGAGCTGTTCGCCGCCAGACCGTACGACGAGGTCCTCATGGAAGACGTGGCTGAACGGGCCGCCGTCTCCCGCGCCCTTCTCTACCGCCACTTCCCCGGCAAGCGAGACCTCTTCGCAGCCGTTTACCGGCAGGCCGCCAACCAGCTCCTGGCACAGACACAGATCGACCCGTCCACCGCCTTGATCCCGCAAGTACGTGCCGGTCTGGACCGGCACATCGACTACTTCGCCAGCAACCGCCACACCGTCCTGGCCGCGAACCGCACACTTGCCGGCGACCACGTGATCCAGGCCGTCATCCTCGACGAGATGGCCGTGCTCCGCGAGCGCCTCGCGGCCGCGGTCCCCGTCGACGGCATCGCTGCCGAGCTCATGGCGGCCGTACTCATGAGCTGGCTGGTTTTCGTCCGTACCCTGTGCGTGGACTGGCTCATCAAAGAGGCATGCACTCGGGACGAACTGCGCGAGATCTGCCTCGGAGCCCTGGTGGGCGCACTCGAGCCCCTCGCGAAGCAGTAGGAGTGTGTTGGAAATCCCCGGTCGATTCGGTGAACTCTCGGCCATATCCGCGACGTGGAGACCGAGTGGACCGAGGAGAGCATCCAGCGGATCACCGCCGAGAGCGCCACTGTCAAGCAGTGGGTCCGCCAGCTGACCGCCGACAACCGAACCCTCGATGAGCGGCTCAAGGCCGCTCGTTCCAACGTCCGCTTCCAGGACCGGCGCCCGCACACTTGCCACGTTGTTGCTGCGGGCGACGATGCCGGCGGTGAGCGGCCGGAGCCGTCTCCACAGCAGGGATCTTCGGCATGAGCATCACGTCCAGCCAAGTTCCCTGGCTCTACCGGGAGTTGACGTCGCCGAGATGGCTTGAACGCCCACTCGAAGCACCCCCTCCTTGGTCAACTGCCGGTGTGATGTCCATCTCCAGGGAGTTAAAAACGTTTGCTGTCTCCACGGAAGTTTGATCAACTTCTGTCGTTGCGTCATGCACGCATATTTACGAGCCTGTCTGTTCTGGGGGGAACAATGACTGAGTTAGTACATTCGGCTGGGCTCTTCGCCAAGAGCGAGCGCATCGACTCATGGCGGGTGCGGGCCATCAAGCCCGTGTCCTACGAGGTCCGGGTCTGTGACGACGCGTTTGACCTGCAGAGCACCGCCTTGCTCGACGTCGGTGGCCGGACCGCCGACGGCCGTCTCCGCCGGTTCCTGGTGATCGACCAGAATGTGGACGAGTTGCACGGTGAGCGGATTCGGAAGTACTTCGACCATCACGGCGTCGACTACCACGCCCACCTGGTGCGCGTCGACGAGACCGTGAAGGACTTCGACACCGCCACGGGCATCGCCGAGGCGATCGACGCCTTCGGCATCGATCGCCGCCGGGAGCCGATCATCGTGATCGGCGGCGGTGTCCTGATGGACATCGTCGGGCTGGTGGCCAATCTCTACCGCCGTGGCACTCCCGTCCTCCGCGTGCCCACCACGCTCATCGGGCTGGTCGATGCCGGCGTCGGGGTCAAGACCGGCGTGAACTTCAACGGCCACAAGAACCGTCTCGGCACTTACTTCGAGACCTCGCTCACTCTGCTGGACCGCTCTTTCCTCTCGACTGTCGAGCGCCGCCACATCTCCAACGGCCTGGCCGAAATCCTGAAAATGGCGCTGATCAAGGACGTGCGCCTGTTCGATCTCCTGGAGGAGCACGGAGCCCGTCTGCTCGACATCCGCTTTCAGGGTGATACCGCCGCCGAGCAGCGGGTGGCCGCCGAGGTCGTGCAGCGCGCGGTCCACGGCATGCTGGAGGAGCTCCAGCCCAACCTCTGGGAGACCGAGCTGGAGCGCGTCGTCGACTACGGCCACACCTTCAGCCCCACCATTGAGATGCATGCCCTGCCCGCCCTTCTGCACGGTGAGGCGGTGTGCGTGGACATGGCTCTGACCACGGTCCTCGCCTGGCGCCGTGACCTGGTCGACGAGGAGCAGCGCGACCGCATCCTCGAAGTCATGCGCATCCTTGAACTGCCCCGCTGGCATGACTCGTTGGAGCCCGGCCTGCTGGCCGCCGCCCTGGAGGACACCGTGCGCCACCGCGACGGCAAGCAGCGGCTCCCGCTTCCCGTGGGGATCGGCGATGCCACGTTCGTCAATGACGTGACGGCCGAGGAGCTCGCCGTCGCTGTCGCCGACCTGCGCCGGCTGAGCAGTCCGGACGCGGTGGCCGGTCTGCGGCCCGTGGCCGCGGCCTGACCGCGCCCACGTCATGTCGCACACGACCGACGACGTCCACAGACCTGGCAGCGCCCACAAATCCGGCGGTGCACTGCCCGTCGGGACTTCCGGGGCCGTCGACCCCAAGTCCTCCCGGCTGCCCTCCCTGACCGGCATGCGGTTCCTCGCCGCCGTGCTCGTCTTCGTCACCCACGTCGCCGTGGTCAACCCGTTCACGGACAGCGGGATGAACCACGCCTTCTGGAAGTACTTCAGCAGGGCCGGATATCTGGGCGTCGGCTTCTTCTTCGTCCTGAGCGGATTCGTCCTGACCTGGTCCGCCCGCCCGGAGGACAGCCCCGGGCGGTTCATCCGCCGCCGTCTGATGAAGATCTTCCCCAACCACCTCGTCACCTGGCTCGTCGGACTGCTGCTGATGCTGTCCGCGGGGATGCGTGTCTGGGCCGGCAACACCATCCCCAGCCTCTTTCTCGTCCAGAGCTGGGTGCCCAAGCTGGAGATCATGGCCGGCCCGAACGGGCCCAGCTGGTCGCTCGCCTGCGAGTTGCTGTTCTACCTGGCCTTCCCGCTGCTGATCCGACCGATCCTGAGGATTCGTCCGCAACGGCTGTGGCACTGGGTCTGCTGTGTCATGGCCGCGCTTGTGGCCGTGCCGGCGCTGGCCCAGTTGCTCCCGGACAGCCCCGCGGCGCCGGACCAGCCGATGTCCTGGTGGGAGTACTGGACCGTGTACTTCTTCCCGGGCGCCCGGCTGCTGGACTTTGTCCTGGGCATTCTGATGGCCCGGATCGTGCTGACCGGCCGCTGGATCGGCATGAGCCGACTGACGGCCCTGGTCTCGCTGGCCGCGGGCTACGCCCTGATGGTGTTCCTCCCGCATGCCTACGGCATGGTGGCGCCGACCGCGCTCCCGGTGGCCCTGCTGATCGCGGCCAGCGCGGTCGCGGATGTCAAGGGCAGCCGCTCCGTTTTCACCGGCCGGACCATGCTGTGGCTGGGCGAGGTGTCCTTCGCCTTCTACATGGTGCACTTTTTGGTCCTCTCCCATGGGCCCATGCGCCTCGCGACGGCCCCGCCCACCGGCCGTCACTGGGACACCCCGGTGGCGCTGGGGCTCATGGCGGTCAGCCTCGGCCTGAGCCTGCTGCTCGGCTGGCTCCTGTACAAGCTGGTCGAGGTCCCGGCCATGAGCCGCTGGGCCCGGCCGCGCCGCACCAGACACGCCGCGGCCACCGGTGCCGCGGCCAAGAGAACTGTTTCCACGGGGGATTAGTAAGTGAACGACAACCTTCATGCAAAGACACCGGCCGTCGGTACGGGGGGCCGCCTGACCAATCTGGACCGCCGCCGATTCCTGCTGCGCGGGTCGGGTGCCGCGCTCGGGGCTGTGGCCGCCACCCAGGTCGGCCTGCCCGCGGCGCGGGCCGCCGCTGCCCCGGCGGCCGGCATCGCGGCGGCACCCGCCGTCACCGTGACACCGAACGACACCAGGTACATCGACCTCACCTCCGGGCTCAACCAGCGCTGGACCGCGGAGCCCGAGCGCATCGTGCTGCCCCGGACCACCGAGCAGGTCGTGGCAGCCGTCCAGGACGCCGTGCGGCGCGGCAAGCGGATCAGCGTCCGCGGTGGCGGCCACTGCTTCGAGGACTTCGTCTATCACTCCGATGTCCAAGTCCTCATCAACATGAACCTGATGGACGATGTCTCCTTCGACGAGAAGCGAAACGCGTTCGCGGTCGAGGGCGGCGCCACCCTGCTGAGGGTCTACGAAGAGCTGTACGAGAGCTGGGGCGTCACGCTCCCGGGTGGCGCCTGTTTCTCGGTCGGCGTCGGCGGCCACGTCAGCGGCGGCGGGTACGGCATGCTCTCGCGTCGGCACGGTCTGAGCGTCGACCATCTCGAAGCCGTCGAGGTCGTCGTCGTCGACGCCCAGGGCAACGCCCGGAGCGTGGTGGCGAGCCGTGACCCCAAGGACCCCAACCACGAGCTGTTCTGGGCGCACACGGGCGGGGGCGGCGGCAACTTCGGCGTCATCACCAAGTTCTGGTTCCGCTCCCCGGACGCGACCGGTACGGACCCCCGCAAGCTACTGCCCGCACCGCCCGCCGAGGTGTTCGTCACCAGTGCCGCGTGGCCGTGGGAGAAGGTCACCCGCGAAGGCTTCGTCAAGCTCGTCGACTTCTACGGGAAGTGGCTGGAGGCCAACAGCTCCCCGCAGTCGCCGTACGCGGACCTGTGCAGCTGGCTGTTCCTGAACCACAAGTCCCTCGGTTCCCTCGGCATGATGGTGCAGATGGACGCGACGGTCCCGAACGCGGCCAAGCTGCTGACGGACTTCCTCTCCGGCCTCGACCGGGCGCTCGGCGTCAGCGACACCCCCGGCGTGCCACAGCGCGGTGGCGACCGTGCCGTCTCGCAATTCTTCACCACCCACCGGTTGCCGTGGCTGCGGGCGACGAAGTACGTGGGCACCGCGGCACCGCAGCAGACCGACCCGACCATGCGCGGCAAGCACAAGTCGGCTTTCCACCGCAAGGGCCTGCCCACGGCCGCCATCGAGACCCTGTACACCCAGCTGACGTCGACGACGCACAAGGCGCGGTTCGCCGGCCTGGTTCTCCCGTCGACCGGCGGAAGGATCAGCAGCCGCTCGGCGACGGACACCGCCGTCGCTCAGCGCGACTCGATCATGAAGATCACGTACGAGACGTACTGGCAGGATCGCGGCGACGACGACGCCAACATCGCCTGGGTCCGGGACGTGTACCAGGCCGTCTACGCGGACACCGGTGGGGTCCCCGTCCCCAACGCGGTGACGGATGGCTGCTACATCAACTACCCCGACGCGGACATCAGCGACCCGCAGTTCAACAAGTCCTCCGTCCCCTGGACCGAGCTCTATTACAAGGGCAACTACCAGAGGCTGCAGCAGGTCAAGCGGACCTGGGACCCGAAGGACATCTTCCGGCACCGCCAGTCCGTCCGGCCCTGACGCGCACCCGCGCGGTCATCCATCCCCTCGAGAGAACGGATCTCAACATGCGCACCACCACCCTGGGCAAGAACGGCCCGGTCGTGGGCCGCGTCGGCCTCGGCACCATGGGCATGTCCTTCGGTTACGACCCCAATGGCCGGGACGACGACACTTCGGTCAAGGTCATTCACCGCGCCCTCGAACTGGGCGTGAACCTGCTGGACACCGCCGACGTCTACGGCCCCTTCACCAACGAGGAGCTCGTCGGCCGCGCCATCGCCGGCCGCCGCGCGGAGGTCGTGCTGTCCACGAAGGGCGGCCAGACCGTCGACGAGAACGGCATCCACCCCAACGCGGGCCGTCCCGACCAGCTCCGCGCCGCCGTCGACGCCAGCCTCCGGCGCCTGGGCACGGAATACGTCGATCTGTACTTCATCCACCGTCTCGACCCGAGCGTGCCGCTGGAGGAGAGCTGGGGCGCCCTCGCCGAGCTCGTCCAGGCCGGCAAGCTCCGCGCGCTGGGCCTGTCGGAGGTGTCGCTGGAGGAGATCCGGCGCGCCGAGAAGGTCCACCCCGTCACGGCCGTGCAGTCCGAGGCGTCGCTGTTCACCCGTGGCTCCCTCGGTGACGTCCTGGCCCACTGCAACGAGCAGGGCATCGCGTTCATGCCGTACTCGCCCCTCGGCCGCGGCGTGCTGGCCGGTGCCTTCAGCAAGCCGTCCGACCTCCCCGAGGGCGACTGGCGCAAGTTCCTCCCGCGCTTCGGCGAGGAGGCCATGGCCCACAACAACGCCATAGTGGACGTCGTCCGGGGCGTCGCCGACCGCCATGGCGTCACGCTCTCCCAGGTCGCCCTGGCCTGGCTGCTGGAGCAGGGCGAGCACGTCATCCCGATCCCCGGCACCAAGCGCCTGAAGTACCTGGAGGACAACGCGGCCGGCGCCGACGTGCGGCTGTCCGCCGAGGACCTCGCGCAGCTCGACGCCCTCCCCGAGCCGCTCGGCGCCTCGGAGTAGGGACACCACGACCCATGAACCCCTCGATCGTGGCCATCGACGTCGGCGGCACCCATCTGCGCCGGGCCCGCTGGACGGAGACGGGCGGGCTGACCGAACGGACCGTCCTGCCCTCGCCCGGCAAGGAACGGCACCCCGGGGAGCCGGTCGACCGGCTCCAGGCCCGTATGGTCGACGCGCTGTGCGACGCCGTCCCGTTCGAGGCGGGGGTCGTCGCCGGGATCTCCTTCGGTGCCGCACTGGACCACCGCAGCGGCGTCGTCTACGCGTCGGCGCCGCTGTGGGGCCCGGCCGGTGAACCGTTCGACCTGCTCGACGCCCTGCGCCGACGACGCCCGGACGTCACCTGGCATGTCGTCAACGACGTCACCGCGGCCCTGGTGCACCTCGCCGCCGCACCGGGCCGCGCGCGGCACCGCAGGATATTGCTCGCGACCATCAGTACCGGCATCGCCTGCCGGCTCCTCGACCGGACCACCGGCACCATTCCCGTCGACGGCTGTGGCCTGCAGGGGGAGATCGGCCATCTGCCGGCCACAGCGACACTGGCCGGCAGGCCCGTCGAGCTGGTCTGCGACTGCGGTACGCCGGGCCACGTCGCGGCGTACTCCTCGGGGCCCGGCATCCGGCGCATGGCCGAGGTGCTGCGGCAGCGGGAGCCGGACCGCTGGCGGGACTCGCGCCTCGGCGCGGAACACGAGCGCGGCACCGCGTTCGAGGACGCGTTCCTCCGGGCCCTGGAGGAAGGCGATCCGCTCGCTCACGATCTGCTCACCGCCGTCACCGGCCCGGTGGCCGACGTCCTGCGCACGGCGTTGTGCCTGAGCCCGGACATCGACGAGGTGGCCCTCACCGGCGGCGTGGCAGTCGGGCTGGCCGGCCACTACCGCCGGGCGCTGCTCGGCCACTTGGAGCGGAGCGGGCTCTACCTCACCGGCGAGCGCGCACCCGAGTGGATCGCCGACCGCCTCACCGTCTGCGGACCGGGCGAGGCCGACGGGCTGGTTGGTGCGGGCATCGCCGCGCTGACGGCACTGCGCGCGGCGGCCCCGGGATCATCCGCGGAAATCGCGGAAGCGGCAGGACATCGGATCGGAGGAGAACCCCTGTGAACACGGCAGTAGCACCGGACGACGCGCAGGCCGGCGCCGGTGAGCGGGTGCCGCTGCCCGTCCACCGTGCCATCGTCCGGGAAGGCGGGTCCGTACGGGTCCGCCGACGCCCGACCCTGGCGCCGGCTGCCGGCGAGCTGAGCATCGCCCCGCTCGTCGCGGGTCTGTGCGGCACCGATCTGCAGATGCTGCGCGGGCTCCGCGACGACCCCGCCCCGGTCATCGGACACGAGGGCGTCGCGCGGGTGGTCGCCGCGGGGCACGGTGTCGACAGCGCCCTGGCCCCGGGCACCCTCGTCGTCGTCAATCCCACCCATCCCACCGACCCGTCGTTCCTCCTCGGCCACAATGTGGACGGGCTGCTCCAAGAGCGCACCCTCATCCCCGCCACCGCGGTCCGCGGCGGTCAGGTGATCGCCCTGAGCGAGGCGCCCGAAGCGGACCTGGCGGCCCTGCTGGAGCCGCTCGCCACCGTGAGGTACGCCCTCTCCGTCCTGGCCGTCGCCCGGCCGCGCACCCTCGTCGTCATCGGCGACGGCACCGTGGGACACCTCGCGGTCCGTGCCGCTCGCCACTGGCTCGGCGACGGCGTCCGCACCGTCCTGGTCCACCACACCCGGCAGGGCACGGAGTGGAGCGCCCGCTCCCGTATCCGGGCCGACGTCCTGCTCACGCAGGGCCTCGACGGCGCCGGGGCGTTGTCCGGGGCGTTCGCCGACGGTCCCGTCGCCGTCCTGCTCGCGACCCCCCGCGACGCGACCGTGACCTGTCTGGAGACCGTGCTGCGCGCCGCGCGTGGCGAGGTGACGATCGACCTCCTCGGCGGGCTGCCGCCCGGCGCCGGGACCGCCCTGCTGCCCGGCGTCGACCTCGCGGCCGTCCGCGCGGCCAACTGCGCGGGCCTGCCCGATCCCGCCGAGACGGTCACGGTCCGCTCCACCACCGGCGTCCCCGTCCGCCTGTTCGGCCACCGAGGTGTCGGCAACGCCCATCTGCTCGCTTCGGCCGCCGAGCTGTGCCGGGCCCCCGAGCGCTACCGCGACCTGGTCACCCACGCCGTCGACCTGACCGAGGCGGCGGCGATCATGGGCCGCCTGGCGCTGAGCCCGGACCGGAACGTCGCCGGAAGCCGCCTCATCAAGCTCGCGGTGCGCATCGCACCGCCCCACCGCACGACCCTGGAGGACTGATGCCCGCAACCACCGAACGCCTCGAAGGACAGCGGGGGTTGGTCGTCGGCGGCTCCACCGGCATCGGCCGCGCGATCGCCGACGCCTGGGCACGCGCGGGTATGGACGTCCTCGTCCTCAGCCGCTCCACCCCGCAGGGCCCCGGGGCCGACGCCCTGCGCTGGGCGCCTCTGGACCTCACCGACGCGGCGGCGGCCGGCGAACAGCTCGCCACCGCGGCGGCCGGGCCGTTGCGGGCCGCCTGCTTCTCCGCCGTCCACTACGGGGACCGACGCGCCCTGATCGAGGACGTCACGCAGGACGAATGGCGCCGTCAGGTCGACGTCAACCTGCACGGTCTCTGGCTGACCCTCGCCGCCACCCTCCCGGCGCTGCGCGGCGGCCCGCGGCCCGGCCTCTTCCTCGGGGTCTCGTCCGAGGTCGTCTTCAACGCCGGGCCCGGCCGTTCCGGCTACGCGGCGACCAAGGCCGCCGGAGCCGCCCTGCTGAACTCCGTGGCCCAGGAGGAGTACGTGGACGGAGCGGACCGCGTCCGGATCGTCCAGGTCCTCCCGGCGGGCATGGTCGACACCCCCGGCATCCGGCGCCGTCGCCCCGACGGTTTCGACTACGACGGCTACATGCGGCCCGACCACTTCGGTGCCCTGGCCACGGAGCTGGCCGCGACGGCGGGCGAGGGGCACCACGGCGAGAGCCTCGTGGTCGACGGGGCGGGCGCGTGGTGGCCGGCCGACACGCGTGTGCCGGTGTCGCAGAGCCGCAAGGTCGGGGGATGACCGCCGGTATCCCGGTGGTGGCCCCGGCCGGCCCGCTGATCGGCCTGGCCGACTGGCGGCTGCCGGTGACCGGGCCCGCGGCGGTCGACCTGGCGGCCCGGCTGGGCGCCGACGGCCTCCAACTGGACCTCGGCGGCCCCGGTCGTGGTCCCCGGCTCGACGTCCCGGACAGGCTCGGCGCACTGCGGGAGCGCTCGGCGGCCACTGGTGTCCGACTGCTCGCCGTGACCGGCAACTGCCTCAACGACATCGGCATCACGGCCCCCGCGGGCAGCGTCGCCGCCCACGACGTCCGGGACGTCCTGGAGCGGGTACTGGACACGGCACACGCCCTCGAGGCGCCCCTGGCCTTCGTGCCGAGCTTCCGGCGCAGCGCCATCGACGGACCGGACGCCCTGCGGCGCACGGCCGAGGTGCTGGCCTGGGCGGCCGGCGAAGCGGCGGCCCGCGGGCTGCTGCTGGCGAGCGAGAACACGCTCGCCCCCGAGAAGGCGCTCGCGCTCGTGGAACACGTCGCGTCGCCTGCCTTCCGGCTGTTGCTGGACACCTACAACCCGCGTGCCGCCGGGGTGGACGTCTCCGGGCTCGTGCACACCACGGGCCACCACTTCGCCGACCAGATCCACCTCAAGGACGGCTCCGGGCCGGGTGGCACCGGCGGCGACGTGCTGCTGGGCGACGGGGACGGCGGGCTCCCCGCCGTGCTCGCCGCGCTCGCCGCACACCGCGTCCGCGTACGGGCCCTCGTCCTGGAGACCGACCACCGGGCCGACGACCCGGCCCGGCTCGCCGAGGACCTCGCTCGCGCCCGGGCCCACGCACGCACCGTCAACCGCACGGTCGCCCCGACCACCACCCCACCGTCACGACTCGCAGACGAGGACGCACAATGACTGCAGGAGCGGAACTGACCGCCGAATCACTGCTGTTCGACATGGACGGCACGCTCGTCGACTCGACACCCGTCGTCGAGCGCACCTGGCGGCGGTTCGCCCGCCGCCTGGGCCTCGACGCGGAGGAGATCCTCGCGACGGCGCACGGCCGGCGCACCGGCGAGACCGTCGCGCGCTTCGTGCCCGCGGGCGTGGACGCGGAGGCCGAGACCGCCCGGCTGGTGGCCGAGGAGATCGCGGACACGGAGGGCATCGTCGCCGTGCCCGGCGCCCGGGAACTCCTGGCCTCGCTGCCCAAGGACCGCTGGGCGGTCGTCACTTCGGCGAGCCGGGAGCTCGCGATCCGCCGGATGGGCGCCGCGGGGCTGCCACTGCCCCGGCTCCTGGTCTCCGCCGACGACGTCACCCGGGGGAAGCCGGACCCCGAGGGCTACCTGACGGCCGCCCGCAGGCTGCGGGTGCGCCCCGGCGCCACACTCGTGTTCGAGGACGCCGAGGCAGGGCTGCTGGCCGCCGCCGCGTCCGGCGCCACGCCCGTCGTCGTGGGCGGTCACACCGGCCCGTCGACCGGGGGTCTGATCCGTGTCAGCGATCTGCGCGAGGTCTCCGCCACAGTGACGCCCCGCGGCATCCTGCGTGTGGGTTTCGCCTTGACCGGGGCCATGAGCTGACCGGGCCTTCACTCCGCCCCTTGTCCTTGATTTTTTCCCGGTTCTCCCTACCCCCTGACCGCGGTTTTTCTTTCCATCACTACGAACGACACGGAACGAGATCAGCATGACAACGACATCCGACAGCGCGACCAGCACGACGTCCCAGGTCTCCGGGTATGTCGCCGAGGGCTTCGAGGCCATCCGGGAGGAGTTCGCGCGCAACCTGCGGGAGCGCGACGAGCTCGGCGGCGCCTTCTGCGCGCGCGTTCATGGTGTCCCGGTGGTCGACATCTGGGGTGGCGTCGCGGATGCCACCACCGGCAGGGCCTGGGAGCGGGACACCCTGGAAATGATCTTCTCGGGCAGCAAGGGCATCGTCGCGATCACCCTGCTGGTCCTGGTCGACCGGGGCCGGCTGGACCTGGACACCCCCATCGCCCATTACTGGCCGGAGTTCGGTGCCGCCGGCAAGGACCGCATCACCCTGCGGGAAGTCGTGACCTACTCCGCGCGAATCCCCGGCCTGCGCGCCAAGGTGTCCCAGGAGGAGATCCTGGACCCCCTGGCCATGGCCAAGCTGATAGCCGACCAGGAGCCGGAGAGCGACCCCCGGGCGGAGGGCATCCTCTACGGCCCGTACACCGCGGGATGGATCGTCGCCGAGGTGATCCGGCGTGTGGACGGACGGACGATCGACCGGTTCTTCTCCGATGAGATCGCGAACCCGCACGGGCTGGAGGTGTACTTCGGCGTCCCGGCCGAGCTGGAGCACCGCGTCGCCCGCCTGGAGTACGGCGTGAACTTCCTCGACCAGTACACGGGCTTCTTCACCAGCGGTGACCCCATGACCCAGCGCATCTGGCAGAACCCCATCCCGTTCCCCCGTGAGGAGATGGTGTGGAACCGCAGTGAGCGCCGCACCGCCCTGATGCCGGCGGCCAATGTGTTCGGCACCGCCCGCTCGCTGTCGGCGTTGTACGGCATCCTCGCCACCGACGCCACCCGTGCGCCGGGGGAGGAGTACACCCTGGTCTCGCGGGCCGTCATGGACGACGCCCGCGGTGAGTACATCCGCAAGGTCGACCAGCTGATCGACATTCCCATGGTCTACGGCGGCGCCGGTTTCCGGCTGCGGACCACGCCCCGTCCCGGCGCGGACGGTGACTCCTTCGGTCACGACGGTGGTGGCGGTTCGGCGCACCTCGCCTGGCCGGGGGCGGGCGTCGGCGTCTCGTACATCACCAACCGGCTCATCGCGGTCGGCCCCGACGACAAGCGCGCCGGCTCCCTGCTGAAAGCCCTGGCCGCCAAGCTGAACGGCTGACCGCGGAGGCCCTCCGGGGAAACACCGGAGACGGCGGGAAATACCGAGCGGTGCCCGGCACTACCGGGCACCTTCGAACAAGGGAGTACGAGCCGTGGAGACCGGCGCCACCGTCTTTGCCACAACGGCGACCATGGAGCCCGGGGCACTGGCCCAGCGGCTGGAGGAGCGGGGCCACAGCGCCCTGTATTTCGCCGAGCACACCCATCTGCCCGCGAGTGAGCACACGGCGAGGCTGCCGCATGCGTTCCGGAGCACGTTCGATCCGTTCGTCGTGTCCACGGCCGCCGCGCTCGCCACGCGTCGCCTCCGCGTAGGCAGCGCGATCTGTCTCGTGGCGCAACACGACCCGATCGTGCTGGCCAAGACGATCGCGAGCGTCGACCAACTTTCGGGTGGCCGGGTCGACTTCGGCGTGGGAGGCGGCTGGGTCGAGGAGGAGATGGCTCACCACGGTGTGGCTCCGGCGCGGCGGTTCGCCCGGATGCGGGAGCACGTGGAGGCGATCAGGACGATCTGGCGGGAGGACGAGGCTTCCTACCGGGGCCCGCACGTCTCTTTCGAGCGGATCTGGTCGTGGCCCAAACCGGTCCAGTGGCCACATCCTCCGGTACTCGTCGGTGGCATGGGCCCGAAGGTTCTCGACCGTGTTCTCGCGTACGGTGACGGCTGGTTGCCGGACTACGCGAACGCGGAGACCTTCGAGCGCACGCTGCGGCGGGTGGCTGAGCTGCGGTCCCGCGCGGCTGATGCCGGGCGCGGCCGGATTCCCGTGGTCCTGGCCGGAGTTCCGCACGATCCCGAGGTCTTGGAGCGGTGTGAGGCGGCGGGTATCAACCGTGTCCTCACGCTGCTGCCGGCTGCCGGCGGCGGGGTCGTCGAGAGGGCGCTGGACAGCTATGAGCGGGCCATCGCCGACTGGCGGGGGGAGTGACCTGACCGCTGCCGGGCGCCGCCGCCCTCAACCTCCGCCGACCACGTCCGGCGTGCGGTGCGGGATCAGCACCACCGCCCGCCCACCTGCCCCGGCATCGGCGCGGCTGAGGCACGCTCGTCAGCGACCTGCTCACTCATCCGCTCAAGTACCCGTTCGTCGACGGAGAGTTCGTCCCGATCGGCCCGTACCTCCGCCTGCTGTCTGGCCGGCTGCTCTTCGAGCTCGTCCAGTTCCGCACGCCGCGTAGTGATCCGTTCCAGCGGCTCGGGATCTCCACCATGCACAGGATCACAGAAGGCCGCCTGGCACTGCGGTGACCCCACTCCGCCCCGCGCGAGCCCGCCGCGGTGTGCGGCCCTTCAAAGGGAGCAAGGTTCATTGAGCCGCGGCGAGCAGTTCCTGGTGCCTGGCGAGAGCCGTAGCACGAAGGAGAGTGCGGAACTCGTCGGTCACCGTCCCACGGGTCTTGAGAGCGTGGCAGTTCGGGCACAGAGCGATCATGGCCTTGGGAAGGTCCTCGCCCCCCTTGGCGTGATCGTCTATGTGATCCACTTCCAGCAGGTAGGAGCCATTGCGGCTGAGTGCCGAGGTGTAGCGCGGGTCAGGGCAGCGGGGGCTCTCGCAGCTCCCTTGGCTGCGCTCGAGCACCGCATGGCGGGATGCGGCGATGCGGCTCAGCCGCTGACCGCCCTGGGGTCGGCGGCGGTGGCTCTTGCCGTCCCGCACGGCGCGCTCCGCCCGGCCATTCAGCTCCGCATAGCGCAGAGCCGGATCTGCCATGCGGCGCAGCAGAGCAGCGGTCATCCGGCATCGGTCGAGTGCATCGACGGCCGGTTCCTCGGCTGGCAAGGCGAAGTGACCGTCCGCCGAGTCCCAGTCGTTGTCGAACTCCCCGTGGCGCAGACGCGCGCACTCCCAGCGGCTGCGGCTCAGCTTCGTCAGCGTGGTCGCCGTGTCCGGCCACAGAGCGCCGTGGGGGAGGCCGTCCCCTAGCCAGGCGTACTCCAGCCCCGCGTAGATCGCGGCGTACTGGAGGTTGCGTCCGTAGGTGACGACGCGCTTGCCCCGGAGCCGGCGCAGCAGGGTGTCAGCTATCTCGCGGAAACGGGGGGCGGCTTCGAGTTTCTCCGGGCGGGTATGGCCGAGTCGAAGCTGCTGCAGGTATGCCGCTTCCCACTCGGGGTTGATGAATTGATGCCACCTCTTGCGGCCGCCCGCCGAGGTGAGTGCTATCTCATAGGGCACGGCCCGTTCGAGGGGCGGGGCGGATGGATCAGGCGACCCGATGGCGCTGACGGCCAGAATGACTGTGTCGGGGTCGTCAAGGACATCCTGTGCCCAACGGGTCGCAGCGCGGCGGATGGCTTGGGCTTCGTCGGCATCGGGTGGTGTCGAGAAAGCGACGGCTTGTTCCGCGCGGTAGACGGGCGACGGCGGATATACGGTCTCTTCCCATTCTGGCGTCGTGCCCCTGATGCTCGGGGCCCCGGGGAGGGCAACCAGATGCGGAGGTCCGAGGACGTAGGCGTCGGGGCGGAACAAGTTCGACGCGCGCAGCCCTGCGGCCTTGAGCTGGCCAGCAGACTTCAACCCTTTTGGCAACCGCGGGTAGCGCTGAAGCAGGCTTCTCGGGACGTCGTTCGGAATCGATCACGGCGCCCGCCTGGGCATCGACGTCCACCCCGTCCAGCGACCCCCGGGATCCCGCGGATTCACCGTAATTCCGAGGCTCTGGACTATCGAGCGGACCTTCGGCTGGTTCATGCACCACCGCAGGCTCGCCCGTGACTACGAAACTCACCCGCACCGCTCCGAAGCGGTGATCCATCTCGCGATGATCGACCTCATGACCCGCCGTCTCACCAGCGAAGCCACCCCAAAGTCACGCGTGTGGTGGGTTCGCCAGGGAGTTCTCGGCGGCGACGAGAGCGGCGAGCAGTCGCAGGGCGGGCTTGTCGAGCAGCCAGATTGGGCGTGCTTGCGGGCCTGCGCCGGGCCCGCTCGGCGAGGCCGGCCGGCCAGAGCTTGAACACCTGCCGCTTCCTGGGCACATCGCTGGCGACACGGCCCGGCGGCGCGGCGTCTCACATGCCGCGGTCCGGGCCGTACCAGGGCTCGGGGCGTTCGCCGGCGGACATCGGGAGGTGTTGCAGTTTCACGGGGCCCGGGTAGAAGGCTGCGCTGTTGGGTCCGGTCATGTCTTCACCGATGAGGTAGCGGTAGAGCCATTCGGCGAAGCTCATGCGGTGCTCGGCCCAGGTTTCGTCGTAGTTCACCAGGAATCTTGGGGTACCGGAGCCAGCGACGAGGAAGATCATCTCTCCTCGGTCGGTGCTCGCGATTGGCCACAGGCCATTGCGGGTGCCAAAGCTCAGCTCCTCGAGTCCGAAAAGCCGGCGGGGGTCTTCGTCCTCATAGAGGTCGAGTTCGTCCCAGGGCACCTCGGACCACGCCTGGATGCTTTCCTGGATCCACTGGCCCAGGTTCCAGCGCTCGGTCGCGGGGTGGGACAAGGACAGGTGGCCGTTGAGCTGGATCGGGGCGTAGGCGTCGACGATCACCTGGTAGTCGGGCGGCAGCTGTATGCCGAGATCGGCGTGGAGGCGGTCCCATGCCGACGGTTCCGCGTAGCGGTTCTGGGCCGGTCCGAGCATCGCCATGATGGCGGCCAGGTAGTCGGTGGTCATGGGATACCTCGTTGGCGTGGCTTGGCGCTGAGCAACAGGCCAGCGGAAGGGAAGGATCGTGTGGATCATTCCAGCCTGCCATTCTCGCGCGAGTCACCCTCCAGCCGGGTGCAGGACCACGGGGCGCTCGCGGCCGCGCAGAGCCACGGACCCTTGCGGTGGCCGCGCCGCGAGCTGGTGACCGGTCAGCCGCACCCGTCACAAACGCCATCCATGGGCGACGCGAGACAAGTCGGTTGTTGATGCCACCGCGGCGGGCTGGAACGTCATGTGATCGTTTTTACGTGTGCTGCCTGCGCCCGCCCTCTGACCAGGGCTGTGCAGCTGTCCGAGACGCTGAGCAGGCCGGAGTTCGACGGGCGGATCGGCCCCGACGGGTACCGCCGGGCCCCGGCCACGATGCGTGAGGGGTTCTACGCCCTGGAGCCTGAGCCGTGGGGTGCCCCGTTCCTGCCAACCGACGAACCCGTCGCGGCGTTTCCCGGGGGGCGTGTGTTGGCGATCCTGACGGAGACGGGTTCCTGATTTCCGCAGGTCCCCGAAACTCGATCGTTCTCCATCCCCACGACGCGCCAGACCTGCTGCCCGAACTCGGTGGGGACCACGCAGGCTGCTGCGGCTTGCACGGCCAGGCCGGACTGAACCGACTGTGCCCATGCGGCGCCGCGGTGGGAACAGAGATCAGTGAGTGCTACACCGCGTACGAGCTCCACCTTGACCCGGCATGGGTCCATGCCCGAGATCCCGACAAGGTCGGGCAACCACCCCTGTCGCCTCCTGACAGCCGCGCCGAAGCCGGACACCCGGCAGGCTCCGGAGAGCCCGCAGGCCCTGACGGTCACAGGGCGGGCGACAGGGAGACCTTGGAGCCCTCCTCGTTCTTCCGCAGCCGGGCAAGCATGCCCGTAGCAGCCACACAGCCTCGCGCAGAGGTGGGCGCCGACCTCGATCTCCGCCTCATGGCGAACACTTTTGTCACCCTCTTCCGGCGCCGGGACCTGTTGGAGGAGTGCACGGCCTGGCTGGACAAGCACGGCTACCAGGTCACGAGCCTGGATGCGGCGGCCTGGTCATCAGAGGGAGACCTCCTCAGGGGTATCGGCGCCGCACTGGACTTCCCCGACTACTACGGACGCAGCCTTGAGGCGTTCAACGACTGCTTCGGCGACGTCGCCTCCTACGCCGACTACGGGATCGCCCCCGAGGCCACCGGCCTGGTCCTGGTCTTCACCGACTTCGACACGTTCGCCGCAGCACATCCGGAGAGCGCGCAGACCGTCCTGGACATCATCGCTGACAACGCCCGCCAGGCCGCGTTGTTCGGACGCCGCGTGATGTGCCTGGTCCACAGCTCCGATCCGCAGATCGAATTCGCACCGGTCGGTGCCATGTCCGTCATGTGGAACCACGCCGAAGGACTCGCCGCCAGTCGGCGAACGGACTGACCCAGGTCACTGAGCTACAACGCAGAAGCCCGAGGGAGCACCTTCGCATCTGGTTACGCTGGGTGATCCGCGAGTTCGGGAGGTGGTTGTGCGGCCGGTGACCCGCCGATCCCTATACCAGGTAGGGACCGACGGGTAGGCCGTCTACGGTCGGCCCTCACCTCGGCGGTTGCCTCCGCCCGGGTGAGGGCCTCTCTGCGCGGTCGGGGCTGCCCGGCCGGTTGAGCATCAAGCTACCAGCTTGACGGCGCCCGAGTGCAGGGTACGCAAGGCGGCTCCGGCGACCAGATGAGGTGCTACGGCGCCGGCCGAGACGATCGCCTTCATGCGGATCTGAGCGCCGTCCCGACGAGGTGCTGCCGCCCGCGGCACAGCGGAGACCGCCGATCCGGCCCAGGAACGTCGGCGGGACACCCACGCCATGACAATGCCGGCCACCGTGAACACCAGCCCCACCCCGCCAAAGATCAGCGGCGTCCCCCACAGCGAGGGGAACCCATCGATCCGCGCGTCCCCAGGAGAACCCGGGCGGTAGAGCACCCCGACCTGCTCACCCACCTCGTACGACGGCGGATTGGATCCCGCGGAATCCCGGAACTTCCTCGTCGCACCATTCGCCGGCGTGAACTCGACCACCGGGTACGCCGCGTCCTCCCGCCGTTCCAGGGCCACCACCGTGCCCCGCGCCCGCTGCGCATCCGACGAGAAGGAAACCGAAACTCCCGCAAGGATCAGACCGACGACCAGGCCCAGCGTCCCCCCGCCGAGCATCGTGAGCATGAGCCTCCGGAGGACACGGCGCTCATGCGCTGTCTGAATCTGAATCTCCACGACGTCTCCCTCACCCCGGACAAGCGGGAGGACGCTACCTCAGCTGGCGCGGGTACGATCCGCCCACCGACGTCGACGCTCACAACCCCAGCAACTGAGCCGCGTTGCCACCCAGCACCCGCTCCCGCACCTCACCGCTCGGTGTCACTCGCTCCACCATCGCCCGTGCCAGGACCGGATCCCCGTACGGCGCGTCCGATCCGAAAAGCGTCCGTTCCGGGATCTCTCGGATCGCCAGCCGCAGGGCGAAGACGATGTTCGCCGTCGACAGCTCCAGGTACATGCCCGGCGTGTCCCGTACGAGCTCGATGGCCGTCATCCAGTGCTGACCACCGACCTGGCTGACGACCAGCGGGACCGACGGGTAGCGGGCCGAGAGGCGGGCCAGCGTGTGCAGGTCGGGTTCCGTTGTGGGAGCGGAGCCGTGGACGACGACGGGCAGGCCGCCATGGTCGTGGGCCGCGCGCAGCACCGGTTCGACGGCGGCCGCGCCGCCCGGCGGCGGGGTGAGTTCGCCGATGCCGTGCAGGCCCCGGCCGGCCACGTCCCGTGCTACTGCCTCGGCGATGTCCTCCGGAGCGGTGTCCAGCCGCACCGAGCCGAAGCCGATGAAGCGGTCCGGGTGCGCGGCCAGCGCCGCGTCCAGTTCCTGCTGGGCGCGGGCGAAGCTGTCGGCCCCGTTCCCGGAGCCTTCGAGCGCGCGGTGCAGCACCGCCATCTCCCGGCGCAACCCGGCCAGGTCCGTCGCCCGCTCCGGGTGCGGGCGGGTGGGAAACAGCACCGCGCGGTCGACACCGGCTTCGTCCAGCAGCGCGATGTGGTCCGTCACCGGGTCGTGGACGTGGCTGTGTGCATCGATAATCATCAAGGTCTCCTGAGCCGTCGGTAGCCAGGAGGCCAACGTCGCACCTTGTCATGGTGGCAAGGTCAAACCGGGGGAGGGGCTGAACGGCGTGCTCATCGGGGAACTGGCCGAACGCACCGGCACCAGCGAGCGGCTGCTGCGCCACTACGAGCGCGGTGGGCTCCTCCTGCCCGACCGGCTCCCCAACGGCTACCGCTGGTACGACGAGCCGCACGTGGAGACCGTGCGAAGGATCCGGTCCCTTCTCGCCGCCGGGTTGCCCGTCCGCACCATCCGTGCCCTGCTGCCTTGCACGGCTCCCGCCGGGGAAGTCGTGCATCCGTGCCCGGGCGTGCTGGACGCGCTGCGCTCCCGGCTGGCCGACCTCGACGCCCGGGCCGCCGAACTCGACGAGGCGCGTGCGGTGCTGCGCGCGACGATCGCGGGGACGCAGGGCGTCGGCGTTGCCTGACTCCGACCCACCGGACCGCTACGGCTGGGCCGGGAGCGAAATGAGACGCACACGCTCATGCTCACGGGGGTGCCGGAAGCCCCACTCGCCCGCGACGCGCAGCGGGTAGCCGAACGCGAGGCCGTCGCGTTTCATGCCTTGGCGGCAGCTTCCGCTTCGGTGTCGTCCTGGGCCGCTGGTTCGGGGAGGCTGGGCAGGAGCAGGCACAGTGGGACGGCGGCGGCGGTGAAGGCCGCCGACCACCAGAAGGCGGTGCCGAAGCCGTCGGCCAGCGCGCCCGGGGTATGGGTGTCGCCGGCGGCGTGCCGCCGCGGCGACGAAGGTAAAGGCGGCGAGGCCGACCCGGCGGGGGCCGGTGCGGTCCGGTGTACTTGTCCGCCAGGCCGCGTGCGACCGCGGTGAGTTCAAACCCGCACTCCTCACCGAACGCATCAAGTCCCTCCCCTTCGACCTGCTGCGCCACGACATCCCCACGACCTTCGCCCCCGTACCCGGCCACGCCCCCGAAGAGATCGTCGACACGGTCTTCCTCCCCCCGGTGCACTGACCGCGCCGCCGCGCCTCGCACAAACGGTGGCGGCCTTGTCAGTCCTGGTCGCCGGAGGCCGGGTGAGACGCCACGACCCTTCGGCAGTCCGGCACGCCGTACTCGACGACTTCGCCTACGTGATCGACCTGCACAAGAAGACGCGCCGGAAGGAAGGCACAGACGCCGAAGCCCCCGAGTGGTTCCTCAACCTGTCGGTGGCGGTGGTGAAGATGCTGGACTGGTTTGTCCGGCACCACCCCGACTCCGCCCAGTGGTACATCGGGGAGATCATGCGCGAGGCACACAACCGCTGGAACATCCCGGCCCAAGCGACCGGCAAGGCGTTACGCCGGTCACTGGCTATGGACGGCGAGCTGGACAAGGACGCCGCCCTCAAGGAGTACTTCGCCCGCGTCGTACCCTGGGAGCAAACCCCCTGATCAAACCCGTGCCCGACAAGGGCGCGCGCCGCTGTACGGACGTCCGTCGGCCCCCGTATCCACGCTCGGCTGCGGGACGCCTTCGTCGTCCTGGAGGAGCTGGCTGACGCGGGCCGGATCGGCGGGTACGGCGTCGCCCCCGGGGACGGGCTCAAGCACGAGGCATTCACCGTCCCGGCGCTGGTGCGGCTCGCCGGGCAAGCCGCCCTGCGACCGGGCCACCTCGTCGGCTTCGGAGGCGAGCAGAGCGTGCGAAAGGTACATGCCGTCGCCCTGGGCGGTGCTACGAGGCCGGCTCCACCCGGTTCACGCTGCGCCGGGCGGGTTGTGGGTATGTCGCGTTCACGGTCCGGAGGAAGAAATCGGCTTCCGAGGGAAGCATGGAGGCGCTGAGGCCGATGTACGGGATGTCCGAGCAGGCACGATCCACGGCCAGCTATTCGTATCTCAGCTCTGTCTTCGGATAGCCCGTGCGGGCATGGCTTGTTCGTTCGGCGTGGGCGGTAACGACGGTGACCTCGGTTTCCATGGTTGCGGCCGTGGCGTGGGAGCGCTCGGACACCTTCTCGCGGCGTGCGGCGTGCGGCGTGCCACAGGGCCTCGAACTCGGCAACGACCTCGGATTCTGGCTGGACGCTGCTGTCGTCCATGCGCACCAGCTGCACGACAACGCCGTGAAGACGTTCCCACTGCGTCAGCTGTTTGCCGTTGAGGGTCACCGAGAACGTCTGGTGCGAGACGGTGGCCGGGAGGGAGACATCCGCCTTGATCCGCTCCGAGACCGTACGCGGCGACGGCCGGCCTGCCGCCGCGTAGAGCCGCTGCACGGCATCGTGCAGCCGCCGCAGCGCCTGGTCCGGCCCGGGGAGAAGCCCAGAATGTGGGGGCGCACCAGAGGGATCCTTTGGCTGTCGGTCGTCGTCAGGCAAACGTGATCGTGGCACGAGCCGGCGGTGCCACGAGAGTGATTGGACGACTTTGCCCTTGTCAGAGGTGTCAGGGCCGCTGTCAGAGCTGTCAATGCCCACCGGACGCGGTGTGCACTGGGAGGGCCGGTCGGCGCAGACCGGCGAGCTTCCATGTGCCCTTGCGGGGACGGGACCGGGAGAGATCCGCTAGCCGGTCGCCCGAGGGCCGGTGGTGGGGCAGACTGCCCCACGTTGGACGGACGTGCTCGACGTCACCCCTCATTGACGGCTGAGGAGGTGCAGGAGCTCGTGCGTCACGGGAATGGACCTCACCGCCCTGCGGGCCCGGGGGTAACTACCACCCTTTGACGACGCCGTACGCGAAGGAGAACGACGCGCGTCGGGCCCCCAGGCACGTCGGTCTGCCTGTGTTCGCGTTCTTCCAAGACCACGTCGCACGTCGCCGGTGAGTGGATCGCCGGCCTGCTCGTCGCCGCCACCGTCGCCAGCCTTCGCGGAGCTGCACGACGCAGCGCCCGAGCCTGGCGGGCCCGCCGCCGCGACCAGCCGCCGGCGCCCGGCACTGGCTCCCCAGATGAGACCGGCCCCAGCTGACGGAACTGACCAGGATGATGGCTGTGCGGTGGTAGGTGGAGTCGGAGCGTGCCGCGCGGCAGGCCGCTGCGCGGGTCCACCCTGCGAGACCGGTCCGACAACGGCCGCCCAGGCCGACCATGCCGGTCGCCCTCTCTTGCCGGTCGTACTGCCCGCCTGGCCCTGCCGTCCAGGTTCGTGGCACGGACGGTGTCGGCCTTCCCAGCCGTGATGACCGGGCGGCGGCCGCCTTTTCTGCCGTTGGCCACGTCGGCGGGTGCGGTGACGGCTTCAGCCGCACTTCGTTTACCTGGTATGCGGGGGCGGTGGATCGCGACATGGGCGCTGTGCGCCGTACTGATGTGCGGCTTGTTGGTGGTCGGACTGTGGGGGGATCTCGAGCAGGCGTCCAATATGGCGTCGGTGTTGGGAACGGCCTTCGGCCTCCTCGGGGTGCTGTCCGTATGGGCCTGGCGTGCCGATGGGCGGCGCGGCCAGTCCACGGGCGACCAGGTCGTGGAAGCCGGCGAGGCGTTGGCCCGGGCGGTGCGCAGGCTGTGGGAGGGCGAGGCGATGCTCCGGCAGCTGTTCGATCCGGCGCCCCTGCCTGTCGTGTGGGCGGATTCTCCCTTGGAGGGTGTGTCCGATCACCGGCAGCTGGTAGGCGGGACCGTGGTGTGCCGGGCCGACGCATCGGAGGAGCTCGCTGTCATCTACCGGGGACTCGCCCGGCGCAGGCTGGTGGTGCTGGGGCCGGGCGGTTCAGGGAAGACGACTTTCGCCGTGCTGCTGATGCTGGCCTTGCTGCGGACGCGTACCGCTGGGGGGCCGGTTCCGGTGCTGTGCTCGTTGTCGTCCTTCGATCCCACGCGGCAGAGCGCGGGGGACTGGCTGCGTTCCCGGATCACGGCGGATTACCCATTGCTGTCGGATACCGAGAAGTACGGTGCCACCGCCGTCGAGGACCTGCTCGCCGAGCACCGTCTGATCCCCGTACTCGACGGCCTCGACGAACTCCCCGCACCGTGGCGAATGGCGGTGCTGACCGCGCTCAACGACACGCTCCCCTCACACGCCCCTCTGGTCCTCACCTGCCGCACCGATGAGTACGTACACGCCGTGTCCGAAAGCGGCGTGCTGGCCGGCGCGGCGGTACTGGAGCCGTCACCGGTGCGCATCGGCGACGCCCTCACCCTCCTGCGCCTGGCCACGCCACCGGGCCCCCGTCACCGCAGCTGGGACACGCTGGCCCAGCACATCGCCCAGCGCCCACAAGCCCCCGCAGCCCAGGCACTGGCCAGCCCGCTGATGGTGGCTCTGACCCGTTCCGTCTACGCGGACGCCCACAACAACCCCACGGAGCTGCCGGACACGAACCGCTTTCCGACAGCGACCGCCATCGAGCAGCACCTCCTCGACGTACTCGTACCCACCCTGTACGGGCGCGCCCGGCAACAGCGCCCCCGCCGGAGCTGGGATCCCGATCAGGCTCTGAGGTACATGGAGCGCATCGCGGCGGGGATGCGTTCGGCAGGGACGCATGATCTGGCGTGGTGGCAGATGTATCGGTGGCACCCGGCCCTGGCGGGAGTGTGGCGGCGAGCCCTGACCTGGGCACTGATCGCATGTACGGGTGCCCTTCTCACCACGACGCTTTGGCTGGCCCTCTGGGGTACCTATCCGTGGTCCGAGTTCTCAAAGATGTCGCAATACCTCACGCCCACGCTCGAAGCCGTGGCTGTCCTCCCCGTTCTTGGCTTCGGCGGCCTGCTCCTCACGCGGGGGTACGGTGGCGGCCGGGCGGCGCTGGTCGCCGTGTCCGGCGTGCTCGCGGCCGTGCCGACGGCCTACTTCGTGTACCCGCCCGAGTACCACCACCCGAAATTGCTCACAGCCGCCGCCGTGTTCTTCAGCTTCAGCCTCTGGATCGTCCTGCTGGGCACAGGCATGCCCGTCCCTCCCCGCATGCCGAACCGGAGCCGTCCCTCCCTTCGGCGCTGGCGCCACCAATCGGTCCGGGTGCTCACCATTGTCGTCGGCGTCACAGCGAGCAGCCAGGTGGTGTACACCGGCTACGCCATGGCCGGAAACCTGCACGTGCCGCCCCCCAGCGTGGTGCCGCAAGGCCTAGTCATCGGCATGATTCTGGGCAGCGGGCTGGCCGCCCTGGACTGGACACGAGTGCCCTCGTCCCTGGACGAACCGGCCACTGCCCTCTCTTCCCTCCGCGCAGATCGCCTGATCTCACTGATCAGTGGCATCGCATGCGCGCTCATCTTCACATTGCCTGACGCCGCCTTGAAGGCAGTGGCCTGGTTCCCCGCCCACGCGGTGGCCGGCACCGTGCTCCTACTGAGGTTTTCGCGTGGGTGTCGGGTCGTGACGGGTGGTGATCCCTGCGGTACGCAGGTTGCATGCGATACGCGCAAGGGGGCGGGCTGACCGCCGGCCAGCAGGCGTTGAGAGAGCGGATCCGG
>NZ_JAILXP010000279.1 GCF_020740895.1 Streptomyces sp. UNOB3_S3 | reverse complement strand
AGGCCACCGAGCACTCCTCGGGGGCCAGGCCCTGGCCCGGCCGCGCGGCGAAGGGGGTCAGCTCGGCGTCGGGCGGCAGCAGGCACTCGGGGAAGCGCACGGGCCGGGCCGAGCCCAGCACGCCCCAGCCCAGCCGGTCGACGCCGGGCGCGTCGGAGCGTACGAGCAGCAGGCCGCTGTCGGGCTCGGCGAGGAGCAGGCGGTCGTTGCTCTTCTCGGTGATCTGGAGCAGCGGGCTGGTCTCGCCGCCCCGGCCCAGGTCGACGACGACGGCCTTGGTGAGCCCGTCCAGCTCGCGGTCCAGGGCGAGGAGCCGGCCGGCGCGGTCCAGCCAGGCGCCGCCCTCGCACCGCCCCGGCACCGTGGCCAGCAGCTCGGGGCCGCCGCTGCCGCCGTGCACCCGCCAGAGGGTGGTCTGGGTCTCGCCGTGGACGAGGGCGTAGGCGGAGCGGCCGTCGGGCGCGGGGGGCAGCAGGCACAGGTACGGGCACTCGATGGCGCCGAGCGGCAGTTCGCCGGTGCCGGGCCCGGCGGGGTAGAGCAGCGACAGCGCGTACCGCTCGGCGACGCGGCGGCGGATGAGGACCCGGCCGTCGGTGAGCGGGAGCAGCTGGCTGTCCGGTTCCTCGGGCTGGGTGCCGGGCAGCGACACCGCGTAGGGCTCGGGCCCGTCGAGGGTCCAGCGCTCGGGGAACCAGCCGTCCGTGCCGCGGCCGAGGGCGAGCCAGGCCGCGTACGAACCGTCCACCGTGACGGTGAACGCCGGGCGTCTCGATCCTTCCGGCGGTGCGCTCCGCGGAAGTCTCTGCGGAGCGCTCTGGGGGCCGTGGGGAGCACAGACCGTCATGGAAATCGTCACCTCCGGCACAGAACGTAGTTATCCGGATTCCTGTGGAACGCCACGACCCCGGGTGCTTCACCCGTATGGGTGGTTAGTTGTCCGGTTCGCCTGAGAAAAGGGGGTGGGTGTGCTTCCGGGGAGGCGAGTGATTAAGGTAAGGCGATCCTAAGTACCTAGCCGGGAGCCCCCATGTCCCTCCGCCGCCGCGGCACCGTGACCGCAGCCGCCGCCCTGTCCATAGCCGCCGCGCTCACGCTCACCGCCTGCGGCGGTTCGTCCGGCGGCTCCTCGGAATCGGGCAAGGACGGCGGCGCCGGTTCGAAGGCCGTCTCCGAGAAGGGCAAGGACTTCGGCAAGGCCGCCGAGCAGACCGCGAAGATGGGCACGGACGCCGCCCCCGGCCGGTTCCCGCGCGTCATCACCCACGCCCTGGGAAAGACCGAGATCAAGCAGCGCCCCCAGCGCGTCGTCGTCCTCGACGTCGGCGAGCTCGACAATGTCGTCTCGCTCGGCCTCAAGCCCGTCGGCTGGGCCCCCAGCGAGGGCAGCAAGGGCATCCCCGACTACCTCAAGAAGGACATCGGCGAGCCCAAGAGCGTCGGCACCATCAACAACCTCAACCTCGAAGCGATCAACGAGCTCAAGCCCGACCTGATCCTCGGCAGCAAACTCCGCGCCGAGAAGCACTACAAGGACCTGTCGAAGATCGCCCCGACCGTGTTCTCCGTCCGCCCGGGCTTCACCTGGAAGGAGAACTACCTCCTCAACGCCGCCGCCCTCGACAGGACCGACGAGGCCAAGAAGCAGCTGGCGGAGTACGAGGCCAAGGCGAAGAAGCTCGGCGCCGACCTCGGCGACAAGAAGCCGACGATCACCATGCTGCGCTACCTGCCGCAGTTCACCCGTCTGTACGCGCAGCAGTCCTTCATCGGCACCATCCTCAAGGACGCCGGCCTGCCCCGGCCCAAGAACCAGCAGGCCGACAAGCTCGCCGTGGAGATCAGCCCCGAGAACATCGACCAGGCCGACGCCGACTGGATCTTCACCGGCGTCTACGGCGACCCGGACAAGACCAAGCGCGACACCGCCGAGGACAACCCGCTCTGGAAGAGCCTGAAGGCGGTCAAGGACGGTCGGGCGAAGAACGTCTCCGACGAGACCTGGTACCTCGGCCTCGGTGTCACCGCGGCCGACAGCGTCCTCGACGACCTCCGCGGCTTCCTCGTGAAGAACTGAGAGGCACCCGCGTCAGCGAAGGGCGGGCACGGAGGAAGGTAGCCTTTCCTCCGTGCCCGTACTGTCTGAAGTCATCTCCGCCCTCGAAGCCCTCTGGCCCCCGGAGCGAGCCGAGCAGTGGGACGCCGTCGGTACGGTCTGCGGCGACCCCGAGGACCGGATCACCCGGGTCCTGTTCGCCGTCGACCCCGTCCAGGAAGTCGTCGACGAGGCCGTGGAGCTCGGCGCCGACCTGATCGTCGCCCACCACCCGCTCTATCTGCGCGGCACGACGACGGTCTCGGCCGGCACCTTCAAGGGCCGCGCCGTGCACACCCTCATCAAGAACGACATCGCGCTCCACGTCGCGCACACCAACGCCGACCGCGCCGACCCGGGCGTCTCCGACGCCCTCGCCGGCGCCCTCGACCTGCGCGTCGTCGCCCCGCTCGTGCCCGACCCGAGCGACCCCGCCGGCCGCCGCGGCCTCGGCCGGATCTGCGAGCTCGACCCGCCGCTGACCCTGGCCGCCTTCGCCGAGCGCGCCGCCAAGCGCCTGCCCGCCACCGCCCAGGGCATCCGCGTCGCGGGCGACCCCGAGCGCCTCATCGCCACGGTCGCCGTCTGCGGCGGCTCCGGCGACTCCCTCTTCGAGGAGGTGCGGGCCGCCGGCGTCGACGCCTACGTCACCGCCGACCTGCGCCACCACCCGGCGGCCGACGCCCGGGCCGAGAGCCCGCTGGCCCTCGTCGACGCCGCCCACTGGGCCACCGAGTGGCCCTGGACCGAGCAGGCCGCCGCCCAGCTCGACGAGATCTCCGACCGCCACGGCTGGGGCCTGCGCACCCATGTCTCCCGTACGGTCACCGACCCCTGGACCGCCCACGCGGCGTCGTCCTCCCATCACCAGTAACCAGGAGCCCCCAAATCAACGCCGCGCCCGCCGACCAGATCCGCCTCCTCGACCTCCAGGCCCTGGACGTCCGCCTCACCCAGCTCGCCCACAAGCGCAAGAGCCTCCCCGAGCACGCCGAGATCACCGCCCTCGAGGGCGACCTCGCCCAGCACCGCGACCTCCTCGTCGCCGCGCAGACCGAGGAGAGCGACTGCTCCCGCGAGCAGGCCAAGGCCGAGCAGGACGTCGACCAGGTCCGCCAGCGCGCCGCCCGCGACCAGCAGCGCCTGGACTCCGGCGCCGGCATGTCCCCCAAGGACCTGGAGAAGCTCCAGCACGAGATCGCCTCCCTCGCCAAGCGCCAGGGCGACCTGGAGGACGTCGTCCTGGAGGTCATGGAGCGCCGTGAGGGCGCCGCCGAGCGGGCCGCCGAGCTGACCGGCCGCGTCGCCTCCGTCCAGGCCAAGGTCGACGACGCCGTCGCCCGCCGCGACGCCGCCACCGCGACCATCGACGCCGAGGCCGCCACCGTCACCAAGGAGCGCGAGGTCGTCGCCGGCTCCGTCCCGGCCGACCTGATCAAGCTCTACGACAAGGTCCGCGCCCGCTCCGGCGGCGTCGGCGCCGCCCGCCTCTACCAGCGCCGCTGCGAGGGCTGCCGGCTGGAGCTCGACATCACCGAGCTCAACGAGGTCCGCAAGGCCGCCGCCGACGAGATCGTCCGCTGCGAGAACTGCAGCCGCATCCTGGTCCGCACGTCCGACTCGGGCCTGTAGTCCGGACATGACCAACCGCTTCATCGTCGAGGCCGACGGCGGCTCCCGGGGCAACCCGGGCCCCGCCGGCTACGGCGCGGTCGTCCTCGACGCCGTCACCGGCGAGGCGCTCGCCGAGGCCGCCGAGTACATCGGCACGGCCACGAACAACGTCGCCGAGTACAAGGGCCTGATCGCCGGCCTGGAGGCCGCCCACGCCCTGGACCCCGACGCCGAGATCCAGGTCCGCATGGACTCCAAGCTCGTCGTCGAGCAGATGTCCGGCCGCTGGAAGATCAAGCACCCCGACATGAAGCCGCTCGCCGCGCGGGCCCAGCGGGCCCACCCGGCGGGCCGGGTCTCCTACCAGTGGATCCCGCGCGAGAAGAACAAGCACGCGGACCGGCTGGCCAACGAGGCCATGGACGCCGGCAAGGCCGGCCGGCAGTGGGAGCCCGGCCTCTCCTCGGCCGACCGGGGCACCTCCGGTGTCGCCGCCGCCCTGGAGATCCCCGCCGCCGAACCGCTCGCCGAGCCCAAGGCCGCCCCCGTCGGCTGGGCTGCCCCCGCCGACCTCGGCGCGCCCACCACGTTCGTCCTCCTCCGCCACGGCGAGACCGCCCTCACCCCGGAGAAGCGCTTCTCCGGCAGCGGCGGCACCGACCCGGAGCTGTCCGCCGCCGGCCGCCGCCAGGCCGAGGCGGCCGCCGCCGCGCTCGCCGCCCGCGGCACCATCCAGGCGATCGTCAGCTCCCCGATGCTCCGCTGCCGCCAGACGGCCGGCACCATCGCCGACCGGCTCGGCCTCGACGTCCGCGTCGAGGAGGGCCTCCGCGAGGCCGACTTCGGCAGCTGGGAGGGCCTGACCTTCGCCGAGGTCCAGGAGCGCCACCCCGAGGACCTCAACGCCTGGCTGGCCTCCACCAAGGCCGCCCCGACGGGCGGCGGCGAGAGCTTCGCGACGGTCGCCCGCCGCGTCTCCCTCTCCCGCGACAAGCTCCTCGCCCGCTACGCGGGCCGCACGGTGCTGCTCGTCACCCACGTCACGCCGATCAAGACCCTGGTCCGCCTCGCCCTGGGCGCCCCGCCCGAGTCCCTGTTCCGCATGGAGCTCTCGGCGGCGTCCCTGTCGGCGGTGGCGTACTACGGCGACGGCAACGCGTCGCTGCGACTGCTCAACGACACGTCGCACCTGCGGTAGCCCCTCGTCTACGACGAGGCCAGGGACGATCCGGTCCGGTCGCAGGCCGGACACTCCCAGCGGTCCGGCGCGCCCATACGTGGTGGCTTCATGTCGACATCGCACTCCGGGCACCGCATGGTGATCGGCTCCACGTGCCCGCACGTGCCGCACACCCACAGCGGCCCCTCGGAGTCGTGCTGCCGCCAGGCCGTCCGCAGACACCGGGAACAACCCGTCGTGACGATCCCCGCCCCCCGGCTTATCACCGGGGGCTCGGGGGTCGTATCGGCGTACTCGATGATCTGTGCCCTGACCCGGTCATCGGTCGTATTGGCCATCCTGAGCAGATGTGCGACTCGCGAGCGTGCTTCGTCAACGAAATCGTTCATGGCGGCAGCAGGTTAGCGCGCCGACGGTCACGTGTAGGCCATATGTTGTCAGTGAACCGCCCGTTGGTGTCTTCCCATGGCCATGGCGGCAGCGGCCGCCGTGGCCATGTCCTTGTCCCTGATCGCCTGCGCGCGCCGCCGCTTGATCGCCGCGCACTCCGCGCAACGGCTGTTGAGCAACCGCCGCAGCCCGGCGATGATCTGCTGCGCCACGTCCACGCGCAGGGGCGGGAACTGCACATACGCGCTCCCGCTCGCGGGTTCGGCCGAAGCGATGTGCAGCGCCCAGCCGTGATCGCGACAGACGGACTGGAGGTCGCGCGCGGTCTGCGCGGAGAGCCGGCGCAGGTCGGCATCGGAGGGGGGTGGGGAGGTCGGGTAGCTGAGAGGAGCCATCGGTTTCCTTGACATCGGCCGTTGAATCACGCCCATGTGGGTGACCAACTACTTGTTGTAAGGACAGAGTTGCGGATCGCTGCCTACGCTCTCAACGTTTTGCACGTGCCATGGGCAACCTGGAACAGGGGGAGGACGGTGCGATGCGACGCGACGGAAGTGGCGGAGCGGGAGCCACGACGGCGGCGGTCTTCGGAGAGGTGCTCCGGCACCACCGGGAGGTCGCGGGGCTGACGCAGGAGGACCTGGCGACGAAGATCCCGTGCAATCGGTCGCTGGTGGCGAGGGTGGAGGTGGGGACGCGGGTTCCGCAGCGGAACTTTGTGGTCGCTTGCGACCAGGTGCTGGGCACGGAGGAGATGTTCGCCAAGCTGTGGCGGAAGATCGACTGGTATCCGGCGGTCAGCCATCCGGACTGGTTCAAACGGCGGGTGGAGATGGAGGAGAAGGCGGTCGAGCTTCGCGAGTACCAGATCGACGTGGTGCCGGGTCTGCTGCAGAGCGAGGAATATGCGCGAGCGCTGCTCTCGCAATTCTCCTCGGGACGCGAACTGGACGAGCGGGTGGCGGCCCGAATGAGCCGACAGCAGCGCTTCCTGGAGACCGACGGCCCGCTTCTGGTCGTGGTCCTGGACGAGAGCACCATTCGCAACGTCGTTGGAAACGCTGCGGTGATGCGCGACCAGTGCGCGCAGCTGCTGCTCGCGGGCGAGCGGACGAACATGGGGGTCCAGGTAGTGCCCTTCAACGCGCAGCTGGCCAGGCCAAAGTGCTCAATGTCGCTGATCAGGCTGCCCGACGGGCAGGACTGGGTGTACTCGGAATCCTTGGAAGCGGGCCATTTCATCAACGATCCGGCGATTATCGCGCGCTACACCAAGCTCTACGATGTGCTCAGGGCTGACTGCCTCTCAGGCCCCGACTCCGCCGCCTTGATCAGAGATGCAATGGAAGGGTATGAGCGCAATGGCAACGTGGCGCAAAAGCAGCTACAGCGGCAACGACGCAGGCAACTGCATAGAAATAGCCCCCGGTATCCCCGACTTCGTCCCCGTAAGGGACAGTAAGTTCGCTCCCCAGGGCCCCGCCCTGGTGTTCCGGGCCGCCGCGTGGGCGGCCTTCGTGAACGGGCTGAAGCGCGGCGCCGTCTAGGCGGCGCCCGCGCCCCGCAACGCCGCCGCTTGCGCGGCGAGCTCCTCCACCCGCCCCCAGTCGTGGTTCCGTACCGCGTCGGGCGGCAGCATCCACGTACCGCCGACGCAGCCGACGTTCGGCAACGCCAGGTACTCGCGGGCCGATTCCGGCCCGATCCCGCCCGTAGGGCAGAAGCGGGCCGTCGGGAGCGGCGCCGACAGTGACCGCAAATAGTTCACCCCGCCCGCCGCCTCCGCCGGGAAGAACTTCATCTCGCGCACCCCGCGCTCCAGCAGCGCCAGCACCTCGGACGCCGTGGCGACGCCCGGCAGGAACGGCATGCCGGTCGCCCGGAGGGCGTCGAGCAGCCGTTCCGTCCAGCCCGGGCTGACCAGAAAACGGGCCCCGGCCTCGACGGCGGCCTCCGCCTGCGCGGGGCGCAGGACCGTTCCGGCGCCGACGATGGCCTCTGGTACGCCGGCGGAAATCGCACGTATCGCGTCCAGCGCGGTGTGGGTTCGTAGGGTGACCTCGATCACCGGCAGTCCTCCCGCGACCAGCGCCCGCGCGAGCGGTATCGCGTCGGCGATGTCGTGGAGGACGACGACGGGGATGACGGGCGCGAGATCAAGGAGATCGGTCACGCCCGTCATCCTGCCGAGACGGATCGTTCACCACAACGAACGTTGCGCCATGCGCAACGCGAGGGTCAGAGCTCGGACACGATCACATCGAGCCCCAGCGACTTCCCCCGCTTCGCGGGGGCGTCGTCGCCTTCGACGGCATATCCGAGCTCCCGCAGCGCGCCCGCGAGTTCGGCGGGGGTGGCGGGGTCGAACCCGGCGGTCAGCAGGTCGCGGACGAGCCGTCCCTTGGTGGCCTTGTTGAAGTGGCTGACGACCGTCCGCTTCTCCACGCCGGCCACGGTCTTCGAGTGGAGCACCCGTACCGTGGCCGTCCGCTCGGCGAGCTCGCCCTTGGGCTTCCAGGCGGTGGCGTAGGCGGCGGAGCGGAGGTCCAGGACGAGGCCGTCGCCGGCGGCCTCGGGCATGACGTCGGCCATGGGGGCTCGCCAGTACGCGCCCAGGGCGCCGAGGCCGGGGAGCTTGACGCCCATGGAGCAGCGGTAGGAGGGGATGGGGTCGGTGATCCGGACCGCGCCCCAGAGGCCGGAGAAGACGAGGAGGGAGCGTTCGGCGGCGCGGCGGGCGGGGCCGCTGAGGGTGATGAGGCCGAGGGAGTCGTAGAGGACGCCGGTGTAGATCTCCCCGGCGGGGCGGGTGCCGGACGTCCGCAGGGCGGCGTTCTTGGCGATCTCGCCACGGAGGCCGGGGCTGAGGCCGAGGACGTCGGCGGCCTTGTCCTGGTCGCCGGTGCAGAGGTCCACGAGCTCGGCGAGCACGGTCTCCCGGGCGGCCGTGAGGCCGGGGAGCGCCAGTGCCCCGGTGTCCAGCGCGGGCCCGGTGCCACCCGTGGCCTTCCCCTCGGACGGTGGCAACAGCACGAGCACGGTCGGTCTCCTTGGGTGAGCCTCTTGGGTAATCCGTGTGGCACCTTAACGCGGTGGTGATCGCCCCGGCGTGAACGGGCCTGGTGGCGGGCCGGTAGCATGGGGGCACGGCGGACGAGCCGGCCGGGCGGCCGCGTGGGACCTTCAGGGGTCTCCCGAGGAACGTCCGGGCTCCATACGGCAGGGTGGTGGGTAACGCCCACCCGGGGTGACCCGCGGGACAGTGCCACAGAGAACAGACCGCCGGGGATCTTCGGATTCCCGGTAAGGGTGAAACGGTGGTGTAAGAGACCACCAGCGCCTGGGGTGACCCAGGCGGCTAGGTAAACCCCACCCGGAGCAAGGTCAAGAGGGGCGGTCGCTTCACGGCGACGGCCCTGCGCGGACGATCGAGGGCTGCCCGCCCGAGTCCGCGGGTAGACCGCACGAGCCTGTCGGCAACGGCAGGCCTAGATGGATGGCCGCCGCCGCGGCTCCCGTAAGGGACCGCGCGCACAGAACCCGGCGTACAGGCCGACTCGTCCGCCCCTTATCCCCTCTGACCTGTGAAAGCAGGCAGGCGCTGTGGCGCGTCGTGGTCACTGCCAGAAGAGTTCCTCGATCACGATTTGCGGGTCCGCGGTGCGACGGACGAAGACGAAGCGGGCCCATCCGCGCCCGCCGTCGAAGGCCAGGATGTGGGGGCCCCGGAAGCGGGTGGACCTGGCGGGTTCGACCGGGATGTGCTCCCCGGGCCGGTAGGGGTCCTTGGCGGTGAGGATGTCGATCAGAGCGTCCCGGAAAGTCTTCCGCACATCTTCGGGCAGCGAGTCGCGGTAGGTGCGGGCGCCTTCGACGTAGTCGATCTGCCACGGCGGGCCCATGAACCCGTCGTCGGTCACTGGCCGGGTTCCGCGTGTCCGGCTTCCCGCCGCAGGTGCGCGGCCTGTTCGAGGAGGGCACGGGCCTCCGCGGTGTCACCGGCTTCGGCAGCGCGGTCCTCGAGGTCGGACACCCGGGCGTCCAGTCTGGGGTCGCGGGCGAGGGCGTACTCGGTCCACCAGCGGGCCATGAACGCCGGGACAGGTGTGAGGTCGTAGGTGTCGGCGATGTCCCGCTTCCAGTGCCGGTCGAAATCGGCGAGGAGTTGCGGGGCATGGGTGGCGATCGCTTCCCGGAGAGCCTTCGGGTTGCGTTCGGGCATGGGCGGGACACCGGCGGGGCGCTGTGTGGCGGAGTGGGCGCTCAAGTGGAGCTCCTTCTCAGGCGGCGCAGACATCGCTCTCGGAAGCGTGTGGATACACAGTAGCCAGGCGAGGGCGACGGTGCGGTCGCCGTACGACCCTTGCCCATCCCGGCCGAAAAGCCACCCAACCC